>CALVHG010000179.1 GCA_944327285.1 uncultured Desulfovibrio sp. | reverse complement strand
GCCGGGCGATGTCCGCGCCTGCTGCGGCGCTCCGTCCGCCCTCCGGGCGCACGGGATCGCCTTCGCGCCCGCGCCATCGCTGCGTCAAAGCAAGGGGCGAAAGTGGAACCGCTTCGGGCGGCGGCAGAAGAAGGCCGACGGACAAAGGAAGCATCGGCGCGGTGGGGGCGGGAAATGACGGGCGGCAGTGGAGGCGGAAAATCGACGAGGGCGATTGTGCCGGGCGGTGAACAGGGGTGCATCGGGCGGCTTGCGGCAGTCGTGAAATAAGAGTAAAAATAGAAGTTAATAAAAAATATAATAAAATCACGCTGTCTTCCCCACGCCCGTGGGGGTGTTTCCAACTTTTATGACGGCCTGATAATTCGCCGCGCGTCTTCCCCACGCCCGTGGGGGTGTTTCTGTATCAGCCGCGAAACACACGACAGCAACCGCGTCTTCCCCACGCCTGTGGGGGTGTTTCCGACAGGCATCAGCCAAGACTTTGCCAACGTCGGTCTTCCCCACGCCTGTGGGGGTGTTTCCCAAGATTTTTACCGTAGCCCCGACGGAACTCCGTCTTCCCCACGCCTGTGGGGGTGTTTCTTGTTTCTTGTACCGCGCTGGCGAAAGCCTCCGGTCTTCCCCACGCCTGTGGGGGTGTTTCGATGCTCACAACTTCGTTGAGCTGCATCTTGTAGTCTTCCCCACGCCTGTGGGGGTGAAGTTGTTCGGCGTTTCAAGGCGCGTGGAAAGGCCGCTCCTCGAAGTTGAGGGGCGGCCTTTGTTTTCGGGCGGCGGGGTATTTCTGTTTTTTTGCGTTGGTGTCTCCGGGGGACGGCGGCGCGGGGGAGGCGTCGACGTTTCCGCGTAGCGTCATCCTCCCGAATAAAGCGCGTTTGGGGAAGGGTGGGGGTCTGGGGGAGGGGAACCCCTTTGTGCGCTAGCCAGCGACCCGAAGGGCGGCCGCAGGCCGTGCCCGTTAGGCGACGCAGGAGCCTTACGGGCATCGACAGCAGAGCAAGGGGTTCCCCTCCCCCAGAACAACTTACGAATACTGTTAACACGCCCTGGGAGGCCGTTCCCCGATGTTGCGGAGCGGCCTTTGCCTTTTTCCCGCCGGCGCTGGCTGTCGCGGGGCTGTCGGAGCTGTCGCGGCGCGGCTTCTCCGCCTTCCGCATAACGCGCGTTGCGGCGGGGGCGGGCTTTTCTTTCCGCACGAAAATATGCTATGCGGGCAGAAAACCTGCGGGGGAATGCATTATGCTTTATAAGATGTGTCGTGTCTGCTCCAACAGCGCGGGATGGCATCATCCCGCGCCGTCTGTCGGCAATGTTTCCGGGCACAAGGCCCGTTACGGATTTGGTTTCGAGGAGTGGCTTGCGCGTCGGGAGTGGACGCTTTCCGGGTATCCCGGCCTTGAAGGGGACTGGCGTTATGGGCATATCCCGTCATTGCTGACGCGCAGTCATGCCCACAGCGGCAAGCAGGCAAAAGTCCTGCTGTTTGTCTACGAAAACGGGATGTCGCTTGCCGTCGGCTGGCTGGAGGAGGCCTTTGTTCTGCGCCGGGAAGAGGCCGCATGGGCATGGCGGCAGTACGAGGAACGGGGGCAGCTTGACATTATGCGCGGGGAAGTGAAACAAATCCGGGGTGATGTTGCCGGATTGCCGCCGACCAGAACAGAGGACGCCATCTTTTTTCTTGATGTGCGTTTTCGGCCGGACGCGCTGCATTTTTTTGAAACGCCGCGCCCGATTCCGGACAGGACGCATCCGAATCGCGAACCTTTGCGCCTCTGGCGTTTCAATACGGCCTATGACTGGGACGGCGTTCTTCCGTTGTGAGCCGCGCGAGTTTCGCAGGCGGAACAGGACGCGGAAAAACAGTCTCTATCCGCGTCGTGATTTGAGGAAACTGGCCGCCGTCCGATGGAGCACGAATGGCTATGACGTTTATTTGGCGGCGGCATCCCGCGCCGTTGTGTGTCGCCGCGTTGAGTCTTGCGCTTTTTCTTGCGCTGCCGCAATCTTTTGCCGCGACTGTCGGCAGGTATCACGGCAACGTCAAAACGCATGAATTTCATAACAGAACATGTCCGCAGTATAACTGCAAGGACTGCTACGCCTATTTTAATACGATAAAGGAAGCGCGGGCGGCGGGATTCAAGGCGTGCAAAAAATGCAAAAAATATAACAGCGTTCCCTATCGGCAGCAGAAGAATTTTTTTCTCTGGTAGCGCGGGCAGCGGGGCAGCGTCCGCAAAGGGACGGAAGCGGCAGGCCCGGCCCGGAAAGGAAACGGCGGGATTGCTCATGCTTTTGGGAGTTGCCTTGCAGTCTGCGGGAGCTTTTTGACGGAAGAACGTTTGAGCGTGTTCTTGTGGTAATAAAACGCCTTGCGTAAGGAATGAATCGCTATGAAAGCACTATTGTCATTCGTTGTTATCGTGATGCACTTCTGTTGTTGTTCCATTGCGTTTTCCGCTTCCTTTGAAGATACGAAACGCGCGGCGGAACAGGGGGACGCCGTTGCTCAGAATGAGCTTGGGCGTATGTACGACCGCGGAACAGGCGTGGAAAAAGATTATAAGAAAGCAAAAGAACTCTATGAAAAAGCCGCTGAACAGGGGCTCGCTGACGCTCAGTTCAACCTCGGCAAGATATATGCGTTTAAGAAAGGCGTCCCGCAGGATTTCGTCACTGCCCGCCAGTGGTGGGAAAAAGCCGCCGCTCAAGGGAGCGCCGACGCCATGTGTTTTCTCGGTATGCTCTACGAATACGCCAAGGAGGTGTCTTACGATCCTGTCAAAGCGAAAGATTTGTATCGTAGGGCGTGCGATAAGGGCAATCGCGTTGCCTGTGAGGGCTATGCGCGTTTGAATCGCTGAAGGCGCGGGCGTTCGCGTCAGACACGCAAAGGGGGAAAATCGACGCGACAGGACGTTTTCGGCCTTTTTTTGCGTGTTCTGGGGAGCGCTTTCGGAGAGCCTCGCGCGAGGCTGGCTCTTTTCTGTCTTTTTATCGTGTCCTGCGGCTGCTGCCCGGCATGGGCGGCGGGTCGCCTGCCCGGCGCGGGGCATGGGGTGAGAGGGGTTCCCCCTCTACACCCCCTGCACCCCCGTACTCCCCCTTTGCGGGAGCGTGGAAGGCGTCTCTTTAATTGAACTGTACCCCGCCCGCCGCGTGTCGCTGGGGCGTCGGCGCGAACCTTCCCGGCCGTTCCGGCC
>CALVHG010000178.1 GCA_944327285.1 uncultured Desulfovibrio sp. | reverse complement strand
CCATCGAGGCCCTGAGCGAAAGACGATGATTATCAAAAAGCTCAAGCGCACCAGCTTCAAAAAGTCCAAGTCCGTCATGATTGGCGGTCTGGTGGACTACATCTTTGCCGAACACGACGACAGGGGCAAGAACAAGCTCGCCTACGCCGGAAGCAGGAATTTTCTGACAACGACTGTTGCCGCCCAGAAAAGGGAGATGATTTCCCTTGCAGAGGAATCTATCCAGAGCAGGATGCCGGTCACGCACTGGATTCTGTCGTGGCAGGAAAACGAGCAGCCCTCCCGTGAACAGGTGGACGAAGCGGTCAATCTCTTTCTCCGGGGAATGGGGCTTGCCGAACACCAGACGCTCTATGCCCTGCACAAGAATACGGGTAACTACCATCTTCATATTGTCGTGAACCGGACGCATCCCTACACACAGAAAGTCATTCAGCCGCACAGGGGATTCGACATCAACGAGGCGCATAAAATAATTGCGGAAATCGAACACAGGCAGGGCTGGGCATCACAGATGAACGCCCGCTATCGCGTCAATCAACAGGGCCATGTGGTCAAGAATCTCCAACGGCGGGAGCAGATGAAGCCCAAGCCCAAAGCGGAAGACTTTGAAAACGCCACGGGCGAAAAGTCCGCGCAGCGTATCGCGCAGGAGCGCGGCCACGCCGTCATCCAGAACGCCACATGCTGGGAGGAGCTTCACGCCGGGCTGGATATGGTGGGGCTGCGTTTTGTGCGCAAAGGTTCCGGCGCTGTGATTTTCGTGGGAGACACGGCGGTCAAGGCATCCAGCGTAGACAGGAATTTTTCTCTCTCCAACCTCTCCAAACGGCTTGGAGAGTTCAAGCCCGGCTTCTATTCTGAGCGGACATTCCACAAGCCCGCCCAGGAACCGGTCAGCCATGTATGCCGGGAGGAGTGGCTGGAGTATCAGAAGGAGCGGCAAAATCTGGCCGAAGAGAATCATTACGCCAGAAAGAAACGGGAGGAAGAGCGGCACGAACTGGAACAGCGGCAGCGGGAACGTCGCGAGGCGGCTACAGTCCATCTTGCTCGGCACGGGTTTTCCGTGCTAAACATTGCCCGGCATTTCCTGAAAGAACAGGAGCGGGAGGAGAACGCGGCATTGCGTGAGAAACAGGTTCAGTCGGAACAGACGAAACGGCTCCCTCGCTTCAAGCACTGGCTGGGCAAGCGCAGTCCGCACCTTGGTAATCTCTGGCGTTTCCGCAAACGGATCTCTCCCGGCGTCGAGGTCAGGCAACGCGACTTCCCCAGAGTCGGCACACTGGCTTCTCCGTATACGGCTTATCGGGAAATGGTCAAAAAGCGGTTTCCGGAAAAGATGGATGAATCACGGCTGGATGCGACCATCGCCTTGTATATGCGTTGTGCCGGATACACAATGCAGGAGGTTGCCAACGAATTATATAGACACAGCCCCGCCCGCCCCAAAGGTCAGAACCGTGATGAACGGATAGACTACGGACGCAGAGTGGTCTGGTATGCCTTTGGTACGGCGGGCGATATTGATATTGCCAATGTACGACCTACGGAGGCGCAGATTCTCAAGTTTATTCAGGAAGCGGAACACATTGAGCACAAAACCTAGAGAGAAAGAACATCTTCTATGCCTCGTATGTGATAATATTTTTAACTGAACTAGTTTAGACTTGATCTGACAGTTAGCTCCGTCTCACCGATCCACTCTGTCAGATCAAGTCGAAACTGGCTCATCTTATTTGAGCTCTCCCTATGCCCCACGCTTACGCAAGGCTGTACCCGTAAATGAGCACCGGCTTGTGCAAAAGCAGCGGCTCAAGCTCTTTCATAACGCGGATCACATTCGGATGCTGGAGATGCTTCGTAATGGCCGCATCATCCTTCCAGCCATCCTCCAGGAAAAACTCACCAACCTTGTCGCGCTCCCTGAAAGCCTTGTAATACACGCACCCTTCTTCCTGCCTGGCCGGTTCGACCAATGCCTGGACAAGTTTCTCTACCACCTCCGAATTCTCTGGAGCGCAACGCAACCTGCAAACTATGTGAATCACTTTTCCGTCCATCGGCGTCCTCTATCCTATGATGACTTGACCGTTCCGAGCTTCGCGATGTCCTCATCGGTGCGGTTGCCGTGGATGGGGATATTGTCCAGGGCTTTTTCCAGTGCGTCAAATTCCTCATCCGTCAGCTCTATATCCGCTGCGCCCAGATTTTCCCGCACCCGTTCCTCTTTGCGCATGCCCGGAATGGGAACGATGAAATCCTTTTTTTTCAGCATCCAAGCAAGAGATATTTGCGCGGGGGTGCATCCCTTGCGATTTGCGAACTCATGCAGGAGATCGAGTAAAGGCTGGTTCGCGTCCACGTTTTCCGGTGAAAACCTTGTGATGACCCTGCGCACGTCATCGCCCTTGTAAAGGGTGTTCCTGTCGTACTTGCCGCTCAAGAATCCGCTTGCCAGAGGCGAAAAGGCCACGAACCCTATTCTAAGATCTTCACAGGTGGGAATGACCTCCTTCTCAAACATCCTTTCCATCATCGAATATTCGCTCTGGACGGCGGTCAGGGGGGTGACCGCATGGGCCTTGCGGATCTGTTCCGCAGTCGATTGCGACTGGCCCCATGCGCGTATCTTGCCTTCCTTGATGAACTCACCCATCCAGTGCGCTACTTCCTCAACATCGCTGTCCAAGGGAACCCTGTGCTCATAATAGAGATCGATGTAATCTGTCTGCAATCTTTTCAGGCTTGCTTCAAGGGCGTTCCTCACGCCCTGCTTGGAGAGCTTTTCCCCAGTCTGGCCGGGGAGGTTAACGGGCACGAATTTGGAGATCAGAATGATCTTGTCGCGAAACGGCTTCACCGCTTTGCCCACCAGTTCCTCGTTTATGTATGGGCCGTAGGCTTCGGCTGTATCAAAGAAATTGCAGCCAAGATCGTGGGCCAGATGCATCAGACGTATGGATTCCTTTTCTTCCGGCGTGGCGCCATAGCCGTGCGAAAAGCCCATACAGCCCATTCCAACCGCCGAAACTTCAAGTTCTCTCAATTTCCGGTATTTCATTCCTTTCCTCCAGATATGGTTTAAGCATCGGCCCGACAAGGATTTTGCCGATCCGGTCCATGTGTTGCGCTGGATCGAAATCGCCATCCGACATGCACCAGCTTGTCATCAGACCGTAAAGCTCGCTTAGGAAGATGTGAGCCAATGTTTCCAATGGCGTTTCAGCCGCAAGTTCGCCGCGCTCAATCGCCTCTTGCAACAGCTTCTTCAGCTCACCGAGATCATAGAGCCATTTGGCGCCATCCACGCCGTCACTGGCGTTGCGCGGATTGAGAACTTCCTTCGTCCATTGGCGGCAGACATTGATCCCGAAGCGCTGGAAATGGGAAACGAATCTCTCCATATAATAGGAGAGACAGGAAACAATGCTCATGCCCTCCATCCTCGAAATCTCGTCCACAGTTTCCCGGAAAGGCGCGCGACTTATCTCGAGGACGATATCCTCCTTCCTCTTGAAATAGGTGTAGAAGGTGCCCTTGCTCACGTTTGCCGCCCTGGTTATCTCCTCCACGTTGATGGCATCGAAGCCTTTTTCAATAAGCAATCCGCATGCGGCCTCAACGAGCTTCTTCTTCGTTTCCAGTGCGAGTAGTTTTCTCTTCGTCATGGGTGGAACATAGAGAATTATTGACCAAAGGTCAATGACTTTAAGTCAATTCTTACTCAGTTTTTAATTTGCTGAATATGCAGCCGTCCGTGCCCCCAACCCCAAAAACTGTTTCGGATGCGGCCTTCTGCAAGTGACGGGCCTACCAGGGTCGGATGGAGGTTTCCAATGCTATGCGCCTGCGCCAGCTTGAGGGGGAGAACGCCCGGCTCAGGAAGATGGTGGTCGAGCAGGCGGTAGTCGAGTTTGCCACGGCCTTTTCCGCTCATGGTCAGGTCAGCGCCAGTAACGATCTGCGAAAAGGGACATCTTCGTTTCACCGTCAGGCGTACGCTCCATCTGGTTTCGCCATAACCTTTCGTCCATGAAGCAACGCCTAACTGCGTTGGAAAAGATGTCGGCAAACTAGGGCATTGTCCTGACCGAGGCCCAGGTACAAGCTCTGGAACGAAAGAAACAGGATGATGGGGCGTGTGGTGAGATTGAAAGCCATCATCCCGGCTATTTTGGCAGCCAGGACACTTTTTATGTGGACACTATCAAGGGAGTGGGCTGGATTTACCAGCAAACCTTTGTGGATACCTACTCAAAGTGGGCAGCTGCCAAACTTTACACCACCAAGACGGAGTAAACTGTCAGATCAAGTCTGAACTACTACATGTCCAACGCAATCCAGCAACGCCCGGTACTATCCCATTTCTTTTGGGGTAGTTGCCGGGGTATTTTTTTTGCAAATTTATTTTTATACAAGATATATCAATAAGTTATAACTCAAAAAATTATTGACATGTACAAGGCTACAAAAAATCAGGGGCAAAGCACCTATGCCGGAGGATTGACCAAGGTGGTCATCGGCGCACTGGCGCTTGGCCTGGGAGAGTTTCTCGGCTCCGGTTCCGCCACGTTGTTCGGCTCGGATCAGACCTCCGGCATGGGTGAACTCGGCCTGTAGACGTGAGGTGGCGAGGTATGAATATCTTCAGAAAACGAAAAGATACGCCGGACTCTCAGGAACAGGCCCCCAGCATGACAGAAACTCATGCCTCGCCGCCCGCTTCGGATGCCGCCGTCGTCATCGGCGGCCTGGACTGGTACAGAACGCAGTTCCGCCGGACCATGAAGCTGGCGCTGGGACTGAGCGCGGCACTGTGCATGAGTATCGCCGTCACAACCCTCCTGCTCCTGAACCAGCCCAGGCCGCAATATTTCGCGGCCACGCCAGACTTACGGCTTGCGCCTATGGTGCCGCTCGACCAGCCGCTGCTCACTCAGGAGGGCCTGCTGACATGGACCGTAAACGCCATAACCGGGGCCATGTCGCTCAACTTTCTGGAATGGCGCGAGAAGCTGGAAACCCTTCGTCCCAACTTTGATGACGCGGCCTACAAGTCCTTTCTGGCCTCTCTGCAAAGTTCAGGCGTTCTGGACATGATTCGGGACAAGAGGCTTTCCGCTTCCGCCATCGCCACACGCGCCCCGGTCATCATCGCTTCCGGTCTGGTGGGCGGCAAGGCCACATGGAAAATCGAGTTCCCCCTGATTGTTTCCTATGAATCCAGTCAGGGTGTGGAAAATACGCAAAAACTTCTTGCCACAGTCCTTGTCTGCCGCGCGTCCACAGCCAAAACTCCGCGCGGCGTGGCCATTCAGCAAGTTGTACTCAAGAGAGATTCCTGATGCTCGATAGACTTGTCAACGGTGTGGATCGCGGTATCCGCGCTCTCTCGGAAGCGTTCGCCGGGCCGGTTCACAGCTATTGCAGACTGGAAACGGTGGATAACGGCGTACTGGTGGCCGATGACGGGAGCCTCGTCAGCCTTCTTCATCTGGAAGGTTCTCTGAAGCATGTGGGCGTGGAAGAATATACGGCCATCGTCTCCGGCCTGACGGAAAAGCTCCAGGCCACGCTTTCCAAGCCGGGCCATGCGATCCAGACGCTCTTTGAATATGACCCGGAAAACAGCGGGGAACGGATTGCCGAACTGCTCCAGCCTTCCCGTCTGACGGCGCACAATCTCGGCCTGCACATCGGTCCGCTTCTGGAGGATTGGGGCCATGCCCTGCAACGCTTCTGCGCTCTGGAAAAGTGCTGGATTGCTCTCTGGACACGGCCCGCCGTGCTGCCCGGCAGCCTGCGGAAAACCGCTCTGAAAGAACGCGATGCGACCATGTCCACCATGCCCACACTCACGGGCTGCCAGCAGATTGCTCGTGCCGTCGCCGCCTTGCATGACGCGCACAACGGTTTTCTGACCGGTGTGCTGGACGCCTTCCGGCAGGCGGATTTGCTGGCGTATCCGCTCTCGGCGCATGAGGCCCTGCAAGACATCCGCCTGTGCATCGCGCCGGAGTTCACCAGTCGGGCATGGCGGGCGATTGTGCCCGGCGATCCTCTGCCGCTCCGTCTGCCTGACCCGGATACGGGGCAGAGGGAGAACTTGCATAACATCGTATACCCGGACTTCAGGACGCAGCTCTGGCCGCGCGAGGGAAGCATGGTGTCACGAAGCGCCGTCAGAATCGGGGAGCGTATCTATGGGCCGCTGATCATGACGCTCATGCCGCAGACGCCCAAACCCTTTCAGGACTTTTTTCGAGTTCTGGCACGACGGGAAGAACGCTTGCCGTACCGCATGTCCTTCCTGCTGGAAGACGGCGGCCTGAACATGGGCCTCAAGCCCTTGCTGGCCGCGATTCTGGCATTCACAAACGCGGATAACAAGCGTCTCAACAATGCCGTGGAAGCATTGCGCGCGCTGGATTTGGAAGGCGTGTGCTGCGTCAGATTCCGCATCTGCCTCTGCACATGGGCCTGTGTTCAGGAAAGTGAACAGGAGGCTCACCTTCTGCTCAGACGGCGGGTTGCGGAACTTGCCAAAGCTGTTCAGGGATGGGGAACGTGCGATGTGACGGAAGCTCTGGGCGATCCGCTGCTCGGCTTTACCGCAACCCTGCCCGGCATGATGCCGGCCAGCCCGGCTCCGGTCACAGCCGCGCCGCTTCAGGAGGCCATCGGCATGTGGCCGTTGCGTCCGGCTTCGCCGTGGAAAGAGGGGAGCCTTCTCTTCCGTACCCAGGACGGTAAAATCATGCCCTTTGCCCCAAACTCTTCCGAGCAGGCGGCATGGATTGATTTGGGGGTAGCTCCGATGGGCGGGGGGAAATCCGTTTTCCTCAATACCTTCAATTTCGCCTTTGTCACACAGGCCGGGCTGTCCCGCCTGCCCTGGCTTTCCATCGTGGATGTGGGGCCGTCTTCTTCCGGCCTGATTACGCTCCTGAAAGAGAACTTGCCCGAAGGCAAAAAACACCTTGCCGCCTATCACCGGCTCAGGATGACGCCGGAATATGCCGTCAACCCCTTCGACACGCCGCTCGGCAACCGAAAGCCGCTGCCCTCGCACAAGGCGTTTCTGGTCAACTTACTGTCGTTGCTGGCCACGCCGCTGGATGTCACGGCTCCGGCGGACGGTGTGCCGGGCCTGATAGGCAGGGCCATTGACCTCGCCTACGAAGAACTTTCCGACGGCAATCATCCCCGGCTCTACCAGCCTAACGCGATGCCGGAACTGCATGAACTCATTGTCCAGGAAGGTATCCGCCGCGATGCCTCCACAAGCTGGTGGGAAGTGGTCGATGCCCTTTTTGAGCGCGGCCATGTCCATGAAGCCCTGCAAGCGCAGAGATACGCCGTGCCCCTGCTGGCCGATGTGGGGGCGCAGATTCGGCAGAACAAGGGTGTCCAGAATACGTATGATGCAGACCTCATTCTGAATGTCTGGCGTTCCCTGCTGGACGCCATCGAGGCGTATGTCATCCTGAAAGAACCCACACGGTTTGATTTGGGTGACGCGCAGATTGTCAGTCTCGACCTTGACGAGGTGGCCCCGCGCGGCGGGGCCACGGCGGACAGACAGTCCGCCGTCATGTACATGCTGGCGCGGCACGTTCTCGGTTCGCGTTTCTTCCTCATGCCCGCTGATGTCGCCCTGATGCCGAAACGGTATCAGGACTACCACGCCGGACGGATTGAAGCGATTCGGGAAGACCCCAAACGGCTGTGCTACGATGAAGCGCATCGCGTTACCAACAACACCTCGGTCGCAGGGCAGCTTCAGGCCGACATGACCACAATGGCCCGCGAAAGTCGCAAGTGGAACCTGAGCATCGGGCTGTACACGCAGTCCATCGACGACATCCCCAAAATCATCACGGACGAGCTTGCCACCACGGTCGTCATCCTCGGTTCCGGCACGGAAAAGAGCATTGAAAACCTGGCGGAACGCTTCGGACTGAACGGGGCCTGCCGTCACGCGCTTTCGCGGCTGGGCAAACCCGGCAGGGCCGGTTCCAATCTCATCGCCCTGTTCAGAACAGGTTCGGGTACGTCCCAGCTTGTTCTCAGTCTGACCATCGGCCCGCAATCTCTGTGGGCGTTCAACACCACAACGGAAGATGTGGCTATCCGCAATAATCTCTATCAGCGTCTGGGGCCGTCCGAAACCCTGCGGAGGCTGGCCATCCGGTTTCCCGGCGGTTCGGCCAAGGCCGAAGTTGAGCGCCGCAGGCGCAAGGTCGAAGACCAGAGCGACGCCGACGGGGAAGTCGTCAACGTCATTCTGGAAATTGCCAACGAAATAGCGAGGGAACAATGAAAAAGCTCTTTTTTGCCCTGGCGCTTGCCCTGCTTCCGGCTTCGGCATGGGCCGGGGGATGCGGCTGCGGCTCCATCAACGCCATGATCAACGCGGCAAAGTCGGAAACCATTCAGGCGGTCAATGCCTATACCGCTACGGAAGCGGAAGCCATCCGTTCGGAAATTCTGATGGCCGCGCAGAACATCATCGGCACCATCAAGACGGAATCGGCCACCATCGTGCGGGCGCTGGTCGCCCTCAAGGAAAGCAATGCCGCCACGCTCAAGGGACAGGCCGTGGCGGGCGAAGCCATGAAAACCGAGGATATGTACGGCAAGGCCGCGCAGCCCGCCGGATTGTGCGGAAGCAGTTCTTTGGGCGCGGGCATTCAGCTCGGCGCTCAGGCCGGACGGGAAATCCATGCGGCCATGCGTGAAAAGCAACTGGCCCATGCCAATACTCCCGGCAAAAAACCGGTGGAGTTTCTCCAACGTGTGCTTGCCGATGACCAGCCTTCCCAACAGGAAAGTCTGGACGCGCTCTTTCCGTTGCAAAGCACATTGACCGAGGAACAAGTGGCGCAGGCCCATGAGACCATAAAAACGCTGGCCAATCCCCGTCCCCTGCCTGTGGTGACGGAGGAACAGAAGGACACACCCGCCGGACAGACTTACGCGGCGGCACGAAAAATTCATGAGGAACGGGTAGCCGCTGTCATGGAATCGCTGAACAACCATGTGGTGTACCACGCGCCCACGCTGCCGGAAGATGTGACGGCCTGGGCGGAAAACCAGTGGTCGGAAGCGGGCGGGAGCGGCACGCCGCCCGGCATTGTGAACGGCAGGCTCTCGGAAGCCGGGCTATACAAGCTCCTCTCGCAGATGCGCGTCGGGAACCCGAACTGGTTCGCGCAAATAGCCACGGCAACAGACACGGGGCTGCTGCGGGAACTGGTTATCATGCAGGCGTTTCAGATGGAGTTGACGCGCAAGAATGCGGATTTGCTGGACAGGCTGACTGTCATTGCCTCGCTGGACTATCTCACGCGCATGGAAGGCACGACCGGCAAGGAAGTGGATGACCTCTATACGCGCATGGTCGGCGCTCAGCAGTAGGGAGAAAACAATGGCACTCCGTTACAGCAGCCCCAAAACGACTTTCATGGATTCCGTCAGGACGGACATATCGCTGTCGGTAAGTTCACCGATTTTTTTCCCGAACCGTCTCTTGTCCGCCGCGCAAAGCTGGTCGCATACCGCAACTGACGTTTTTCCGGCGGAAGGAAGAGGAACCACAATAGGAGGGCGCGGCTTCGCCGATGTGGACAACGGCACCACAACCACGGTTCCCCTCGCCCGGTTCAAGGCGTTGACCGTAAGGATCACGGCCGGACGGCACTTCTGGATTTCCATGCCTTCTGACGGATCAAAGTTGACCCACCAGACCTCACCGCGCCGCATCTTGTCCTCCCCTGGCATATTCTCCACCGCGAATGCCGTCAGCAATCAGCCCCTCACGCCATTCACGCATTTCCGCGTTCAACGCGGCATCCCGTTCGACCTCCAGCGCAAGGCGATACAGAGGATCATCGTCTTCTGGCAGAGCCTGCTCCATCAGCTTCGCCACAAACGCGCTGCGCTGTCTGGGGGGAACCATCTGCCTGAACCGGGCGGCCAGAGGATCAGGGATATGAAAAAGCATCTGCATGGCTGTTCTCCTTTTCTGATATTGACAATAATATCCATATCAATATCAAAAGTCAATGTCATTGCCCGGCGTTTCTTGTGCCATCTCACCCCCGACATCGGCAAGGAGGAGAGTCATGGCCTCGTCTGACATCCCCGCGACTTCGGAAGTCCTCCTGCAAACCGATGCCAGCAAGCATATTCTGGACACCTTTCTCGGACAGGGGTGGGATAGCTGGGGCACAAGTCTCGGCGGTTCGCAGGCATCGGAATTGATGCTTGAAATGTTCAGCGCCTTCAACTTGATCGCGCTGGCTGTGGTATCGGCTCTGTTCATCTGGGTGCTGGCCGTTGCCGTGGCCGGGACGGCCCATGAGGGCACTCCCTTTGGAAAGCGTTTCAGCTCGCTGTGGATGCCTTTGCGCTTTGTGGGAGCAATGGGCGCTCTGGCACCCATTTTTAAAGGATTGTCGCTCTTTCAGGTGGCGATTCTGGCTTGCATCGGCTTTTCCATCAATCTTGGCAACCATGTCTGGGAGCTGGGTGCGGAGTATTTTGTGGAGCATGGCGGGCAGCTTTCTCCCCAGGCTCCGGATCAGAACGTCACCCAGTATGCCTCCATCACCAACGGCGCGCTGGAATCGCTGACGCTCCAGTATTACCTGAACGAACGGCGCGGCCTGAACATCACGCCGGGCGGAGAATGGAAATACAGCGGCAACTGGTTTCGTGCCGGGGGCGAATACAGGTTCGTCTTCAACGGCAATGCGGGGAGCATCACGGTTTCCTGCGTGGACGAAGGCGACGCTCTGTGCCGGGGAAAGGTCAATGCCGTTGGCACGGCCATTTCCGCCCTTTCGCCGCTGGCGCAACAGCTTGCCGACCCCGATACTCCGGCTTCCTCCATCAAGCCTCGCGCCCTGTACGATGCAGCCAATCAGGTCAATACGACCATCCTTTCCGGCCTGCGAAGTTACGCGCAGCAGGGACAGCTTCATGACAAGCTCAATGAGTTCAGGGAAAACGCCGCTCAATACGGCTGGTTTATCGCCGGGTCTTCCTATTGGTCCATCTCATGGATCAACCAGGAAGTCAGGGAGGCCATGTACTCCGGCATCACCTACAGTCCGCACGAATACACGATGTCGGAGCTTCAGGCGCTGACGCACGGCCTGCGGGACTATGAGGCGACAAGGGAGCGCGTAGCCAACTACATCAAGACCGCCTACGCCAGCCGAAGAGAGATTTCCGACACCACGGCCACACCGTCCGTCACGGATGAAGGCCGCGCCTTTGAGGAAATCAGCAACTGGCTGCGGGCAACGCTGAATCAGCTTGTGGCCGGAAACATCCTGCCCATAGCCATCGAAAAACTGTCCTCCAGCGATCCCGTCATGGCCGTAGCCGATGTGGGGGACTACCTCATCGGCACGGCCTGGGGGCTGGCTTCGGCGCTCGGCGTCGTGGATGTGGCGCACTCGATGGGCAAGGCCCTGCCCTTTGTGGGCAAGGCTGTACCGAATCTGGACAAGTACATCAGCTTTGCCCTGTTCACGGTCTTTCTGCCGCTCCTGATCTACGGGCTGGCGCTGGCCTACTATCTGCCCGCGATTCCGTTCATCCGCTGGATTTCAGCTCTGGTAGGCTGGATCATCCTCGTGGTGGAAGCCCTTGTAGCCGCGCCGCTCTGGCTCTGCGCCCATGCTCTGCCCGATGGCGAGGGGGCGGCAGGCCAGCACGGCAAGCGAGGATACTTTCTTCTGCTCGGCATCCTTGTCCGTCCGCCGCTCATGGTCTGCGGATTCTTCGCCGCCGTCACCCTGATGAACATGATGGGCCGCCTGCTCGGCGCGGGCTTTGAAATCTTTGTCGGCGGAACCATGCAAACCAAACTCATCGGCATTACCGGCACGTTCGCCATGCTGGTCATCCTCGGCATCGTCGTCATCATGACGGCAAACAAATTCTTCTCCCTGATTCATTATCTGCCCGAACACGTCACCAACCGGATAGGCCAGCAATTCCACGCCCTCGGCGAGAAGGAAGACCAGACGAGCGTGAAAAACGTCTTTGTCGGTTCCACCAATGCGGTTTCTTCCGGCGCTCATGGGGCACGGGAACTGCGCGGCGACATTTCGCGGCAATGGAGCAATCCCGCCCCCGGCGCGGACACCCCCCGGACGGCCTCGCCGCAAGCTCCCGCCCTGCCCGCCGGGAAGGGAATCACGCAACAGCATTTCAGGAGCTGACATGGACGACAAGAAAAAAACCGTCATCAGTTGCTTTGATCTGACCGGCAACATGGTGCGCCCCTGGGCGGAAGCGGGATACCTCTGCTACTGCGTCGATGTGCAACATCCGCAGGGAGAAACAAGACAGGGAAACATTATCCGCGTCGGCGCGGATATGCGCGACTGGATGCCGCCGTTCAGGGCCATCGCCTTTGCCGCCTTTTTCCCGCCCTGCACAGATGTGGCCGTTTCCGGGGCAAGATGGTTCAGAGACAAGGGGCTGTTCGCCCTGTTCCAGTCCATACGCCTGTTCTACGTCTCCATCCGCATCGCGGAATGGACGTGCGCGCCGTACCTCATCGAAAACCCCGTTTCCACCATCTCAACGTACTGGCGCAAACCGGACTACACCTTTGATCCCTGTGATTACGCGGGCTATCCGGGCGGCGAGAACGATACCTACACCAAGAAAACCTGCCTGTGGACGGGCGGCGGCTTCATCATGCCGCCCCCCAAAAGACTTGAGCCGATACAGGGAAGCAGGATGCACCGGCTTCCGCCTTCACCGGAGCGGGCGAACCTTCGCAGCGCCACGCCGACAGGCTTTGCCCGCGCAGTGTTTGAGGCGAACTGTCCCGACTGGAGGACGGCATGAAAACGCCCGCTTTTCTTCAGACGATTCTGGATACAGCCCGTCTGTCCGGGCGGCATGTCACCGGGCTTCGCGGCGATTTCCGTTCCCGACTGGACGCTTTCCGGCGTCATCGTTCGGCGGAGGAGCAACGGGAGCTGACGGTAAACTTTCACCATGTGCTTATCGCCTAGGGCATTGCCGACGCGGATATTCCCGGCGTCATCACAGCCCTGCGCCTGCGTCTGCTGGTGTTCGCCGTCCCGATGCTGACCTGTCTCATTACGGCGGCATGGTCTCACAGTCTGACTTCCTTCCTGGCATTGGCCTGTATCGCGCCGCCCTGTCTTCTCGGCATTGTCACGACGCTCTGGCGCATTTCCGTTTTACGAAACCGCCGCTTTACGCCGCTGTGCCGCTGGCTGTTGCGGTTCCGCAAACGCCCGTAGCGGGCGGGGCGTGTCTCTCTTAACCTTATAATAAGGAGTACCTTCGTGTTTCCCAGAACCGTATTGATAGCGTCCTGTCTGGCTCTTGCGACCTGCGCTGAAAAGGCCGCGCCTCCGGTTCCGCCTTCCGGGGATTTTGTTTCGGTCACGCTCGGTCAGGCGGCGGAACAGGCTCACGGCGAACTCGCCATGCTCGCCAGACTGCGCGGGCAGGGGATGCAGCCGCTGCTGCCGCCCGCCGATCCCGCGCTGAACCAGCCTGTTTCCCTTGGCTGGACAGGCGAGGCTTCCGGGGCGCTCAGGGAAATCTGCCTGCAACTCGGCTACCGTTATAAAGAGGTGGGGACTCCCTCCGCACAGTCTTTGACGGTAGTCATTTACGGCCTGAACCGCCCGGCGCATGAGCTGTTGGAGGACATCGCCTGGCAGATTCAACCGCAAGGCGTGGTGCGCGTCGATCCGGTCAACCGGGTGCTGACGCTGGCCAGAACTTCCGGCGCGGGGGGACGGTCATGAGCGCGACAGCGAAAACATCCGTGGAAATTATGGCACCCCCCATCCCTGTACGGAAAATCGACGACTACAGTTATACTCTGGGATTCAGCAAGGGGTATGAAGCCGCTGATTCCTCAGTCGTCTGCTGGGCGTTCGGCATATGCGCCGTTCTGGTCATCATTTGTTGTTTTATAGTGCTGTATAGCCATCTCAGCCGACAGAACGATATACTGTCGCGTTTCCGCATTGTTGAAAAAAGCGGGGAAAACACGGCCAACGGCAAATTCTTTTCTCTGCTGCTTCCGCTGGCTCTCACAATCTGCTTTGCGGGTTGTTCCGTCAGGCAGAATGAAGCCGTCAATCCCGCGCCCGTGCCGCCGGATGTTGTCAACGCCCCTGCCCCCGCCGACAGTGCTGACAAGGGGACAGGAAAATTTGTCCCCCATGACGCCGCGTACCGGGAAAACGGCGCGGAACAGTCACTTGACGTGTACCTTCCCGCCGATCCCGCATCCGGGCCGCGCAAGGGCGACCCCGACGAACTGGCGGAATTGCTGGAAATGAAGGGGGTGGACAACAAGGAGAAAACCGCCGTCCAGCTCATGCGGCCCAACGCCATCAGGGAAGCGGCGCGGCTGGTCACATTTCAGACCGCCATGTCCTGGCGTTACGGCCAGCTCATGGCGGAAACGGAGCGATACAGCGCCGTCATGGATACGGCCTTCAACTTCGCCCCGCTCATGCTGACGCAGGATGAGGCTCTGATTATGCCGCCGCAGCTCGCGCGGGCTGGAGCATCCATGCGTATTGAAGATGGAGCCACGGCAACAGCGGCAAAAACCACCTATGAACTGCTGGAACCGGCCCGGTACATTGCGGTTACGCCCAACTGGCGGGAATTTCTCATGGCTGATGATTTTCCGAAGCCGGAACAGCCCAATCCCGCCGTGCTGCCGAAAAACGGGGAGGAACGTGCCATTTGGCGGTCGGCGGTGCGCGAAGCCTGGAAGCAGGGGCTGGCCGAAGCCGATCAGCTCTATGCCGATAACGTGTCCCGCATGGCGCGAAGCTATCGCGGCGTCATGCTCTATCATCTGCTTACCGCGCAGCATCTTCTTAGCCGGGTCAATACCGCATCTTCCAACCTGGGGACGCGCCAATCCGATAACGGCAACAAGCTGAACATCGGCCAGAAGGTGTACCGGATTACCGCGCCTTCCGCGTTCACGGCCACGCCTTCCGCTCCCCGGAAGAAAGGAGGAAAATAGCATGGGGCCAGTGATTTCTACCCGCATGAACCCCGTATCCGCTGGACGCATACGGAACTCAACGATCTGCTGCTCTGGGGAACTCATTGCGGCATGTCGGATATGAATCTGCGTTCCGGCCTGCCCGCATGGATGCGCTTGAACGGCATCTGGCGAAAGGTCACGCGGCGGGCCGTCACTACCGATGAACTGCTGGCCGCGCTTGAACGGCTGACCAAAAACAATTCCGTGGCCGCGCTCATCAAATCCGGTCAATCCGATTACGACTTTGCCCACGAAATTGAGGAATCGCGCGGAGTACGCCGCCGTTTTCGCGGCAATGCCACGCCGGTGGCGGACGGGTATTCAACCGGCGTCAAGATTGTCTTCCGCACCATTCCCTCCATGCCGCCCGCATTGGAAGACCTTCATGTGGAACAGAGGATTCTTGACCATGCCATGCCGTCCAGCGGCCTGGTACTGGTCACGGGCGTCATGGGATCGGGCAAGTCCACGCTGCTGGCCGCCATCCTGCGTCGCATCATCGAAACCGGCGGACGTAATGTCAGCACCTATGAAGCGCCCATTGAGTTCGACTTTGACGCCGTGCCCAGCCCCGGCGGGCCTGTTTCGCAAAGCACGATTCCCGAACACCTGAAATCGTTTCTGACGGCCACACGCAACAGCACGCGCACGGCCCCGGACGTGGTGCTTATCGGGGAAAGCCGCGATCCCGATACGCTCCGGGGCATGATGGAAAGCGCGGAAATCGGCGTCGCCGCCTATTCCACTGTGCATACCCGCTCCGTACCGGAAACACTCTCACGCATCATCAACGTCTTCCCGTTCGCCGAACGGACGCAAATCACGGCCACTCTGCTTTCCTGTCTGCGGCTGGTTATCTCGCAGCGTCTGCTTCCTCTGCCGGACAACAGCGGACGTATCGCGCTGCGTGAATATCTGGCCTTCACCCCTGACATCCGGGAAACACTGCTGGATACGCCTGTGGAACGACTCATCCAGCAAACGGAAAACATTCTGGAAAAATCCGGCCAGACAATGCAGTACGCGGCGGAAATGGCCTTTGCCAACGGCATGATCGCCAGAGACAGTTATCTGGCGATTCTGGCGGAACGCAAGCGCAAGGAAGGAAATACCCATGAAGCAACCTTCTAACATCGTTTCCCTGTCCGGGGGAAAGGACAGCACGGCCATGCTGCTCATGCTCCTCGAACACGGCGAACCTGTGGCTGATGTCGTATTTTTTGATACGGGCTGGGAATTTCCCGAAATGTATGAGCATCTGGAAAAGCTCGAAGCCTTTACCGGCCTGAAAATCACGCGCCTGCGGCCAAGGCTGCCGGTAGATGTGGAAACAAACAAATCCCCGTTCGACTGGATATTTTCAGAACATCCTGTGGCCAGACGGGGAACGCGCCAGGTGCATATGATCGGGCGCGGCTGGCCCGCCGCACGGCGGCGCTGGTGTACAAATCTGAAACAGATTGCCCTGAAAGGACACCTGCTGGGGCTTACTCACCAGAAGGGGCTTGAACTGCCTCTGCGCCACTGCGTCGGTTTCGCCGCCGATGAATCGCACAGACTGAACGGTTCTACCAAAAGGAGCAGCGCCTACTACATACAAAGGTATCCGCTTGTGGAGTGGGGCGTCACGGAGACCGACGCGCTGGCCTACTGCTATAAACGCGGCTTCACATGGGACGGGCTGTATCACTTTTTCAGCCGGGTCAGTTGTTTCTGCTGCCCGTTGAAACCTCTGGATGAGCTGCGGACATTACGCGGATATTTCCCCGACCTGTGGCGACGAATGCTTCTCATGGAATCCTGGCTGCCTGAAAGCAGGCGGCGTTTCAAGGATTCCAGCGTCTCCGCGCTGGATGCCCGTTTTGCACTGGAGGCGGACAATGGCTGATATTCTCTGGCGCGACACCGCGCTCACGCCGAAAATCTTCATACTGGATGCCCGCGCGGTCTTTCCCCTGGCCCTCTGGTTGTTCCATTGGGCCTGGTGGACGGCGGCCATTGCCCTTTCCGCAATCCTCGCCCTTTACCTTGTTCAGCGTACCGGCATGACGCCCATCGCCTGTTGCCGCGCCATCCGCGTGGCCTGCATGGGACGGATTCGGGAAACACGAAACACTGAAAGCCTGTGGCGCAAACGCTGCCGCTGGTAATTCCAATACATGGAGAAAACTATGGATAATCGAAACACGTTCGGCCTGTTTGATGCCGCACGGCGTTCTCCTGAAAAAGAGCGCGCCACGCTCACCCAGGCGGACATCGAACGCCAGCTTGACGCGGGCGCTTTTCTCATGAGCCGGGAAGAAGCCGTCACAGCTGGATTCATCAACCCCCAGGATGAGCAGGATACCGTGATTGTGAACATCAGGGAGGAACTGGAATGAACCGGACGCCGCAGAAAGAAAGGAAGAGCCGCTTTCAACTCAGTCGGGAAGTTCGGGAAGAATTTGTCGGCGGCATTGCCCGGCTTATGCTGTCGCTGTCCGAAAAAGCGAAATTTCCGCAGCCGTCCATGAGAGAAATTCCGTTCTGCCCCGTGACAGGAAAGGAATACGGCGGCGCGAACATGGTGCGCCTGATGCTGACCGGCATGGAAAAAGGCTACGACGACAACCGCTGGCTTACGTTCAAGCAGCTCCAGACTATCAGGGATGAGCATCCTGACCTGAACATTCGTATCCGAAAAGGAGAACACGGCGTCACTGTGCTGCGCCCTGAAGATGTGTTCTTTACGGTGGAGCAGGACGGGAAATGGAACTTTGTTTCCGAAGAACAGGCAAAAAGTATCCCCGGCGTGCGGCGTCAGACTCTGCTGTGCCCCTTCACGGTCTTCAACGCGGCCCAAATTGAAAACTTCCCCGCAAAAGAACAGCCCGCTCCCGTCATGACCGAAGCCGAACGCAATAAGCTGCTGGAACGCTTCGTTGCCAGTTCGGGCGTGGCTGTCGAACACGGCAATGGCGTGCCGCGCTTCGATCACGGAACGGATACCGTCAGACTGCCGCACCCGGAGAATTTTCATGGTTTGGGCGATTACTACGCCGCGAAGTTGCGGGAGTTCTTCAAGGCTACCGGTCACAGCTCACGAGAAGCCCGGCAGCCGGTAAAGGCCCAGACGCTCAAAAGCTGCGCCTTCGAGGAAATGCGGGCTGAAATGTTCTCCATGCTGGTCAGTGCGAAATTCGGCCTGCCCATGCCGGAACATGGTTCGGCCGAACGGCTCAGGCTCTGGAACCAGACCTTTTCCGGCGGTGACGCCGGGGAGCTTTTCCGGGCCGCTTCGGAAGCCGCACGGGCGCTGACCACGCTGCGCCAGTTTGAGGCGGGCGAGCAGCCCGCCGCCCAATGGTTTCCCAAACGTGAAGCATGGCCGGAACTGATGGAGATGCAGAAACAACGGGATGCCGTGACCGGAGTGTCCTTCCGGGAAAATGCCGCTTCCGGTGCACCGCGTCCCGCGGCCGGCGGGGCCGTTTCGCGCTCTTTGTCCGATTCCGCCAGAGTCTTTGACGAAACGGATGACCTGATCGTCAAGGCACGTCTGATCCTCCAGAATCCCGCCTTCCTGAACATGGCGCTCAGGCTCGACCCTTCCGCCACCAGGGAACTGGCCGCGCTCTGCGACCAGGTGTCGCAGGCGTTGCACATGGAGCTTGATGAAAAGCTCCGATCCGCGTCGGGCGCTGTGGAAAATCCCCTTCCCCTGAACGAACAGAAAGCCGCTTCCGCGCGGCGCATGAGGATGTGATATGCGACTTTTCATTGCCGAAAAACCCAATCTTGCAAAAGCCATCGCCAACGGCCTGGGTAACGGCCGCACAGAGAGCGGGTGCATCCGCTGCGGCAAAGATGTGGTGACATGGTGCTTCGGACACATGCTCGAACTTGCCTGGCCGCAGGATTACAGCCCCGAATACGCTCAATGGCGACGCGAACACCTGCCCATCATTCCGTCCGAATGGAAGTATCACGTCAAAAAGGATGCCGCGAAGCAACTTGCCGTCATCGGTTCCCTGCTGCGAGAGGCCGATTCCGTAGTCAACGCGGGCGATCCCGACCGTGAGGGGCAGCTTCTCGTTGACGAAGTGCTGGAGCATTTCAGCTACCACGGCCCGGTAGCCCGTATCTGGCTTCCTTCCCTTGATGACAAATCCGTCCGTATCGCCCTGAACGGCATCAGGGACAATGCGCCCTATGCGCCGCTGCGCGACGCCGCCCGCGCCAGAAGTCTGGCCGACTGGCTGGTAGGTATTAACGCCACGCGAGCCATGACCATCAAGGGCAGGGAAGGCGGGCGTTCCGAAGTGCTTTCCCTGGGCCGCGTCCAGACGCCCACCCTCGCACTGGTCGTTGCCCGCGACAGAGAAATTACACATTTCAAGCCTGCGGACTATTTCGTACTGAAGGCCAGCCTCGTGCATACCTCCGGAGAAATTACGGCTACGTTTGTCCCCTCCGAGACGCAGGCCGGTCTGGACGCTTCCGGGCGACTCGTGGATTTTACCCAGGTTGCCGCCGTTCTTGAACGGGTCAACGGCGTGGAGGGCCTTGTCACGGAATCCCTGCGGGAGAACAAAAGCAAGGCCGCGCCCCTGCCGCACAGCCTTTCCAGTCTGCAAAAAGCGGCATCATCCCGATTCAGCATGTCGGCGCAGGAAGTGCTGGACACCGCGCAATCCCTCTATGAGCGAAAACTGACCACCTATCCCAGAACGGACTGCCGCTATCTGCCGGAAGAGCAGTATCAGGATGCCGCCTCTGTGCTGAACGCGCTTTCCACGGTTCCTGGTCTGGAGCAGGTGGCGGGGACGGCTGACGCCACCTTAAAAAGTGCTGCGTGGAACACCAAAAAGGTGACGGCGCATCACGCCATCGCGCCTACGGGCGAACTGCCCCCGGACAACCTCAAACCGGAGGAACGCAATCTCTATTTTATGATTGTTACGGCGTTTTGCCTGCAATTCCATCCGCCCATGCGCTATGAGGCGCAAAAAATCGTCCTCAACCTTGCCGATACCCGCTGGGAAGCCGCCGGGCGGCGTATGGTAGACGCCGGATGGACGGCCTTTTTCAAAGAGGATGAGGAAGACGACGGACAGACAGAGGAGTCCCTGCCGCCGGTCGAACAGGGCGATGCCGTGACCTGCCGGGCTGTGGAAAGCGTGAGGAAAAAGACTTCGCCGCCTTCGCGTTTCTCCGAGGGAACGCTTATTGAGGCGATGGCCAATGTCCATCGTTTTGTGGGCGATGCCGACGCCAAAGCCACACTCAAGGAAACCAAGGGAATCGGCACCGAAGCCACCCGCGCCAGGGTTCTCGAAACGCTGAAAGAGCGCGGCTATCTAACGCTTGACAAAAAAGCCATTGTTTCCACGCCCCTGGGACGGGAAATCATCGATCTTACCCCGCCCGCGCTCAAGGACCCCGTCACCACGGCGGAATGGGAATCCCGCCTTGAGGCTGTCGCTCAAGGCAGAGAAACGCTCGATGCCTTTCTTGCGGAGCAGAAAAGGATTCTGCCGGAGTTGCTTGCTCCCATCCTGGGCGACGGCAAGCCCGCGTTTCCCTGCCCGGCTTGCGGCGCGGCCCTGAATCGCCGCAAGCGCAAAAAAGACGGTTCGTGGTTCTGGGCCTGCACGGCCTATCCCGACTGCAAGGTCATTCTCCCCGATGAAAACGGCAAGCCCGGCAAGGCAAGACCCAAACCCGCGCTTTCCGAATATCTCTGCAAAGCCTGCGGCAAGCCGCTCATCAAGCGCACCGGCGCGAAGGGCGAGTTCTACGGCTGCTCCGGCTATCCCGGATGCAAGAAAACATGGCCCGTCGCTCCGAACGGCGCGCCGGACTTCGAGGCGAAAGGCAAGAAGAAATAAAGAGCGTTTGCGGGGAGGGAAACCCTTTTGAAAAGAGGGGAGCACCCTCACGGGTTCTCCCTCCCCGCCCCATCCCTTCCCCAAACGTTTATCAGTCGAGGACTGTGAAAGATGAAATATATTGTCACATTTCTGCTGTGCATGGTGCTGGCCGCGCCGTGTTTCGCCGCTTCCTGTCAGGACATGCGGGAAGCCGTGGGCGGCGCGATTCAGGAACGTAACGGACGGGTATCGGCCACACATGATGTGCTTATGCCCGAACCTGAAACCGAACGCGACGTGCTTTCCGGCTGTCTCGATTCCGTTAACGCCCTCGGTGACGCCTTCTCGCTCAACGTAACCCT
>CALVHG010000177.1 GCA_944327285.1 uncultured Desulfovibrio sp. | reverse complement strand
CTGTCGATGCCCGTAGCTTCCTGCGTCGCAACGGGCACGGCCTGCGGCCGCCATCCGGTCGCTGCTCGCGCGAGAGGGGTTTCCCTTCCCCAGCGCGCTTTATTCAAAAGAATAAACAACGCCGCAGCCCGCCTCTGTTTCCACAACAAACGTCCACAGAAAGCAAAATACGGTATCGTAATATGTTACCAAAGAATAAATACTTTCTGCTGAACTTATATCACATACTAAACGACGGATTTTTTGACGCTATCCCCGTACTTTTGACGTTTGTTGTGTTGGCGTATGGACTAGGTGAAAAAGAAATTGGCATTGTTATTTCCTCTGGAACTGCGCTAAGCACAGTTGCCGGATTAGCTACAATATATTTTTCTAATCATTTAAGCCCATTAAAAATTTTATCTTTAGTCATTGCGATGGGAGGAGCCGGATTTTTAGCAGCAGCTTTTTCTCCCAACTTTATTTTTACAGGACTTTCTTTTACAATTATTATGTTTGGATATTCAATATTTCATAACATCTGCTTTTCTTATATAACAATACACACAGAAAGAAATAAACTCGGCAGGGTATTAAGCGATTTTACCGCCCTGGGAGATATCGGAAGAATCCCCTTTATAGCTATCGCTGGTTATGCGTCGGCATTTACGATAGCAAACATTGCAGGATGGAAATTTGTATGCTTTTCTTTTGGTCTGATAGGCATAATCTCAGCAATAATGCTACTCCGTTTCTCCAAAAACGATAAGCTTGCCCAGAATGAGCATCGCTCTCACCAATCGGGCATTCCCTCTTTTACCATACTGCGAAATAAGGCAGTGTTTCTTTCTCTCGCAGCAAGCGTCCTTAACGCCTTCAGCAATGAAAAAATATTTACCTTTCTCCCTGCATTCCTGCTGGCTAAAGGATTTGATCCCGCGATCATTGGCACATTTGCCGTTGGCTTTAGAATAGGTTCTTTCCTGGGAAAAATTGCTTGCGGAAGATTGCTGGACAAATTTGGAGCCAAGTCCGTATTTATAGTTGCAGAATCTCTGCTTTCCGTCTTCCTATTCTTAATTATTTATTCTAATTCCCTGTTATTTATAATGACAATCGCCTTTATCATTGGCCTTCTGACGAAAGGAACAGTTCCAATCATACAAGCCATTATTACCATCCCTTTTCAAAATATCGGTAGATATGATGAAATTTTTTCTATAAATTCCTTTCTAAGAGGAATCACAAACATCCTTTCCCCTTTATTTTTTGGATTTATAGCCTCATTCTGGAGCATCAACATTATCTATGTAATTATGGGAATTATTTCTTTAATCACAATACTTCCCATGCTTTACTTTGATAGTTCATCCAGAGTAAAAGAATAGAAAAATGAAGGGAAAAGAACCGCTCCCATCCTCTCCCTAGAGTATTTTCAGTTTGAAACGCTGCGCGTTTCAAACCATACGGCCTATCGTTTCGCGGAAAAAACGCGGTTTTTCCGCTCACTTTGGGCCGGGCGGCGCAGTGCCGCCGCCTCGCGTTTCACCTTTTTCAAAGTTGAAACGCTCTATGCGCCTCGGAGGAAGCATTTCCCAAAGCCGGGGAAACGGACAAAATGTTTTCAGCGGGATTCCGGGGGACGGCGGACTAACGGCTGTCGCGCGTGTCGCGACACCCTCACGGCGACCTAACAAGCGATTTTTCAAAACCCTTTCTGACCTTCGGCGGAAAAAATTTTACGCTTTCCCGCGCATCGGGAGCCATTGCCCCAAGGTATGAGAAAATAACCAGGAAGCCATCAGCCCAAATTCCGGGGTACGGCGGGCTAACGGCTGTCGCGCGTGCCGCGACACCCGCACGGCGACCTAACAAGCGATTTTTGAAGAGGGAGAGGGGAGTTTGAGGGGAGAGGGAGAAACTTTTTTTCGCTAGAAAAAGTTTCTCCCTCTCCCCTCAATACCAACCCCATTTCCGCATCACCTCCAGCCAGGCGGACGCGGCCATGACACAGCCTCTTGTAGCCATAGACCATCTCAATCTTTTTCTTCCCGGCGACGCGGCGCACGAAGACGTGCTGCATGACATCTGCTGGACAATTCAGCGTGGCGAGCATTGCGCGCTCATGGGCGTCAACGGCGCGGGAAAAACCACGCTGCTGTCGCTGCTGCACGGCCTGCTGTGGCCGTCGGCGGGCAGTATTCACTGGTACGGGCCCGATGGGCCGGAAAGCTCGCCCATTGTGGGCAGATCCATTTCCGCGCTGGTCTCGCCCGCGCAGCAGGAGCGCTATCAGCGGCAAAGCTGGTATATCACGGGGCGGGAGCTGCTGCTGACGGGCTTCGAGGATACGCCCCTTCTGTATACGACCACGACGGAAGAACAGACGCAGGCCGTGGAAGATATGGCCCGCCAGCTGGACGCCCTGCCGCTGCTGGAGCGACAGTTGCCGGAAATGTCGCAGGGGCAGCTGCGGATTCTACTGCTCGGCAGGGCTCTGCTGCGCCGCCCCGCGCTGCTTTTGCTGGATGAATGCGTGGATGGGCTGGACATGGGGCATCGCCGCCGCTTCTTTGCCACTTTGGAAGCCCTGACGCAGGCGGCCGGTCCGGCCATGACCGTCATCATGAGCAGCCACCGCATGGATCAGGTGCCGGAATGGTGCGCCCGGCGGCGCTGGATTGACGGCGGGCGTCTGCTTCCCGAAGACGCAGAACCGCCCTTTGACGCGGGGACCGAAGCCCTGCCCTCTCCGCGCCCCCGCGCGGCGCTGCATGCCGCTCCCGCGAGGCCCGCGCTGGATGCCGCGCCGCTGGTGCGGGTACGGCATGCCACCGTCTTTCTTGAGGGGGAAGAGGTGCTGCACGACATCAACTGGACCCTGCGACGCGGGGAACACTGGCGCATTATCGGGGACAACGGTTCAGGCAAATCAACGTTCCTGCGCATGCTGGCCGGAGATGAATTTGTGGCCACAGGCGGAGGCATTACCCGCTACCTGCCCGGCAACGGCGGCGAAACCGGCCTTCTGGAAGATATTCGCAAGGGGATTCGCCTGGTTTCCGATCTGTCGCAGGCCCGGTACGGCTACACCGTCAACGCGCTGGACCTCGTCTGCTCCGGCTTTGACAACAGCGTGGGCATTTACCGGGATTTCAGCGCCGAAGAAATAGCCGAGGCCATGCGCGTCATGGAGGAGCTTGACGCGGCCGAACTGGCGGACATTTCCATCAGGCAGGTGTCCACAGGACAGCTGCGCCGCCTGTTTCTTGCGCGCGCTCTTGTGGGGCATCCCGACGTGCTGCTGCTGGACGAACCCTGCTCCGGCCTCGATCCCATAGGCCGGGCGCATTATCTCGCCCTGCTTGACCGACTGGCGGAACGCGGCATCCATCTTGTCTATGTGTCGCACGAGGAAGGCGAGGGGCCTTCCTGCCTCAACCGGCAGGCCCGGATGGAGCGCGGCCGCCTCAGCATTACATAAGACGTAGCAACATAAATTTACAAACCAATCTCAAACTAAAGCATTTTCAGTTTGAAATGCTCCGCTTTTCAACCCATACGGCCTGTCGTTTCGCGGAAAAAACGCGGTTTTTCCGCTCGCATTGGGCCGGGCGGCGCTGCGCCGCCGCCTCGCGTTTCACCTTTTTCAAAGGCGAAACGCTCTAAGAATGCTCAAAAATAAACTGTC
>CALVHG010000176.1 GCA_944327285.1 uncultured Desulfovibrio sp. | reverse complement strand
ACAACAATGCACAGATCGGGATTGTCCCGCTGTGCCTTAAGCGGTTCTTCAATGCCGCAGAAGGCGCATTCCAGATTGACCCAATACTCAATAATCTCGCCCTGAAAGCCGTCCACGGGTCTGCCGTCCAGACATGTTCTGCCGGAAAGGCGTTCATGCGGGGAATAAGAGGAAGCAAGGTCTTTGGCGATTTCGGTTTTGACGCCAGCTTGCACGGCCATCCGGTCGGATATGGGGGTTCCGGCAAAGGCTGGAAGGATTGTGTGCAAAAGAAGGAAGAAAAAAACGGCTACTATCCGTGAGGCATAGTGAATCTGTTCCATGACTGTTCTCCAGTGGCTGGATAAGATTGCTGCGGGCGTGGCGACCGTTTTTGTCGGAACGGGCTTGCCAGTCTGGGGAATGCGAGTTATATAAAAATATAACTTTTGGAGGATTGCCATGTATACAAGCAACTTGAGAAGAGTCGGCGGTTCGGTGATGCTGGCCGTACCGCCAGCCATTTTGGAAATGTTGCAAATGGAATCAGGGTCGGCGGTAAGCATGACTGTGGAATCCGGGCGTCTGGTCATTGAGCCGAGCGCCGGGAAAAAGTACAGCCTGCAAGAACTGCTGGCCCAATGTGACACTTCCGCACCGATTTCCGGCGAGGACAGGGCGTGGACGACCTCAACGGCTGCGGGCGGGGAGTTGATCTGATGCGTCGCGGCGACATCTATCTGGTGGCTCTTGACCCGACCGAAGGGCACGAGCAACAGGGGACACGGCCGGTTCTGGTGGTTTCTCCTGACGAGTTTAACAGGGTGACGCAGGTTCCCGTGGTTTTGCCGATTACCAGCGGCGGCAACTTCGCCCGTACAGCCGGTTTCGCCGTATCCCTCAGTGGGTGCGGCATACGCACCACAGGGGTAGTGCGTTGCGATCAGCCTCGCGCCCTGGATTTGCGGGCGAGGTTCGGCAGGCGGTTGGAAAGAGTTCCGCCCGCTATCATGGAAGAAGTTCTTGCAAAACTGGCAACCATTTTTAGCTAAAAGGAAAGTCGTTTTTTCACGCGGCATGGTCATAAGTCTTCTCCAGACTGAGTTGGAGCAACTGCGGCACGCGCAGTTGCGCCTTTTTTGAGAGATAGGTAAAATGGTATGCCCATGTTGACATTATACCATTTTACATTTATCTATGCTTCATGAAAGACGCTGACGACATCAAGCTGTGGACAGTCGTTTTCAGCCGCAAGGCTGAAAAGCAAAAAGCCAAGTTACCTCCGGCCATTGCCGACATACTGTACTTGCTGCGCAAAGACCTTGAGCAAAGAGGCCCGGTTGTTCCGGGTTGGCCGCATTATGGCAAAATTGCTGGCAGCAAATCCGGTCATCACCACTGCCATTTGAACAAGGGACATCCAACTTATGTAGTCGTCTGGCAAGTTCTTGATGGGGTAGTTCGTGTGCTGGAAATTCAATTTGCCGGTACACATGAAAAGGTTGATTACAGCCGTTATAAATAAGCGGAGAAATTCTATGTTGGCAGAAATGATGCTTCGTTCCGATGAGGAAGGGCGCGGTGTGATCCAGCTTACCGTCCCTTCGGCAAACACCATAAAGGTTGCCGAGGCCATTCGCGGAGTCCTTTCTCTGGCCGGGCACAAGGTGCGCCGGGTTAATTCAGAGGGAGAAGAGATCGTCAGTGCTGATGAAGTTTTTCCTGACGGTTGCCCGGCGATGGCCTTGCGCGGTTTGCGCGGCAGGGAAGACCTCACGCAGGCGGAGCTGGCTGCTCGCCTCGGCGTCAGCCAAAACGCCATCTCCGAAATGGAAAACGGGAAGCGCCCGATTTCCACAAAAATGGCCAAGCGCCTGGGGGAAGAATTCAATCTTCCGTACAAGGTATTTCTGTAATATGCATGGGGCATCGGGAACACTCTCCACTTACGCGGCATTGCCATAAGTCTTCTCCAGATTGAGTTGGAGCAGCTGCGGCACGCGCAGTTGCGCCTTTTTGAGAGAGGGATTGGCGAAAAAAATGTCACCCCGGATAATCTGCCCGGAAAAGACAAAGTGGGCTTCGCCCTCGATCTGTTCCTGCAAGTCTCGCAGGACAACGCGATCCTCCTGTTCCCCGTCGTGGTGTTGGCGTCGCGGTAGCCGGAGCTGATTTGCTCATTGACATTGAAACCTGTGGTTCGCAGAACAGTACTTTGCCCGGCCTGCCCGCGTATCAGTTCCCATGTTTTTTCGGCGTCCTGCATCTTCATGAAGATTTTTATGGACGTATTGGCGACCATCTGTTGCGCGCCTTTCTTGTCGGCTTCCAGAATACCGGCGTAGTCCTGAGAGGCGACAATGGCCGCGATGCCGAGGCCACGTCCCTGTGTCAGCACGACCTCAAAACCGGGCGTGACGATGGCGGCGTATTCATCCACAATGCAGAGGTACGGCCCGATGCCCACGGCATCCGTAGGCAGGGCTTCAAGAACATCCGCCGCGTCTCCTTCAATGTTCGCGCCGAGTCCCACTGAACAGGCGTTGCGAATAGCCGAAAGGCTGATTTTGCCGAGGCTGGCGAGTTCCGCCGGGGCTTTTTCCAGGGAGGGCAGGAGAACGACGAGGATTCTGCGCTGCATGATAAAAACGGATACTGTATATAACTATTTGATTTTATAATATTTAAATTTTAAAAAATTATTAAATACCCGCGTAAGTACCTACAAAAAAGAAAGATTGAAAAATTTTTTCTTGGACGAATTCGGAGATACTTTACAGAAAATAAAAAACCGACACTTATGTATATAAGTGCCGGTTTTTCAATGACGCACAAAGAAAATTTTTTCAGGGAAGCTGGGAATAGTCCTCATCACTGACAGGTTCCAGCCATTCGTTTCTGGCGTTTTCACCCGGTGTTTCCACTGCCAGATGTACAAACCAGCTGTCTTTGGCCGCACCGTGCCAGTGCTTGATCCCGGCGGGTATAACCACCACGTCGCCTGCGTGCAGTTTACGCGCGGGTTTGCCCCATTCCTGATACCAGCCGCGCCCGGCGGTACAAAGTAAAATCTGCCCTCCGCCGTTGGTTGCATGATGAATATGCCAGTTGTTGCGGCAGCCGGGCTCAAAAGTCACGTTGCCGATGGGTACCCCTTCGGTCGTGAGCATATTGAGGTAACTGTTGCCGACAAAATACTGTGCATAGGCGGTATTGGCTCCGCCACGTGGAAAAATCTCCTGAAAGTTCTCCATCGTCGCCTCCTGTTGTGTTTGAGAGGATGCGGTTCCCGCCGTAAAAACGAAAGCGAGGACAAGGCACAAACCTGCTATGCTTTTCTTGCCATACATCAGTCATCTCCTTTCCCTTCAGAAAGGGCTTTTTGATTTCTCAGAATGTCAAAGTATGTAATACTTTTATCCATTTTGGGTCAAAATGATTTACAATTTCACTGTGCCCAATATCCATTGCTCTAATTTTTTCCATATCATCATGGGAAAGAGAAAAATCAAACACATTGAAATTTTGCATGATTCTCTCCTTGTGGACAGATTTTGGAATAACCACGACACCGCGTTGAATATTCCAGCGAAGAGCCACCTGTGCAGCAGACTTGCCGTACTTATTTCCAATATCCGTCAGGATAGGATTGGCAAAAAAATCATGTAATCCCTCATTGAACGGTGCCCACGCTTCCGGCACTACCCTGTACTCATTCATTACGTCAATATTAAGCTGCTGCTGAAAAAATGGATGCATCTCAACCTGATTAATCATTGGTTTGATAGCAAATGTTTCGCAGATATCGACAAGAACATGAGGATAACAGTTTGCCATGCCTATTGATTTTAGTTTGCCATTTTCATACAGCTTTTCAAGTCCTTTCCAGGCATTGATATAATCTCCCATAGGCTGATGGAGCAGCATAAGGTCAATATAGTCAACGCCAAGTCTTTTCATGGATAATTCAGTACCTCTGATTGCACCATCATAGGAAAAATCTTGAATCCATAACTTGGTGGTAATAAATATTTCTTATCTCGGAATTCCACTTTCTTTTATTGCATCTCCAACAGCCTCTTCATTCATATACCCCTGTGCTGTATCAATCAGACGATAACCTGTTTCAAGAGCCGTAAGCACCGTATTTTTTGCGGCATTATATTCTGGAATCTGGTATACGCCAAGTCCAAGCATGGGGATTTCTACCCCATTATAAAATTTTCTGTACTCCATAGTTATTCACCTTTAGGATTCATCAATCGTCAGAGTGAACATCGAATGCGCCTATCAGAAATTCTGCAACTCCCGGCGCATCAGGGTTGTGACGTCCTTTTCCGGTGTCAAGAGAGCGTATTTGATTCATTTCTTCATCGGTAAGCGAAAAATCAAAAATCTCCATGTTACTCTTGATTCTTTCAGGATGTATGGATTTTGGGAAAATGACCGCGCCTTCCTGAATTTCAAACCGCAAAATAATCTGTCCTGTATCCCTGTGATATTTCGCGGCAATTTCAGCAATGCAGGGATCAGCAAGCATGGCGCTGTTACCTTGACCGAGCGGTGCCCATCCCTCAAGCCGAACATCGTCTTCCGCCATGATTTTTCTCATCTCTTTTTGTTGAAAATAAGGATTGAATTCTATCTGGTTGACGGAAGGCTTTGTTTCAAACATCGGTACAAATCTGTTCCAGATCTTTGGGGTCATATTGCTTACGCCGATAGAACGGATTTTTCCTGCCCGCTTTGCTTCCTCCATCGCTTGCCAGGCTGCTGGAACTTCACCGTAAGGCTGATGAATCAGATAAAGATCCATGTAATCAAGCCCCAGCTTGCGTAAAGAGGTTTCGATACCTTTTTGCGCGGCTTCGTAGCCATGATCCTGTAACCACAGTTTACTTGTCAGAAAAATTTCCTCTCGCGGAACAGAGCTTTCACGAATAGCTTTTCCTACTTCCTGCTCATTGAAATATGCAGCGGCGGTATCAATATGCCGGATACCAAGGTCAAGCGCCTCTCTTACGGCCTTGTATGTGCTGCCGTCAGCGGGGATTTGAAATGTACCGAATCCATAGACGGGAATTTCCACACCATCGTTCAGCGTAACAGTTTTAATTTTCATGCAAAAAGCCTTCTATTCTTATTTTCAGTGTTGCAGGGGAATGGTCACTTCTTCCAGTTTTCTGGGAGCGGGGCCGACATGCGGATGCCTATCCTCATCCAGTCCTTTACTATGCAACCATTCTTCCAAATGTGTTGCAATTTCCAGATTGTTTAGATCAGCAAAAGGGGCGTGCGTATTTCCCTTAATACCTATTTCTGGAAGAACGACAAGAGTGGCATCTCCTCCGTGACGGTTTATAGCCTCCACGAAAGCACGGGCACGGGCCTTGGAAATACGCCATACTTCGACATTGAAAATGTCGCTCAGTTCCGTGCTGATGTTATCGCCGTAAATGACGAGAATAGGCATACGAGTCAGTTTTTGAAATTCTGATGCAGGAACCGCAATGCCTTGGAGCATCTCTCCCGCCAAAGCATTTTTGAACGGCACATCAGGAATGGGTTCATCATCAGGAAATACAAGCTGACCGGGTTCGTAAGCGACAATAGCTTTGATTTTATCCGGTGAAAGCATACCGGAAAACCAACCATACTGTCCGCTGTTGGAATGTGTGACAAGAATGGCTGGGCCAGTACGTTCCAAAAGGGAACCCATCGCTCTTCCCATGAACTTCCGGTGTTGATTATCCCTGGGTTCATCTCCGGTATTTGGAGTCTGCTGGCGAAAAAACTGTTCAATGGATGCTGCGTCACTTGGAAACTGAACATTGGGGAAAAGCGTTGCCGGAGCTGGAGGAACCCATATTCCGTTACGGAAAGCATTCCATGCTGAACTCTCCCGTGCGGTCGTGGGCTGGACGTTGTTTTCCGATGGAAGAACCTGCGTATAACCGGCTCTGCCACGTCTGGGCTGGTCGATAATATAGGTTGACCAACCGTGTCGGGGAAGAATGGCCTGATACCCCTCACGTCCATCAGGGGTGGATTCCCAGCTTCGTCCAGATTGTCCTACTCCGTGCCAGAGAATAATAGGATAGTCTTTGGAGTTTTGCGGGATATAGAACTGGGCGTAGCCATGTTCACCGTGAAAGGTGTCACCGTCTTTCCCATGAGTTACTGCTCCCCCAAAAAGAAAGCTGCCCATTGTCCTCAAAGTGATAGGTGGTTGAGAACTTTGGGCCGCCAACCCATTCTGGGGGAAAGTCAACGAGAAAGCCAAAAGCATGATGCTGCATACCAGTCTGACTGTTTTTTTCATGTCTTTTCCTGCTGATAGGGGATTGAAGGAGTGGCTGTTTCCAACATAGGCGAGAGGGCTTTTGCCATGTTCCTCTTTGACTATTGCTTCTATAAGCGCATTTTTCTTGACGGGGAATGACAAAAAAGGCTAAGCGCTTTTACTAAAAGTAAATACTGTGAGGGTTCATGTTTAGTCAGCAGTTTCAAATTTTCATGAGAGTTGTCGAGTGTGGTAGCTTTTCAAAGGCTGCAAAGATTGCATATATTACTCCTGCTTCTATCATGAAGCATATTAATTCGTTGGAAGATAGGCTTGGTGTAATTTTATTTGAACGTAATAGCCGAGGTGTTACCGTTACATCTGCCGGGAAGTATCTTTATAATAATGGTAAAAAAATTGTTAATGAAGTGAATGAAGCAATAAAAAATGCGCAAAATATACAAAAAGAAGAAATTATAACAATAAAAATTGGTTCTTCATTTTTGAATCCATGCAGTATAATTACAAACTTGTTGCATGATTATAAAGAATATTTTGAAAAATATAAAATTGAAATTATTCCATATGATGACAATAAAGACAATATTCTTTCAGTAGTTGCTTCCTTGGGAAAACGTATTGATATACTTGTCGGAGCATTTAATTCAAAAAAAATGCAATCCTGTGCAAATTACTGTATTTTAGGTAATTATAAATTATGTATTGCTGTTTCTAGAAATCATTTTTTGGCTAAAAGAAAAGCTTTAAAATTTAAAGACTTATATGATGAACATCTTATGATGGTAAAATTTGGAGATACATCTCTACTTGATAATTTTTATAACATATTAAAAAAAGATCATCCGAAAATCATCATAGAGGAAACAGATTATTACTATGATATTGATACATTTAATATATGTGAGCAGAAAGAATTTTTATTGTTGACTTTAGATGCTTGGAAAAATATTCATCCTAATCTTATTACAATTCCACTTGATATTGATTTCAAAATACCATATGGTATTTTATACTCTATGAATCCTCAAAAATATATATTGAATTTTATAGAAATAATTGAAAAAATACAACGTGCTAAAACATAACTATCAGAAAGTTCATACGAAATATGAATGTAATCTTCAGGTTGCTATCTCATGCGCGAAAATTTATGGTGTACTGTAGGAGAATTCTTAGGCACTGTCTGTTCCGCTTCCTGAGTGATCTTGCGAATTTGCTCCATCGTGGGCTGAATATTGGCAATATCAATATCTCCCGCCGTGCCGAAGGCATACCAGACCACCCTGCGCCCGTAGCCTATCCGTTCATCACGGTTCTGCCCGTGGGGGCGGGCGGGGGTGTGTCTGTACAGCTCGTTGGCTACTTCCTGCATTGTGTATCCGGCACAGCGCATGTACAGGGCAATGACTGCATCCAGGCGTGAGTCATCCATTTTTTCAGGAAACCGCTTTTTGACCATTTTCCGATAAGCCATATATGGTGAAGCCTGTGTGCCGACTCTGGGGAACTCGCGTTGCCTGACCTCTATGCCGGGAGCTATCCGTTTGCGGAATCGCCAGAGATTGCCAAGATACGGACTGCGCTTGCCAAGCCAGTGCTTAAAACGGGGGAGCCGTTCCTGTAGTCCCTGTTGAGATTGCCAGTGGAGCAATGCCTCTTTTTCCCTCCGCTCCTGTTCTTTCAGGAAATGCCGGGCAATGTTCAGCACAAAAAGCCCGTGCCGGGCAAGATGTGCTGTAGCCCTCTCTCGGCGCTCTTGCTGCCGCCGCTTTAGTTCTTCCCTTTCCTCCTCCCGTTTTTCTCTGGTGTTATGCTTTTCCTCTTCCTGCCTCTGCCGCTCCTTCTGATACTCTCGCCATTCCTCTTGGCAAACATGACTGATCGGCTCCGGAGCGGGCTTGTGGAATGTCCGCTCAGAATAGAAGCCGGGTTTGAACTCTCCAAGCCGTTTGCAGAGTTTGGACATGCCGAAATTCCTGTCCACGCTGGATGCCTTGACCGCCGTGTCTCCCACGAAAATTACCGCGCCGGAACCCTTGCGGACGAAACGCAGACCAGCGGCATCCAGTCCGGCGTGAAGCTCCTCCCAGCATGTGGCGCTCTGGATGACGGCATGGCCGCGCTCCTGCGCGATACGCTGCGCGGATTTTTCGCCCGTGGCGTTCTCAAAGTCTTCCGCTTTCGGCTTGGGCTTCACCCGTTCCCGCCGTTGGAGATTCCTGACCACATATCCCTGTTCATTGACACGATAGCGGGCATTCTCCTGCTGTGCCCAGCCCTGCCGGTATTCGATTTCCGCAATGATTTTATGCGCCGCGTCGATGTCGAACCCCCGGTGCGGCTGAATGACTTTCTGCGTGTAAGGATGCGTCCGGTTCACGACAATATGAAGATGATAGTTTCCCGTATTTTTATGCAAAGCGTAAATTGTCTGGTGTTCGGCAAGACCCATTCCCCGGAGAAAGAGATTGACCGCTTCATCCACCTGTTCACGGGAAGGCTGCTCGTTTTCCTGCCATGACAGAATCCAGTGCGTGACCGGCATCCTGCTCTGGATGGATTCCTCGGCAAGAGAAATCATTTCCCTTTTCTGAGCGGCGACGGTCGTTGTCAGAAAATTCCTGCTTCCGGCATAGGCGAGCTTGTCCTTGCCCCTGTCGTCGTGTTCGGCAAGGATGTAGTCCACCAGACCGCCAATCGTGACGGACTTGGACTTTTTGAAGCTGGTGCGCTTGAGCTTTTTGATAATCATCGTCTTTCGCTCAGGGCCTCGATGG
>CALVHG010000175.1 GCA_944327285.1 uncultured Desulfovibrio sp. | reverse complement strand
GAAGGGAAACCCCTCTGCTAGCGCGAGAGGGGTTTCCCTTCCCCCCAAGCCCCCCATCCCTTCCCCAGCGCGCTTTTTCATAAAGGGGAGCATGGGGCAGGTATTTGTAGAGTATTTTCAGTTGCTACGGCCTGTCGCTTCGCGGAAAAGCGCGGTTTTTCTGTTCGCTTCGGGCCGGGCGGCGCTGTGCCCTTTTCACGGGAAAGGCGCTCTAATGCGCAGGCATAGATTTATATTTGTTTGAAGAAATTACAGAAGGTGTAATGCCACCCTGTCTTCCTCATCCGGGACGGCTGCTGCCGGGAACGAATAATAAAAGCGCGCTGGGGGAGGGGAAACAAAACTCCCTAGACTAGCCCCAGATATTTTTCAAAGAAGGCTTTCAGGCGTTCAATGATGTCTTTTTTCTTTTCGCCGCTCTTTTTATCAAAGGGGTTGGCGGGCGGCATGATGGCCTGAATATCGGTGCCGATGGTTTTCAGCGCGCCGTCGCGGAAGGCGTTGGCCATGAACTTGCGCGTTTCCGCGGGCTTCAGGCGTTCCTGTTCGATAAGGGCGGCAAGGTCCGCCTCCTTGCGTTCGTTGACATAGCGTTGCCAGTCTTCGCTTACGGACGCGGATACGTTGACGTTGTCGATAAAGCCCTCGATGAGTTCCTTCTTGCTGCGGAGCTCAATGCTGGAGCTGACGGCGCTGCGGATATTGGCAAGAAGAACCTTGTCCTTGCCGTGCGAGGCCCGGAAGGTTTCCACGAGCATGAGGATGTAGTCGATATTTATTTCCACCTGCCGCATCAGTTCCATCTCGAAAACGATGTCGGCATTGATGTCTTCCTTGTCCGTCAGGGGCTTTCTGAGCTTTTCATACAGGTCGAGGTAGACGCTCTGATAGTCCTGAAAATTCCGGGGCGAAAGGATTTCGTTCCCTTGGAAGTCGTCAAAGGCGACAAGGATGTTTCGCACCCGCAGAATAGCGCCGAACAGAGCGATGAAGTCCTTCTCGTTCTGCTCGCCCAGTATGCGTTCCCCCAGCGGAAAACGGGCAAGCAGCGTATCGACAAGCTCCCTGTAGCCTTCGTGATGCCGGATTTCGCCGTCGGGCTTTTCTTCGTCAAAGCCTTCGTAATACTCCGCGTAGGTTTTCAGCAGCACGATGCCGCCGGCGTCCTTGTCGCCAAAAAGGGCTATGGCGTCGTCCGTTTCTTTTTGCAGATCGCGGAAGCAGACGATATTGCCGAAGGTTTTTACCGAATTAAGAATGCGGTTGGTGCGGGAATAGGCCTGAATAAGGCTGTGCTGCCTGAGATTCTTGTCTACCCAGAGCGTGTTGAGGGTCGTCGCGTCAAAGCCCGTGAGGAACATGTTCACCACGATGAGCAGATCAATCTCGCGGTTCTTCATCCTCTGGGACACGTCCTTGTAGTAGTTCTGGAATTTGTCGGCCGAGGTGTCAAAATTGGTGCTGAATGTCCGGTTATAGTCGGCAATGGCCGCTTCCAGAAAATCGCGGGACGTGGCGTCCAGTTCGGCGGTGTTGAAACTTTCGTCTTCGGGATCGGCCTCGTTGGGCTGATAGCTGAAAATGGTGGCGACGGTCAGCTCTTTGCCCAGTTCCGCCAGCTGCCGTTGAAACTCCTTGTAGTAGAGCATGGCCGCGGGAATAGAGCTTACGGCAAAGATGGCGTTGAAGCCCGCCAGCCGCTGCCCCCTGAGCGTGTAGAAGAAGGAACGGCAGGTTTTTCTGTCAAAGTTCTCAAGGATGTAGCGCGTCACCTGCGCGATGCGTTCCGGGGCGGAGAGCGCCCTTTCGATATCTATGGCCCTGACTTTGCAATCTTTTACGTCGTCCGCCATCTTCACCGTGTTGATATAGTCAATGCGGAAGGGCAATACGTTGCCGTCATTGATGGCGTCGACGATGGTGTAGGTGTGCAGCTTGTCGCCGAAGGCCTGCTCTGTGGTCTTCAGCAGCGGATTGCCGCCGGAGCCGGAGTTTTCGGCAAAGATGGGCGTGCCCGTGAAGCCGAAGAGATGATAATTTTTAAAGGCTTTGACAATGGCCGTGTGCAGCTCGCCAAACTGGGAGCGGTGGCACTCGTCAAAGATCAGCACGAGCCTTTGCCGGAAAACGGGGTGCTTCGGGTTTCTGGCCACAAAGATACCCAGTTTCTGGATGGTGGTAATGATGATGCGGGCGTTCGGGTCCGCCAGCTGTTTTGTCAGCACGGCGACGGAATTGTTGCTGTTGGCCGCGCCCTTCTCGAACTTGTCGTATTCCCTGACGGTCTGATAGTCGAGGTCTTTTCTGTCAACGACAAAAAGCACCTTGTCCACATAGGGCAGGCGCGAGGCCAGCCGGGCGGCCTTGAAGGAGGTCAGCGTCTTCCCCGATCCCGTGGTGTGCCAGACGTAGCCGCCGGCGGCGATCGTTCCGGCCCTGTTGTGGTTGTGGGCCATCTCGATGCGCTGGAGTATGCGTTCCGCGGCGGTTATCTGATAGGGGCGCATGACAAGCAGGAGCCTGTCGGAGGTGAAGACGCAGAAGCGGGCAAGGATGTTCAGCAGGGTGTGTCTGGCAAAGAAGGTTCTGGTAAAATCCACAAGATCGGCGATGATCTTGTTGTTGCCGTCCGCCCAGAAGGACGTGAACTCAAAGGAATTGCTTGTTTTTTTGCTTTTGCGTCTGCCGCTCTCGCTCAGTTCCCTGACGTGGGCCTCGCGGGTGGTGTTGGAATAGTATTTCGTATGCGTCCCGTTGGAGATGACGAATATCTGCACGTATTCGTACAGGCCGGAGGACGCCCAGAAGCTGTCGCGCTGATAGCGTTTGATCTGGTTGAAAGCCTCGCGAAGCGCCACGCCCCGGCGCTTGAGCTCGACATGCACCAGCGGGAAGCCGTTGACGAGTATTGTCACGTCATAGCGCGTATTGTGCGTTCCCTGCGCCTCTTCGTACTGGTTGATAACCTGAAGGAGGTTGTTCTGGATGTTCTTCTTGTCCAGCAGGGCGATGTTTTTGGTCGTGCCGTCGTCCCGCGTCAGATTGAGAACGCAGTCTTCCTGTATGCGGCGCGTTTTTTCCTCAATGCCTTCGTTGGCGTTGGCAATATACGCGGTAAAGAACTGCTTCCATTCCTTGTCGGAAAATTTGTAGTCGTTGAGCTTTTCCAGCTGGCGGCGCAGGTTGGCGACGAGCTCGGCTTCCGTGTGCAGGGTCAGATATTCGTAGCCCTGCGAACGGAGCTGCTCGATAAAGGCCTTTTCCAGTTCGGCCTCGCTCTGGTAGGCGTCGGAACCAACGTCGGCGGGCGTGTATTCGGCCACTACGGTGCTTTCGGGGCATTGCGCCATCATTGCATAGCTGGACATTAGTCGGCTTCCTTTTCCTTGAAGGTAAGGAGTTTGTCTCTGTAATATTCGTACTGCTTTTTCCGCGCTTCTATCTCGGCCGGAAGGCCGCTGATCGGGTCGTTGCACAGGGCGTCAAAGCGGTCGAGGATGGCAACGATGCGTTTCTGTTCCTCAAGGGGAGGGACAGGGATTTTGTATTTTTTCAGCATAGGAACGGTGAGTTGTGGAATGCTGGAAGTAGGAATTTTAAATGTAAGCATTTGGGTTGCATATTTTATATAGTCTGCGAGAATTCCCTTCTTTGGAATTGCACAAATGAGCCTAATGATGGGGAAAAATGGCGCTTTACGCAGTTCACAGTATCCGATCGTTCCACGGGCTGCTATAGTTATGCAACGAGATGTTACTTTAGCTATATTCGTATAGCCGTAAAGAGCGTTCTCTCCAATACCATTGCTGAGAATAGGAATATTATATACGTCTGTTTTTTCTTTTGAAAAATGTTCTTTTGGCACATCACCGCCAGCAGAAAGAAAGCATACCTCATCAAAGGGTTTCCATACGATACTGGGAAAATTTTTTATCAGCTTATCTCTATAAAATTTATACTGCTGTTTTCTTTTTTCTAGTTCTGCGGTAAGTTCCGCAGTAAGTTCCGTGAACTTGTCTAGTATTCGCACGATTTCTTCTTGTACGGGAAGGGGCGGGACGGGGATTTTATATTTTTCCAGAGTACTTTTTTTGATGGACGGCATTGCACCTGAATAATCTGCAAATTGAATAATGTTTGTTTTTTCTATTATATAATAAAGAAATTTTGATAATATAAGATTATTTGGAATAAGGCCAACAATATTATTGTCATAGCAAGATTGAACTGATAGTATCCTTTTTTTGTTTGTCCCAATAGCGGCTCCAATTTTTGGGAATATTATAGTGTTCGCAGGAACTGGTGAGCATTTTAACTTTTTTGCGGTAGAATATGAAATATAATTGTTTGATACAGTCATTATAGTGTTGTTATCTATAGAGTTCATATCGCTAACTTTATAAAAGGGAAGTTCGCCCTCTTTCAAACCTTGTTCTGAATTTGGAAACCCCCATCCACTACGGATTTCGCAAATATTTTTTAAAGGCTCAAACTCCACCCCGTCAGGGCATAATGCGGCAATGAGTTCTTCAAGTCGGCTCATTTTCTGTAACCTTGCGTCTAGCCTTCGATTTCGGCGATTATCTTGTCGATTTCCGCTCGCAGCGCGGCCTCGCGGGCGACGATTTCGCCTATCTGCCGGTTAAGCTCGCGGATATCGATTTCTTCCCTCGTGTCTTCCTGCTCCACGTAGGTGCTGACGGAAAGATTGTAATCCTGCGCGGCTATCTCGCTATGGGGGACGACGCGGGCAAAGTGCGCCGCATCCTCGCGTTTGATAAAGGCGTCAAGAATCTTTGCCGCGTTGGCGTCCGTCAGTTTGTTGGAGTTCGTCACCTTGACGCATTCGGCGGAGGCGTCGATAAAGAGGATGGTGCTGTCCTGCTTGCATTTTTTCAGCACCATGATGCAGGTGGCGATGGTCGTGCCGAAAAAGAGATTGTCCGGCAGCTGAATGACGCAATCCACAAAGTTGTTGTCTATGAGGTACTGGCGTATCTTTTTTTCCTTGCCGCCCCGGTACATGACGCCGGGGAAGCAGACGACGGCCGCCGTCCCGTTTGTGGACAGCCACGAAAGCACATGCAGAATAAAGGCCAGATCCGCCTTGGACTTCGGGGCGAGCACGCCGGCCGGGGCAAAGCGGGGGTCGTTGATGAGGAGGGCGTTGTCTTCCCCCTCCCATTTGATGGAGTAGGGAGGATTGGAGACAATGGCCTCAAAGGGTTCGTCATTCCAGTGCCGCGGATCGGTGAGCGTATTGCCGAGGGCAATATCGAACTTGTCATAGCCCACGTCATGGAGAAACATGTTGATGCGGCAAAGGTTGTAGGTGGTGATGTTGATTTCCTGTCCGAAGAAGCCCTCGCGCACGTTTTCCGCGCCAAGTATTCTGGCGAACTTCAGCAGCAGAGAGCCGGAGCCGCAGGCCGGATCGTAAACCTTGTTTACCGAGGTCTTGCCGACGGTGGTTATTCTGGCGAGGAGTTCCGAAACTTCCTGCGGGGTGTAGTACTCGCCGCCGCTCTTGCCGGCGTTGGAGGCGTACATTCCCATAAGAAATTCGTAGGCGTCGCCAAAGGCGTCTATGGTGTTGTCCTGATAGTTGCCCAGATTCATGTCGCGCACGCCGTGAAGCAGCTTCACCAGCTTGTCGTTGCGTTTGGCTACGGTGTCGCCGAGCTTCTTGCTGTTGACGTCAAGATCGTCAAACAGACCTTTGAAGTTTGCCTCGCTCTCCGTGCCCACGGCGGACTGCTCGATATTCTTGAAGGCCTTTTCAAGCGTTTCGTTCAGGTTCTCGTCCTGAGCCGCCTCGCGGCAGACATTGGCAAAGAGTTCGCTCGGCAGGATAAAGAAGCCCTTGGTAATGACCATTTCCTTGCGGGCGGTTTCGGCGTCGCTGTCATTCATGTCCGCATATTCGAAATCTTCAAAACCCGCCTCCCGCATGCGATGATTCAGGTAGGCGGCGAGGTTCTCGGAGATATAGCGGTAGAACAGCATTCCCAGAACGTATTGCTTGAAATCCCAGCCGTCTACGCTGCCGCGCAAATCGTTGGCAATGTTCCAGATGACGCGGTGCAGTTCCGCCCGTTCCTGTTCTTTCCTGTTGTCTGCCATGTATGCTGTCTCCCGCCGGAAAAACCGGCATGCGTTGCGGGGCCCGGACGCGGGGCCGGGGGCGGCCTTTTGCAAAAGATTCCGCGCAAAAAGAAGCCGGGAAAGGCGTTTCCCCGGCAGGCAGTCCCGTTGCGCGACCGCCTGCATGTGCCGCCCCTGCCCGTCGCCGGGCGGAGGGCGCAGGATACGGCGGCCTTGCGCCGCGCACGGGAAAACGCCGCGTCGCCAGCGTTATTCTAACTTTTCAGGGCTGGGAACTCAATACGGGCGGGGGAGAACGCCCGGTTGCGGCGTCGGTCTTTTTTCTCTTTTCTTTCTGACGCCGCAAATCTGTCGTTTTCAGCGGAAAAGGGCGTTTTATTCAAAAAAGCCCTGTCTGTTTGCAATGACCCGGCGGCGCGGCGCTATCTCCATATGCGTTTCGGCATCCCAGAAGCGATAATTGCTATTATCCGGCATGACAACGCTGGCATGCGCCGGAATATGCCGGATTTGCCCGGTTACATTGCCTTTCAGCTTCATGAGGACTTTTTTAGAGCGTTTTAGCTTTGAAAAAGGTAAAACGCGAGGCGGCGGCGCGGGAGGCTGCATAGGTGCGCCAGAGGCCGTGCGGCAGAAAACCGAAAAGAAAGACAATGCCCATAATGGGCAGGTATATTGCGGGATAGCCGAAGACGCAGCAGGCGACCGGCCCGGCGCACATGCCCAGCAATGCCAGAACAGTCGCGGAGGGCAGGTTGGGACGCCGCAGCCAGATGACAAGGCCGGGAATCAGCAGGCTTATTTGCAGGAGAGGAAAAAGGGGAATGCGCCTCCAGAAGTAGATCCATTCATGCGGCCATATCCCCCGCCACTCGTCCTTGAGTATGAGGCAGATTGTTTCGCCGAGGTTGCGGAGCGTCTCGCCCCGGCTCCACAGCCGTCAGGTATCGCGGTGCCGAGCAAATGGGCATTGATGAGAAGAGCGGCCAGACAGACATACAGTAGCGGACAACGGTCTTTATACGCATGGCAGTGTATAGCCTGCCTTTTTGGGGGGGCAACAACGCGACTTTTCTCTTCATGCGGCTACCCGCGCACGTCGAGAACGCCCTCCACGCGCACCGGCCGCACCGGCTGGCACTCGTTGCGAGGCGGGCGCAGGCTGTCCGTCCTGACGCCCATATGCCGGGCAATGGCTGTCTGGAGAGACGCTTCGTCCGTCAGGCCGTCCGGCGTCCGATAACGGGAGCGCAGCCCGGCGCGAAGGCGCAGGTATTCAAGCTCTTTTGCCGTAAAACCGCGCGGCGCGGCTTCCAGCGTCGGCCAGACCGAACTGGGACTTTTGCCGTCAAAGCTCCTGCCGTCAGGTATGAACACAGCGCGAGCCAGCGGGGTTTCGTCGGAGGCCTTGAGCGCCAGCTGGGCGATCAGGGTGACGGCGACGGTATGCGCTCTGGTTTCTTCCATCGCCATGATGGCGGCCATCATGACGGTTGCCGTCAGATCCGCCTGTGTGGCCGCCGTCTGATCGTCTGCCGGGCGCAGGGTCATCTTGACGTGCATCCGCCCCGAACGCTCCTCCGCCCCGTTCCTTACCACTATGACGGGCAGGGGATGCCCCGCCGCGGCGGGGTTGGGCGCGGGCGCTTCGGCTTTGACCTCCTCCTGCGCCGGAACAGCGGCATCCCCGGCCGCCGATACCGATTGCGGCGCAAGGCAGGCGACAAGGAGCAGAGCCGCCGCAGCCGCTGTCAGGCGGCGCGGGAGATTTTCGGAGCGCGTTCTGTTGCGACAGGGCAGCGCCGCGCAGGGCGGGAGCCGACCGATCGCGTCCCAAGCCAGAGCAGAAAGAAAAAACGTCGCTGCGGCAAATAACATGGCGCAACCTCCTTGCCCTCAAGCCTGACAGCAGAGCGTCCGGCGGTCAATCGGCTCTTATCTATGTCCGTTTCCGTTGCCGCATCAATGGAGCGCATGGATTATATGCAATATTGCGAAGGATGTATGCGAATATTATAATAGTTTTATAAGTTTCTCTGACAGTGACGTCTCGCGGCTGACGCGTCGCAAGATTGCGGGGCAGGAAAGGATGGCAACCGGGGTGCGTCATAAACTCTTTTTTACCAGTATGGTCGCAATTTGGTCGCAAAACAGAAAAAGGTTACGTGCTGTGCGTAGCCTCTTGATTTGATGTGGAGCAATTGGTGCGCGTCAGAAGCCGCTGAGCACGCGCATTATGCTCCAGAATACTCGTTTCAGCGGCTTTTTCGAGGTCTGTTCCTTGAGGGGGCTGGGATTACATGCGTATCTTTTAGAGCATTTTCAGTTTGAAACGCTGTGCGTTTCAAACCATACGGCCTGTCGTTTCACGGAAAAAACGCGGTTTTTCCGCTCACTTTGGGCCGGGCGGCGCTGTGCAGCCGCCTCGCGTTTCACCTTTTTCAAAGGTGAAACGCTCTATTTTATGGATAATCGGTTTAAAACTAATCTGGCTTGCGGTACATGCGCAGCAGCGATTTTTAAGTGCTTAACGCCCGATTCATAATTATAAAATTTATATTTTTTGTGAAGATATAATATCCCTAACTTGGTATGGGCAATGTAAGACTTTTGGGAAGCTGCATACTGTAAAAGTTTAAATGCAATATTTGCAGACTTTTCGTCTCCTTTATTAATATATATGTCTGCCAATTTCATAATAGATGTAATGTCGCCAGACTGAGCTTTTTTTATAAGCGATTCCGTCAGATTTCCTGTTGCGGGTGCCGTTTGTTTTTTTGTTGTTTTCAAGTTTGGCGCAGAAGTAAGACTGGATTCTTTATGAGGAGTAAATTGTACTTTATTATATTTTGTGCTGCTCTTGTTTTCTATGCAGGGAGGTGCCATATTGGGAACTTTGCTTATATTTGGTGTGTAACAAATTGCAGGCTCTGCTGGCGGTAATGCTCTAGGAGACTCATAAAATGACACCTTTTGCAAAAAGACTTCTTTATTTTCTTCTCTTTCCATATTAAATGTGTAGTACCATAGTATTGTTGCGCTAGGTATTATGTCAAAGGGAGTAAAAAGTTCTTCAAAAAAATATATTCCTGAACCAAAAATATGAGAAAGAAATACAATATTATTTTTTCTCATAATACCAAAAATTGCTTTTCGCGTTGACTTATTATAGTTCCTGTACAGGAAGAATAAGAATATAGCCATTGTTGGTGCGAATATAATATCGCTGATTTCTCCAATGCCTGGCAATATGTAGGAAATCATGCCTACTAAATCTAATGTGATTGATGCTTCAAATAAATATTTTTTTTCAATATTATATTTGTCTTCAAGGGTTTCAATGAGGACGCCATCATAATTTGACTTTTTTATCTTGCGCAATATGTATAAAAAAATTGCAGAAAGTATAGACGCGCATATTATGAAGAAAATTGCAAACGGACTTATCAAAACAAGAAAAAGTTCGTAATACCATTCCATATGTCACTCTTCGCGCTTCTTTACAGGGTGAATCGGTAAGTTTATCATTTGCACTCTTTTTAATGTATCGACTGATAGAATTGAAGTGGGAAGAATATAAAGATAAAGTGCTTTGCGTGCTCCTCTAATTCCTATTTACAGGGCATGTTTTGCGTTTAATTACTCAAAAAATCCGTCTTGATTCACGATAACCACGACGGCATGGAGCAATTTCGACATACGTTTCCGCATTCTAGACGATGATTGGCGTTGTCCGGCATGATGGCGCTGATATGCCGGAACATGTTTGATTTGCCCGGACTCGTTTCCTCTCAGCTTCATGAGAATCTTCTTGGGAGAGGGGGATTTATTCAGGCTGTCCAGCCTGCGAGAAAGAGAGGAGGGAGCGAATCGAAGTCTAGAGCATTTTCAGTTTGAAACGCGGTGCGTTTCAAACCATACGGCCTGTCGTTTCGCGGAAAAAACGCGGTTTTTCCGCTCACTTTGGGCCTCACCTTTTTCAAAGTTGAAAAGCTCTAAAGCGTTCAGCAAGGAATCCAAGTCAGCCTGCCTGAGTAACGGAAGATGGAAATTTTGTGTCTTTATAGTAGATATTTCATATAATAAAATCAACTAAAAAAGATTTTATTTTTTTATAATAAGTTTAATTTATTTGAATTTTTTTCCAAGAATTAGAGCGTTTCACCTTTTTCAAAGGTGAAACGCTCTAGCTGGCGCAACTTCACAGCAGCTTCTCGCTGTCTGGATGCTGCATATTCATTTTTTAATTATCAAGCTCATCTAGTTCTATTTCAAGTTTTTTAGCTAGCAAACGCACATCTTCTCCGGTTTCTTCAATCGCTTTCAGTGCCTCTTTTGTCATTTCATAAGAGTAGTAATCATCTGCTCTTGGGGACTCTTTACCTATCTCATTTATATAATTGAAGCTATGCACCATCAAAAGCCCAATTTGCCTGAAAGTAGCAATAGTATATGCGTTGACTTTTGATATGCCTAAGGATTGTAGCTCATGAGCCTCAGCGTCACGGCCTGTTCTGATCCATTTTCGCTGACTTTCAAGAACAAATTTTTTGTCCTCTTTTGACATATTATCGCACAATCCGTTCCAATAACGCGCAAGTTCCTCTTCGGCTTTTCTGAATTGTGGCGCTTTCATAAGGACTCGATATTCGCTATCCGACAGAGCATAGCCTTTGGCAGCCGGAAGCAAAACAAGCAGCATTAGCGCAAGAGCGAGAATTTTGTGCATAGTAGGACCTCTCGTTCGGGAAAAGTGTGTGTTTCCACGGATGATACGGCTTGGTTACTCAAAAAAGCCGTCCTTGTTCACGATAACCTGACGACGTGGAGCTATTTCGACATGCGTTTCCGCATCCCAGAAACGATAATTAACGTTATCCGGCATGATAACGCTGGTATGCGCCGGAACATGTCTGATTTGCCCGGACTCGTTTCCTCTCAGCTTCATGAGAATCTTCTTGGGATAGGGGGATTTGTTCAGGATAGTCCAGCCTGCGAGAAAGGAGAAGGAAAGCGAATCGAAGTCGAAGGCTAAAGCGTTCAGCAGGGAATCCAAGTCAGCCTCCTTGAGTAACGGAAGGTGGAAATTTAGTGTCTTTATAGTAGATGTTTCATATAATAAAATCAACTAAAAAAGATTTTATTTTTTGTGCTAAGTTTAATTTATATGAATTTTTTCAAAGAATTAGACTCCCTTTCCCCAGAGAAGGGAATCTTGGCGCGCATTTTCATGTCGTGGCAAAGTGTTTCCGAACAAGTTTTTTATTTCAATAAGTTACAAAAACAGACCACTTTCATCGCCAAAGCGGCTTCCTGCCAAATGAGAAAGAGGCCGGTTACATGTTACTGTAACCGGCCTCTTTTATTTGTCTTTCTGGTCGGAGCGACTGGATTCGAACCAGCGACCCCCTGCTCCCAAAGCAGGTGCGCTACCAGACTGCGCCACGCTCCGTGCAGGAGTTCTTATAGAGAAAAGAGCACAGCTTGGCAAGCCCGGAGGGGCAATGCCGCCCGGCGCTTATTTTGCTGCGGGAGCCGAAGCGTCGTATTCCGTTTCCAGAGACTGCATGAGTTCCTTTACGGGCATAATGCGGTTTACCCGGCCCACATTGGCGCCGCAGAAGGCAAAGCCGCGCTCCAGATTGCCTTTCATAGCATTGATTAATGCCTGCGCAATGCAGTAGGGCGTTTTTTGCGGATCGCAGGTATGCACGCAGTGGAAAATGCACTTGAAGGGTTTTTTCAATCCCTCGCGAGCCGACGCAATAAAATCGTTCTGAAGGGCCCGGCCCGGCATGCCGACAGGGCTTTTGATGATGGTAATATCCTGTTCCGAAGCCTTCAGATAGCTTTCCTTAAAGCGGATGTCTGCATCGCATTCCGTGGTGGCTACAAAGCGCGTTCCCATCTGGACGCCGGAAGCGCCCATATCGAGAAAGCGGCGGATGTCCGCGCCGCTGTAAATGCCGCCCGCGGCAATGACCGGCACGGCGCGGCCGTGCTTGTCTTCAAGCGCATGCGCCGCATCGACGACCTGGGGCACCAGCTTTTCCAGCGCATGATCAGGATCGGTAATTTCTTCGGGCTTGAAGCCGAGGTGTCCGCCGGCCTTGGGGCCTTCCACCACAAAGGCGTCCGGCACGTACTCAAAGCGGGAGAACCATTTCTTGGCAATGACCGAAGCCGCGCGCGCCGAAGAGACGATAGGCACGAGCTTTGTCTTAAACTCTTCCTTCTTTTCCTCGCAGAGTTCCCGGAGCTGCCGGGGCATCTCCAGCGGCAGGCCGGCGCCGGCAAAAATAACGTCGGCCTTTTCTTCAATGGCCGTGCGCACCATCTGGCTGAAGGTCGTCAGCGCGACCATGATATTGACGCCGATAATGCCGGAGGAAAGTTCCTTGGCGCGTTGCAGTTCGGTGCGCAGCGCGCGCAGATTGGCTTCCAGAGGATTTTTGGCAACATCCGGTTCGCGCATACCGATCATCGCTCCGGCGATGACGCCGATGCCGCCCTGATTGGCAACGGCGGAAGCAAGGCCGGAAAGAGAGATGCCTACGCCCATTCCTCCCTGGACAATGGGCATTTTTGCGGTCAATTCACCCAACCGGAGTACTGGAAACGACATAATCAAGACCTCCGTCTTGTCGCAAGCAGTTAAAAAGAGCCGTCTCTGGGTGACGGCGATTGTATTCGTGAACGATGGTACACCATTTGCTCGCTTGCCACAACTCCGCTTTCTGCACCTGGGCAACCGGAGAAGGCTTTACATGGAAACACACTACGCCTACAACCGCCGGATAGAGATTCGGCACTGTGGCGTTCCTGTAGAATTGACTGAAGTTTTCTCTGCAAGAGGGGCGTTTTGAGCTGAAAGTCGTGTTGCGGGACGCTGTAGCGTGTCTGCGGCGACAATGAGAGTTCATCCCGAAACGGTCTCGGCTGCCAGTGTCACCCAAGGAGGATAGGCATGTTTTTTTCCAGATTGGTTCGCTGCGTCGCGTTGCTTTTGCCGGCGTTGTGCTGTGCCTGCGCCACAACGCGCCCCGTAGACGTAGTTGAAAAAAAGGATTTCATTCAAATGGCGCGCGCTATGCGCACGGAAATGCAGTCGCGCGGCCTGTTGGATAAAGACGGTTTCTATAGGGAGACTATTCCCGCGGCATCGGATGGCGTCGCTTATGGAGAGATACTCTATCGCCAGCTTTCGCCGTCGTTTATGTTTGACGATACGGCAGGGCATGTCTACCTTGGCGAAACCTTCCGCGCCACGCGCACGCCCCGCAGCCGTGTGCAGCATGCTCACGGCTTCACAATCTTTCATCCCACGCAGACCCTGCGGGTCACAATGCTGGCCATTGCCGACTGGGATGACGACGGGGAAAAGGAATGGATAGTGTCGTGCCGTGTGGTCCCGTTGCGCGGGGGCCGGACGCGGGAATACTACCTGCTTGTGCCGCCGCCGAAGCATGCGAAAGAGCGCCTGTCCGGCACGGTGGTTGCCGTCAACGACTGTTTCGGACTGGCCTGCACGCTGTACGTGAAAAAGACGGCGGCACCGCGTCGCGGAGAGGAGATCGCCGCAACGCCCGTCGAAGACGTGGCTCCCGGTCTGGAGAACGTGACCGAAGCCCCGGCGGCCGGAGCCGCGCGTAAGAGCGGGGGACTTGAGGAGCGCTCCCTGTAAGCCGCCAGCATCCGGCGGCAGGGGCAATGGCGTAACTCCCTTTGCACTGCTGTCGATGGTCTGAAGGCTCC
>CALVHG010000174.1 GCA_944327285.1 uncultured Desulfovibrio sp. | reverse complement strand
TCGTACGGAAAGGCCCCGCCAACAACGCCCTTACGTGCTATACAGAGAAGCCCCGCCCAGCAGAACCAGCCCGCAACCAATCGCCCTTAAAACACGATACTGAATCCGGCGGCGCGGAGCGCGTCCACGGGGACGGCCCCTTCCCGAAGAACATGAAGAAAGCCGAGCGGTCCGGGGCGGACTATAGTGGAGGGAAGGCCGCCTGCCGGTCGGGGCGGAACGTTGAGAATGACATCGTGAGGGCCGTCGAGAGCGCCGAGGAGACGAGGATCGAGCGCTTCCGCATCGCGCACGGCTTCGCGCCCGCTGAGGTTGGCGCTGCTGGATGTCAGGACGCCCCCCGCAAGACGGGCCAGCGCGGCAGCAACGGGATGGGGAGAAACGCGCACGGCCGCAAGCCCTTCGCGGGACAGAGAAGAAGCCAGCGCGGGGGAGAGGCCCGCGGCGGCCGAGGGGAGCAACGGCAGGGCAACGGTCAGCGCGCCGGGCCAGAAGAAGTCGAGAAGGCCGGGAGGGGCCGCGTCAAGGCGCACCAGCGACGCGAGCTGCTCGCGAGAACCGGCGAGGAGCGGCAGGGGTCGCTGGACGGGCCTTTGCTTGACCTGATAAACTCGCGCCACAGCATCGGCCCGGCTGGCCAGACCGCCGACGCCGTAAAAGGTTTCCGTGGGGAAGACCGCAAGCCCGCCCTGTTGCAGGCAACGGGCCGCGTCGGCAATATCGGACGTTACCCGGACTCCGGGACAGGGAGAAAGCATGGCAGGAAAACCTCTTCGCATTCTGTGCGTGGGCAAAATAAAAACACCGTTCTGGAAAGACGCCGCGGCCCATTACGCAGGCCGCATTGCCCGCTGGCGTCCGCTGGACCAGACAGATGTGCGCGACGGCGACGCGGCCCTGCCCGTCGAACAGCGGAACGCGCTGGAGGGTAAACGCTTGCTGGAAAGTCTGCAAGCGCAGGATGTTCCCATTGTGCTGGACGAACGCGGCGGCACGTTCACCTCGCCGGAGCTGGCGCAATGCCTGCGGCAGCTGGACGACAGCGGTCGCGGACGCCCCTGCTTCATTGTGGGCGGAGCCTACGGTCTGGACGAGGCTGTGCGGCGTCGCGCATGGAAATGCCTGTCCCTGTCCGCCATGACCTTTCCCCACGAGCTGGCCCGCGTGCTGCTGCTGGAACAAATCTACCGCGCGGAATGCATTCTGCGCAACGTGCCGTATCATCACTGACGCGACGCTCGCCGCAGGGACGCAGCGTCAGGCCGGAAAACAAAAAACGGGATGCCCCGGCCGCAGGTGTTCTGCCGGAGCATCCCGGAAAGAGTATCGACGCGCTATTCCTACGCGGATTTCTTGCCGGACTTTTTCAAATCTTCCATCTGCTGACGCACTTCGTTCATGGCCTGCCGGACTTCTTCGGTCTGGGGCTGCACGGAAGAGAGTTCAGCCAGTTTTTGGGTCAGGGATTCCAGCTCTTCCTGCATGGCTTCCGTCATCTCGCCGCTCGTGTCGCTGCGATTGAGATTGAACTTGCCGTTGCTGTCCATGCCGAGAGCCGCCCGGTACTCGTCGGCAAGATTTCTGGCTTTGTCGGAAATGGACACCGTATCGCCGCTCGCCAGAACGTCCTGCGAAGCCGCGCCACGAGAAGAGGCGTTGCCGGAAACGCCGAAAAGAGCCGCAAGGCCGGATATATCCTGCGCCTGAGTGTCAAAAGGAGAAATAAACATAAGGGGGGACGCCTCCAGGGAATTTTTTGCTTACGCATGAACAGGACAGCAAAAAATATAGCGCAGCGGCCGCCCGGCCAGGGCGCCCCTATATTGACAAACTTTTTCCTGACGGCTATCAGGTCATTATAGGCGTTTATTATACCTGATGACAGAGACGTCCCAAAACTCTCTGCCAACGCCAGGAAATGGGTACGCGAGCTTATTTTCTTCTCCGCACTCTCAGCCCATAGAGGCCAGCGATGAGCTTTATCCGCACACGCCACAACCGCGCCATCCGCTTCGGGAGCAGCTCCCCTGCGGTAGTCGCGTCCTCCCGCAAGAGAGAGAGAGAGAGAGAGAGAGAGAGAGAGAGAGAGAGAGAGAGAGCATTTTCCAATCTGCCAACCTTTCCGCTCGTTTCCACAGTTTTTGGCTCCCCACCTGTCCGCAGGCGGTTGCACCGCTCTTCACGGCATTTTCCCTTTCAAAGAAAGCACTCTCCGCTACGCCCTCTTGCGCCCAAACGCGCGACTATTGCCGAATGAACCAGCCCGTTTCATGCGCTGGTCGTTCGCATGAAACGGGGCGACGAACAAAGCACCCTCCGAAGGGTTCCCTCCTTTTCCCCTTCGGACGGGCACGAGGCCCGGCAGGAACTCCCGTTCCTCCGGGCCTCGCTTTTTTTGTGAAATGGAGCTGCGCCTGTTGCCGGAATAAAGGAAAGTTGGAGGGAAGGGCCCCTTCTCTCTGCTATCGAGGCCCTAAGGCTCCGGCGTCGCCTGACGGGCACGGCCTGCGGCCGCCCTTTGGGCGTTATCGGGGGAGGGGGAACCCCCTCTGCTGACGCGAGAGGGTGTTCCCCCTCCCCCAAGCCCCCTCCCCTTCCCCCAGCGCGTTTTTTTCGGGAAGATGAAACGATTTGGAGACGCTGCCGCTTTCCCTCGGCAGCCGTCCCCCGGTAACGCAACGAGGCAATCTCCCCGAAGAAGCACAGAAAAATCGACAGCGCATGAAATCCAAAAGCCCGCCAATATGACGGGCTTTTTCTGTGTCTGGGAAAGCTAGAGCGTTTCAACTTTGAAAAAGGTGAAACGCGAAGGCGGCAGCACAGCGCCGCCCGGCCCAAAGTGAGCGGAAAAACAGCGTTTTTTCCGTGAAACGACAGGCCGTATGGTTTGAAATGCGCAGCATTTCAAACTGAAATTGCTCTAAGTAGTCCCCTGTGGCTTCTGGAGGACTACGTCGCCCCGTAGCGCAAGATTGCAAGGGGAAGCCAGCGTAAGCGATGCCCGAAATTGAAACTCAAAAGCGGAAACAGCACGGTTTTCTGCCCACTCTTGCCCGTGCAGCGCAGTATCCCGCAGTTCCGCGTATTCGTGGAAAAAAGTCGGACTGATTACGGCGCGTTGGCTTTAGCGGGCGGATTCCGTGGATTGTATCGGGAAGGCATGCCGGAATCTGCGAAGAATTGTTGGCGCAGTCTTCCAGCACGAAGCAGGACCAAGGGGAAAAAAGCCGCACCATGCCCTTCCGGGGGACGGTCGGCAAGGGGAAAGCGACGGGGCTCCCGCGCTGCCTCATCCTCCAGATGAGCGCGTTTTTGGGAAGGCGGGGGGAGTTTGAGGGGGGAGGAAACACCCTTTTACGCGCAAGCTAAAAGGGGTTTCCTCCCCCCTCAA
>CALVHG010000173.1 GCA_944327285.1 uncultured Desulfovibrio sp. | reverse complement strand
GCTACGGGCATCGACAGCAGAGATAAGGGGGTTTCCTTCCCCCCAGAAAATAAACGCGCTCTATGAACGATAATCGGAATTCAGGGTCACGTAGTCGTGACTGAGATCGGACGCCAGCAGCGTATACGCGCCCTGACCGACGCCCAGGGAAATATGGATATCCACGTCATTTCCCTGAAGCAGTTCGTAGAGGCGATCTTCGGCATCGTCGTTGACGGGCTGTCCGTTGCGGAAGCGTTCGATGCCGCACAGCGTCAGCACCAGCGCATCCGGCTTGACCGTTGCGCCGCTGCGGCCCACGGCAGCCACAATGCGGCCCCAGTTGGCGTCTTTGCCGTAGATGGCGGTCTTGACGAGCTGCGAATGGCCTACGGTCCGGGCGATGATTTCGGCTTCGGCATCAGAGGCCGCCCCTTCCACGCGAATGTGCATGACCTTGGTTGCGCCTTCGCCGTCCTTGACGAGCATGTAGGCAAGCTGTCCGAGAATATCCGTCAGCGCGGTTTCCAGCGTTGCGGCATCCGCCCCCGACGCCTTCACGCCGGAAGCGCCGTTGGCCAGCCCCAGCACGGTGTCGTTGGTGGAAGTGTCCCCGTCCACGGAAACCCGGTTAAAGGTCGCGTTCACGGCCCGGCCGAACATGGCCTGCCATACCGGCCCTTCCACTTCGGCATCGCACAGCACCACGGAAAGCATGGTCGCCATATTGGGGCAAATCATGCCCGCGCCCTTGGCCATGCCCGCCAGCCGCACCATACCGCCGGAAAGCGTCACTTCCCGCACGGCATACTTGGGAAAGGCGTCCGTCGTCATGAAGGCGCGGGTAAAGCCCTCGGCGTCCCGCGTGCCCAGGTTGGCCTTGAGTTCAGGCATGGCCGCGCGCCAGCGATCCATACGCAGCTGCGCGCCGATGACGCCCGTGGACAGCGTCAGCACCTCTTCAGGCGCAATGCCCGTAATCTCCGCTACCAGACGGCGGGTTTCGCGGCAGTTGGCCAGCCCTTCTTCCCCGGTGCAGGCGTTGGCCTGTCCCGAATTGGCAACCACGGCTCTGGCCACGCCGCGCTCGCGCACCACCTCGCGGCAGACCTGCACCGGCGCGGCGCAGAAAACATTGGTCGTAAACAACGCCGCCACCTGCGCCGGACGATCCGAAACAATCAGCCCCAGATCATACCGATCGGGAGCCTTGAACCCGGCCTGCGCCGAACTGGCCCGAAATCCTTTGGGCAAATCCTTTTCCATCGCTCCGTGAACCTCTCAAACTGTTTTTTACTGCTTTGTATTTACGCAACCCCTTTCGGGGTATCGGAAACGGGTGTCGGGGGGAAGAATTACGGGAACGCCTTTCCTTTCGGAAAGGCTGGGCCCTCTCGCGCTGGCAGCGACCGAATGGCGGCCGCAGGCCGTGCCCGTTGCGACGAAGGAAGCTACGGGCATCGACAGCAGAGATGAGGTGTTTCCCTTCCCCCCGGAAAAACGCTTTTCTACGCCTCGTCCTCGTCTTCCTCTTCTATATGGCCGAGCTCCGAGAAATTCGGCCGGAACTCCTCGTAATCGACGCCTTCCAGCGGTTCCTTGCGAATTTCGATGGACTGCACGCAGTCGCACCAGCTCCCCACGGCCTCTTCCATATCCTCGTCATCTTCAAAATCGAAGTTGCCGCCGCCAGGGGCGTCATGGCCGATGGCAATCAGGAGCGGCAGGGGCGCGATATATTCGTGGTCGTTAGGGCAATGCTTCAGATCGATGAACTCTTTCAGCTCATGGTTATAAATATAGCGCAGGCCGTGATCCTCGGTATCAACCTCGTCCGGCTGCAGCCTTTTGCACTGCTTGTTCGCAGAGCTCGTCACGTTCCGCGCGCCGAAGACCTTCCGGGCGTAGTTCAGCTCATCGCTGTACTCGTCATCCACATCGCCCAGATCGCCCGCAAAGACATACACCCGGTCGCCCTTCCAGCGATCGGCCAGCAGATTATGCAGGGCCAGCACCGGCTTGTCGTAATGGTAGCATCATTCCGCCATCTTCGCGCCGTATTTGAAATCGTGCGGAGAAATAGCTTCCTTCTTATCCACGTTGATAATCATGTAATAGATGCCCATGCGTCACCTCCTTCAGAAAGTTATTGTCGGCGTTCGCACCGTCCGGCCCCGGACGCCGGAGTTTTATCTTCATCTTACCGGGGGACGATTGACGCGGGAACGGCGGCAATGCAGCCGTAACGCCTCATCCTCCCGAATAAAGCGCGTTGGGGAAGGATGGGGGGCACGGGGGGAAGGAACCCCCTTACGCGCCAGCTAAGGGGTTTCCTTCCCCCCGGAAAAACGATGCGGCGATAGCCGGGCCCCCTGAAAAAATACCCGTTGCAAAAAAGAAAGGGACATTGCCGCGGCAACGTCCCTTTCAGGAAAGCAGAAAACGTCTTTCACTCGCCTGATTGCGTATGTTCCCCGGACAGCCGGAATACGACGCGCCGGGAGGAGAGATTCGGGGAGGGAGTTTCCCTCCCCCTTGTAAAAATCAGGCAGGCATACGGATCGCTAGCTCTTGCTCTTCTGGATTTCGTCGGCAATGGCCTGCGGCACGCGCTCGTAGTGATCGAACTGCATGGTGAAGGTGGCGCGGCCCTGCGTACGGGA
>CALVHG010000172.1 GCA_944327285.1 uncultured Desulfovibrio sp. | reverse complement strand
GGTTTGAAACGCGCAGCGGTTCAAACTGAAAATGCTCTAAAAAGAAAAGGAAGCGCTTCTGCCCAAAGAGACAGTCAGAGAGCTGTTCATTCTTGAGTAATTCAGACGCCCGGCCGCTTTCAGACGAAAAACTGCCGGGAAGAGCTTTACCTTTTTAATCAATTAAGATAATTGGTAGAATGTTTATGACCTGACTTGCGGCGTCCAACTTTTTGCAGGATACAGGCAACTCCGCTTCTAAGAATATGAAAATTGTTTTCATTTTTATTGACAGGAGCACATTCTTTTGAGAAGGTTTGTCTGCACACGCTCACATCTGCCAAGGAGACAACCTTTCATGAGCGCGACCATCCATAGCGGAAAGTTGCCCTATCGTATCAGTGCCAACAACATGCACGTGACGCTGGAAGGCAGGCTCTCGTCCGATCTTGCCGCCGAACTGGGCGGCCTTGTCGCAACGCACGAGCGCGACTGCGCAACCTTCTTCATTGATGTTCGCCGGATGGAAGACGCGGACCCCGATGCTGCCGAGCGTCTGAAAAGCGCGCTGCGACACAGCGCCGTTTCTCCCAGCCGTATAGCCTACAAGGGACAGCGCGGCTTTGATCTGGCCGTCAACGGCAACAAGGTCCTTGTTCCCTCGCCGCACCGTCACCATGAGCCGGGGCACGTCTGCAAGGGGAATTGCCCCAACTGCCGCTGCGGGCACAACAAGGCTCGCGCGGCCTCGCGCAAGGCTCACGCCGCTTCTTCAAAATAACGGAAGCAGGCGCATTGGCGCGTTCTGCTTCCTGCCGCTGCGCATGCCGGGGGAATCAAATGGGGAAAACGACTCCTGCCGACAGCGCGGTCCCTGCCCTAACCTTCAACATTGTCGCAGAGAGAGGAACTCATGAAACGCATTCTTACTTTGATGCTGGCTGCCGCCATGACGCTGGGCGCAACCTCCGGCGCTCAGGCCATTGATTTTAAGGCTTCGGGCGAATGGCTCATGGGCCTTGCCGCGGGTGATTCCAGCCTTGTGCAAAAGGAAGGCGGCAAGCATACCGATACCAACGACGTTTTCGGCGCGGGGCAGCGTATCCGCCTGCAACTGGATGCGGTAGCCTCCGAGGCTCTTTCTGGCACGGTCTTCTTTGAAATCGGCGATCAGCTGTGGGGCAATGGCGAAAGCGGCGCCGCAATGGGCGCCGACGGGCAGGTGGTCAAGGTCAAGAACGCCTATCTCGACTGGGTTGTGCCCAATACGGATTTGCAGATCCGCATGGGTCTTCAGGCGATAGCCATGCCCGACGCCGCGGGCGGCAGCGCCGTCATGGACGGCGATGTGGCCGGCATTGTGGCCAGCTACAAATTTAACGACAACGTATCCCTGACGGCCACCTGGATGCGTCCCTTCAACGACAACTACGCCGCCGATGCGAACGAGCCGAAAAGGCAGGTGAACTTCCTCGACAATATAGATCTCTTCGCCCTGTCGCTGCCCCTGAGCTTCGACGGCGTTGAAGTGACGCCGTGGGCCATGTACGGCATACAGGGCAGGAACGCCCGCTACAATCTGCACGGCTGGGAACAGTCCGACGGCGACTTTGCCCAGACGCTCGGCAACACCTACGCCGGTCTGAATCGCGTGGGCGGTTTCGGCAGCACGTCCAAGGGCTACGGCGCCATGTTCTGGGCCGGTCTGCCCATCAAGGTGACGGCCCTCGATCCGTGGAACATCGAATTTGATGTAAACTATGGCTATGTGGAAAAAATGGGCCGGTTCGACGTGCGCAACGGCGAAACGGGGCAGACTGTCCGGGCTTCCACGGGCCGCGAAGGCTGGGCCGTCAAGGCGCTTGTGGAATACAAGATGGACTGGGGCACGCCCGGCATCTTCGGCTGGTATGCCTCCGGCGACGACGGCAACATCAAGAACGGTTCCGAGCGTCTGCCCAGCCTCAACGGCAATGCGGGCTTTACCAGCTTCATGGGCACTGCCGACGCCGACTGGTCCGGACGCGGCAATCTCTATGAAAAGACCCTGACCATCGACGGCACCTGGGGTATCGGCGTGCAGGTGGCCGATATGTCCTTTGTGGAAAATCTGAACCACACCTTCCGCGTGGCCTACTGGGGCGGCACCAACAGCCCCTCTATGGTCAAATACATGAGCTCTCCCCGCGCCTTTGACATGGACGGCGACGCCTGCTCCACCGAAGGCCCCTATCTCACCACCAACGACGGCCTGCTGGAATTCAACCTCACCAACGTCTGGCAGGTGTACGAAAACCTGACCGCCAGCCTCGAACTCGGCTACATCGTCAACATGATTGACAAAAACACCTGGGATCGCAGCTTCTTCAACAGCAGCTTCTCCAAGCAGGACGCCTGGAAGGCCTCGCTCGTGCTGGCGTACACCTTCTAATATCCTGTTCCCCTCTTCCCCGGCGCGATTCCCTGCCGGAACGGAAGGCTCCCCTCCCTCCGCCTCCGCTCCGGCATGCGCCAGTCCATCCGTGAAAGCCCGGCGTCCCGCTGCTCTGCGACAGGACGCCGGGCCGTTTTCGTTCTTGCCTTGCCTTTGCGCCTCCGCCCGCGACATTCCAATAAACAGCTCCCCACCATCTCGCACTTCCGGGGGACGGCTGCCGCATGGCAGGCGTAACGTCTAGAGTATTTTCAGTTTGAAACGCTTTGCGTCGTTTCAAACCATACGGCCTGTCGTTTCACCTTTTTCAAAGTTGAAACACTCTAACGTTTAT
>CALVHG010000171.1 GCA_944327285.1 uncultured Desulfovibrio sp. | reverse complement strand
ACACAAACAATATAAAACAATGCCACAACACCAACACCCTGAAAAATCACCAACAAACAAAGCCCACATCCCCCTTCCCCCTCAAGAGAACAACACTCCAGCCAAAACTACCAACGGACAACAGAAACAGACGGGGGGAGGAATGAGCATGCTTTCGGGCTTTCGGGAGGCGGACAGGGAGCGGGCGGCGCGGCGGAAGGCGTTGCGGGAGGCGGAGCGGGCGGGTTCCGGGGCGACGGGGGAGCTTGCCGGGCGCATGGCGGAACTGGACGCGGCGCGGGAACGGCTGGAGCAGGCGCGACAGGAGGCGGAGCGGACGCGGGCCGAAGCGGCCGGGGAGTTTGCCGGGCGCATGACGGAGCTGGATACGGCGCGGGAACGGCTGGAGCAGGCCCGACAGGAGGCGGAGCAGGCGCGGGACGAGTACCGGCAGAAGGCGACGGAGACGGCGGCGGCCGCGACGCAGGGAGCGTTGCACATGACGCAGAACGCGCTGAACGGCGGGGAGATTTCGCCGGAGATGGCGGCGCGTGTGGACCAGCCCCGTTACCAGACGGGCTGCGAGACGCTGGAAAACATGGTGCCGCTGCCGCAGGGCGGGATTTCCAAGAGACCGGGACTGGAGCATGTGGCGGACGCGCTGGCGCAGGACGCGGACGCGCCCGCGCGGCTGATACCCTTTGTTTTCAACGCGGAGGAAACGCGGGTGCTGGAGCTGGCTCCCGCGCCTTCGGGAGCGGGGACGACCCTGCGGGTCTGGCGGCCGACAGAGACGGGCGCGGAAATGCTGCACCGCAAGCCGGAGGCGCTGCCGTGGCCCGCCGCAGACATGCGGGAAGCGGACGTTGCCCAGAGCGCGGACGTGCTCTTTTTTGCGCACCGGCTCCATGCCCCGGCTAAACTGTCCCGCTACGCCGACGACGACTGGCGTTTCGAGACGGTGGACTGGATGCCCGGCATTGCCGCGCCGACCATCGTGGAGGCCGTGCCCGTGGGCAATATTCCCAACGGGGAAAACAGCCGCACCAATTATTCCTATGTGGCCACGGCTGTTGACGGAACCACGGGCGAGGAGTCCATGCCTTCGCCTGTCGTGACGGTGGAGAACGTGGCGCCGCTCTCGCAGTCCTATTACATCCGCATAACCATTTCGCCGGTAGAGGGCGCGAGCGAGTACCGCATTTACAAGAAAAAGGGCGGCGTCTACGGCTATATCGGGCGCATCACGGGCGACGGGCAGGCGGGGATTCGCGCCGCGACCATGACCGTGACCATGCCCGCGGAACCGCTCTCCGACCCCACCTATTATATCAATGTCGAGCTTTCCGGCTTTGTCGAGCCGGTATCTTTCGAGTGGCGCGACGGCGACATCTGGACAGCGGCGCCGCAGGTAGGAGGCTCTTTGCTGACAAACAAGGGCTGGAGAAAAAACGGCGAAAGCTGGCAGCTTGTTTCCGCGCGCATGCCCGCGGGGGAAGACCCTAAAAAGCAATGGCTGCCCGGCGAACGCATGCGCGTATGCGACAGCGGCGGAACGCCGGTGGAAATCACTCTGCCGGACTGGCGGAAAAAGGCGACGGCGAAACGCGAAAGCGGCGCGGTGCTTGCCGACACCTTCGAGGATCGCAACATCGGCGCGGATACGGAAGACACGCCGCCCGAAGCGCGCAATCCCTTTGACGGCGAAGGCAACTATCCGTCCGCGGTTTTTCTGCATCAGCAGCGGCTGGGTTTTGCCGCGTCGGACAATCAGCCGCTGACGGTCTGGCTGTCGCAGGCGGGCAATTTCGAGAGCATGGCGGCCAGCATTCCGCCGTCCGACGACGACGCCATCGAGGTCACGCTTGCCACGGAGCAGGCCAACCGCATTCTCTGGTGCCGTTCCGATCGCAGCGTGCTTGCTCTGGGCACGGCCGGGGGCGAATGGACGCTTTCGGGCGCGGACGGCGGGGCGCTGACGCCGTCCTCGCTGTCTTTTCAGCCGCAGACCTTTTACGGCTCGGAAGCCGGTCTGCGGCCGCTGCGCGTGGGGCAGGGGCTTGTCTTTGTTCAGCGCGGCGGCGTGGCGCTGCGCGAATACGGCTACAGTTTCAGCGCGGATCGCTACGAATCGGGCGATCTTTCCCTGCTGGCGCGGCATATCCTGCGCGAAAGTCCCGTTGTCTCGTGGGCGTGGCAGGGCGAGCCCCGTTCGGTTCTCTGGTGCGTGCGTGCCGACGGGTCCCTCGCCGGGCTGACCTGCATGCGCGAGCACGACGTCGTGGGCTGGCATCGCCACGCCACGCCCGGCGGTCGTCTCGAATCCGTCATATCTCTGCCCGGAACACGCGGAGAAACGCTCGTCTGGTTCCTTGTCTGGCGCAACGGCTCCCGTCGCATCGAGCGTCTGGCGCGATTCTTCGAGGGCGGCGACCCCGCGCGGGCCTGCCATGCCGACGGACGCGAACGCCTGCCCTATACGGGCCGCTGCGTCCCCTGTATGCCGGAAACCACCCTCCAGAACGGTTCCTCCCTCATGCGCGTGCGCAAGCTCAATGCCGTGAAATGCCGCGTCATCAATTCCGCCCCCTTTGCCGCGCGTGTCGGCAACGGCCCCCTGCTGCCCGTTCCCGCCCAGAAGGCCGCCTATACGGCCCGCGCCGACTGGGCCGCCCCCCTCGCCGGAGGCTGGCGCGACGGCGGCAAGCTCGAACTCGTCTTTGACGGGCAAAACCCCGTAACCATGCTCGCCGTGCTCACAACCGTGGAAGTCGCCGACCTGAGCGGCGCTCAGGGCTAGAGGGGGGGCTGTTGTTGGGAGAGGGGAACCCCCTTTGCTGGCGCGAGAGAAGAGTGCAAGGGGGGAGGGAAACCCCTCTGCTTGCGCGAGAGGTGTTTCCCTCCCCCCTTGACCCCCCTCCCTTCCC
>CALVHG010000170.1 GCA_944327285.1 uncultured Desulfovibrio sp. | reverse complement strand
GGAACCCCTCTGCTCGCGCGAGAGGGGTTCCCCTCCCCCAAACCCCCACCCCTCCCCAGCGCGCTTTATCGGGGAGGATGAGCAGCGCGGGGACTTCGCGGTTTTTTTCCTGCGGCAGTCGTCCCCGAAAAAGGATAGGGGCTGTTCGCGGGGAGTTCCCGGCGAAATCCGTTGAGAGGCCGGGGTGTGACGGACTACATGGATTTCTTCGGACGCGGCTTTCTTCTCCCGGAAATTCAGGCGTATGCATTAGAGCGTTTCAACTTTGAAAAAGGTGAAACGCGAGGCGGCGGCACAGCGCCGCCCGGCCCAAAGTGAGCGGAAAAACCGCGCTTTTTCCGCGAAACGACAGGCCGTATGGTTTGAAATGCAAAGCATTTCAAACTGAAAATGCTCTAGGGTGGGGTAATCAGAATTTACATCTTATTTCAAATAAATAGAGATGCAGGCTTACGTATAGCCTCTGAAAAAAGTTTGTCGGATACTCCTGTCCCTTTCTGAAAAAGCGCGCTGGGGAAGGGATGGGGGCGGGGGGAAGGGAAACACCTCTCGCGCTAGCAGAGGGGTTTCCCTTCCCCCCGACATCCTGCGAATAGAGTTAGCACGTCCTAACGGCAAAAGACACGCGACAGCGTGATGCAAGGAGATAGCTCAAATGGCACAGACGCTTGCCCAGAAAATTTTGCAAGCCCACACGGACGACGAGATCCGCAGCGACGGACAGATTGTGCAGTGCCGTCTGTCGGGGGTGCTTGCCAACGACATTACCGGCCCGCTTGCCATCAAGTCGTTTCACGGCATGGGCGCGACGAAGGTGTTTGACAAGGACAAAGTGTTTCTTGTCATGGACCACTTTACGCCGCAAAAGGATATTGATTCCGCCAATCAGGTCATGGTGAGCCGCCGTTTTGCGCAGGAGCAGGGCATCACCCATTATTACGAAGGCGGCGACTGCGGCGTGGAGCATACGCTGCTGCCGGAGCGCGGCCTTGTGGGGCCCGGCGACGTGATCATCGGCGCGGACAGCCACACCTGCACCTACGGCGGCATCGGCGCGTTCGCCACGGGCATGGGCTCCACGGACATCGCGGCCGGTATGGCGCTGGGCGAAACGTGGATCAAGGTTCCGGCGACCATCCGCGTGAATATTACGGGCACGATGGGCCGCTGGCTGCGCGGCAAGGATTTGATGCTGCTGCTGATCAAGACCATCGGCGTGGACGGCGCGTTGTATAAGGCGCTGGAGTTCGGCGGTTCCGTCGTGGACGCGCTGCCGGTGGAAGGGCGTCTGACCATGGCCAACATGGCCATCGAGGCGGGCGGCAAGGTGGGGCTGTTTGCCGTGGACGAACTGACTCGGCAGTATTGCGCCGAGCACGGGCGTCCGGGCGTGACGCTCGACCTGCGCGCGGACGAGGGCGCGAGCTATGAGCGCGTGGTCGATATCGACGTGACCGGTCAGGAGCCTGTGGTGGCCTGTCCGCATCTGCCGTCAAATGTGAAGAATGTTTCCGAATGCCGCAATCTGCCCGTGCAGCAGGTCGTTATCGGTTCCTGCACCAACGGCCGTTTCAGCGACATGCTCGACGCCGCCGAAGTGCTTCGCGGCCGCAAGGTGGCAAAGCATCTGCGCTGCGTGGTGCTGCCTTCCACGCCCGCTGTCTGGAAGCGCTGCCTTAAGGAAGGGCTGATGGAAGTCTTTATGGATGCGGGCTGCATTGTCGGCCCCTGCACCTGCGGTCCTTGTCTCGGCGGCCATATGGGCATTCTGGGCGACGGCGAACGCGCCATTGCCACCACCAATCGCAATTTCCGCGGCCGCATGGGCAGCCTTGATTCCGAAGTGTATCTTTCCAACCCCGCCGTGGCCGCTGCCAGCGCCGTTGCCGGGGAAATCTGCGGCCCGGATCAGCTTTAGAGCGTTTTGTCCTTGAAAAAGTAAAACGCGCGGCGGTGCACAGCGCCGTCCGGCCCGAAGAGAGCGGAAAAACCGCGTTTTTTCCGTGAAACGACAGGCCGTATGGTTTGAAATGCCAAGCATTTCAAACTGAAAATGTTCCTGGACGACAAGCGAGGTCTTTTTCATGAATTACAAAGGCAAAGCCCATAAGGTGGGCGAACATATTGATACGGACGCCATCATCCCCGCCCGCTTCCTCGTGACGACCGACGCCAAGAAGCTTGGGGAAAACTGCATGGCCGGTCTGGAACCCGACTGGGTCAAGCGCGTAACGCCCGGCGATATCATGGTCGCGGGCCGCAACTTCGGCTGCGGCAGTTCCCGCGAGCATGCGCCCATCGCCATTCTCGGCGCGGGCATGCCCGTAGTCATCGGGCACAGCTTCGCCCGCATTTTCTATCGTAACGCCTTCAATATGGGCCTGCTGCTCATGGAAGTCGGCGACGACGTGGACAAGATTAACGACGGCGACGAGCTGGAAATCGACGCCGCCAACGGCATTATTCGCGATCTCACCAACGGCGCGGAAATCGCCTGCCCGCCCCTGCCGCAAATCATGGCCGATATCCTCGCCCGCGGCGGACTGGTCGGCTACGTCAAAGAACGCCTCGCCGCCCGCTAGGCGCTAAAGGCGGAAAGTCGGAGAGCGGGGGAGGGGGAACCTCTCTGCTGGCGCGAGAGGGGCTTCCCCCTCCCCCGAACCCCCTCCCCCTCCTCAGCGCGCTTTTATAAGGGCATGAGTACTTTTCCCGCCTTCTCCCGCTTCAAGGAATTTGAGGGAAACAGTTTTGTAAGCGACGTTTTTAAAGACGGTAATGCAGTCCGGTAGTTTCCCGAAAACAGCGAGCCGGAAAAGAGAGTCTGCTTTTTTCGTTTCTCATGCTTCCGGGGGACGGCAGCCCAAGGGAAAGCGATGGTATCCTTGTGCTGCATATCCTCCGAATAAAAGCGCGCTGGGGAAGGGATGGGGGGGCCTTGCGGGGGTGAGGAGAA
>CALVHG010000169.1 GCA_944327285.1 uncultured Desulfovibrio sp. | reverse complement strand
CCAACGCGGAGCCACGCGTCCGCCCTCGGCGGATGACGCCATACCACAAACGAGCACCCCGGGCGGGCCGTCCTTCCCCCTCAAGACAAAACATAATGAGTCCTGAGCCCTGGACAGGAAAGGATCGCTATCGTGAGAAAGGAACAGGAACGCCTGCTGGCGCTGGCGCTCGACGAGGCGCGGCGGCGCAAGCACGGCGTCTTGACGGCGGAGCATCTGCTGCTGACTCTTTTGCAGCAGGACGATCTGCGCGAGGCCGTGCAGAGTTACGGCATAAGCGCGGCCATTCTGCGCATGCAGATGGATGATTTTCTGCGGCGGCAGCTTGACGTGCTGCCCGAACCGCCGGAGCCGGAGGCCGTTCGGCCGGAACGGGGCATGGGGGAGCTGCTGGCCGCGCTGGACAGCCGTTTTGCCGCGCCTCTGCCCGGCGAGAGCGCCCGTTATGCGGCCGCCGAGGCCGTGCGGCAGATTCTGCTGCTTCTGCTGCTGGACGAGCAGGGCTACGCTTCCCGCTGTCTTGCGCGTCAGGGGCTGGAGCTGGACATGGTGCGGCAGCCTCTGCCGCCGGAGCCGGGGCAGGGCAGGCCGTCCGCGCCCTCGCGGGAGGCCTTTGCGGACGCCGGGCGGAGCAGAGACGGCGGCGTGGCCGAGGACCCGCTGGCCGAATACGCCGAAGACCTGACGGAAAAGGCGCGGCAGGGGAAGATAGACCCGCTTGTGGGGCGCGAGGCCGAACTGGATCGCGCGCTGGAAGTGCTGTGCCGTCGCCGCAAGAACAATCCGCTCTTTGTGGGCGACGCGGGCGTGGGCAAGACGGCTATGGCCGAGGGGCTGGCGCTGCGCGTGGCCGAGGGCCGCGTGCCGGAGATGTTCCGCGATCTGCATATTTTCGCCCTCGACATGGGGCAGGTGCTGGCGGGCACGCGCTACCGGGGCGATTTTGAAAGTCGTCTCAAGGCCATTATCGGCGCGTTGCGGGCGCGGGAAAACGCCATGCTGTTTATCGACGAAATCCACACCCTGGTGGGCGCGGGGGCTACGTCGGACGGTTCTCTCGACGCCTCGAATCTGCTCAAGCCCGCGCTGGCCTCCGGGGAACTGCGCTGCATGGGTTCCACAACCCACGAGGAGCTGCGCAACTGTCTTGAAAAGGACAAGGGCCTTGCCCGCCGTTTTCAGCGCATCGACATTCAAGAGCCCTCGGCCCGGCAGTGTCTGGACATTCTGCGGGGCCTGCGGGACCGGTACGCCGAGCATCACGGCGTCGAATATCCGCAGTCCGCGCTTCAGGCCACGGTGGACCTCTCCATGCGCTATCTGCGGGATCGCATGCTGCCGGACAAGGCCATAGACGTTATGGACGAGGCGGGCGCGCTGGTGCGCATGCGTCCCGGTTTCAAGCCCGGTCAGAAAGTGGCGGTGCGCGACGTGGAAACCGTGGTTGCCCGGATGGCGGGCATTCCCCGGCAGTCGGTTTCCAGCCGCGAGCGCGTGCGTCTGGCCACGCTGGAACAGGACCTGAAAAAGGAAGTCTTCGGGCAGGACGAGGCCGTGAGCAGCGTGGCGCGCGCCATTCTGCGCAGTCGCGCCGGTTTTTCCGATCGGCGGCGTCCGGCCGGGGCCTTCCTCTTCTACGGCCCCACCGGCGTGGGCAAGACCGAAGTGGCCCGCGCTCTGGCGCGTCTGCTGGGCGTGGATTTTCTGCGTTTCGACATGAGCGAGTATATGGAGCCGCACGCCGTGTCCCGGCTCATCGGCGCGCCTCCCGGTTATGTGGGGTACGAGCAGGGCGGTCTGCTGACCGAGGGCGTCCGCCGTTCGCCGCATTGCGTGCTTCTGCTGGATGAGCTGGAAAAGGCGCATCCCGAAATTTTCAATATCCTTTTGCAGGTCATGGACGACGCCACCCTGACGGACACCTCCGGCCGCAAGACCGATTTTCGTCATGTCATCCTGATCATGACCTCCAATGCCGGAGCCTTCGAGATGGCCAAAAGTTCGGTGGGCTTTGGTCAGCGGCAGGCGCAGGACGCCTCCCATCGCGGGCGGCAGGCCCTGAACAATCTTTTCCCGCCGGAATTCCGCAACCGGCTGGACGGCATTGTTTCGTTCAACAGTCTTCAGCCGTCCCTGATGCTGCACATCGTGGATAAGTTCCTGCGCGAGATTGCCGACGGCCTTCGCGGGCGGCGCATCCGGCTTGAGGTCAGCGAGGCCGCGCGCGGCTGGCTGGCCGAAAAGGGCTACGATCCCTCTATGGGGGCGCGTCCGCTGCGGGCCCTGCTGCGCAATGAGCTGGAGGACCGTCTGGCCTCCGAAATATTGTTCGGCAGTCTGAAAAAGGGCGGCGCGGCGCGTTTTGATCTCAAGGACGGCGCGTTGGTCCTCTCCTGCGGGCGGGGCTAGGGGCTGTTAACACTATTTGTACGTTGTTTGGGGGGAAGGGAAACCCCTCATCTCTGCTGTCGATGCCCGTAGCTTCCTTCATCGCAACGGGCACGGCCTGCGGCCGCCATCCGGTCGCTGCTCGCGCGAGAGGGGTTTCCCTTCCCCCCAGGCCCCCCATCCCTTCCCCAGCGCGCTTTTATCAGGCGAATGGAAAAATGCGGGAACGCAGCCGCTTTCCCTGTGGCAGTCGTCCCCCGGTACGAGGCCACCTCTGACCGCCGGGCCTGCCTCTTTTCCCGCCGCCCGGAACAGTGCCCCCGCCCGCTTCCCGCCGAGGCTGCCTTCCGACAGGGGCACGCCCTTTGATTTTTTCTCTGTAGCGGCCTTCTGGCCCCTTCCCTGTTGCCGGTCTTCCGCTACTTCACTGCCAGATAAGGCCACGCCTTCGCGCCCGCGCCATCGCTGCAACAGCGCAAGAGGCGGAGGGCGTGCCCTTATCTGGCAGTGTAGAGCGTCTCAACTTTGAAAAAGGTGAAACGCGAAGGCGGCAGCACAGCGCCGCCCGGCCCAAAGTGAGCGGAAAAACCGCGTTT
>CALVHG010000168.1 GCA_944327285.1 uncultured Desulfovibrio sp. | reverse complement strand
AAATGCTTCGCATTTCAAACCATACGGCCTGTCGTTTCGCGGAAAAAGCGCGGTTTTTCCGCCCACTTTGGGCCGGGCGGCGCTGCGCCGCCGCCTCGCGTTTCAACTTTTTCAAAGTTGCAACGCTCTAATCAAAAAGCCGCTCTCTACCGATAGTTTCTCATATTCACCGGGGAAGGGGTTTGCATCGTGAAATTCGCATCCGTCAAAATTCGCGTTCTGCTGGGCATTATTATTCCTCTGCTCATCATGGCCGGAGGCGTCACAGGCATCGCCGTCTGGAAAATGCGCGCCACGGCCATCGAAGACTTTACCGCCAAGTCGCAACAGGAACTCAGCCTGTTCGGCCTCTACGTCTCCGAGATGATCAGCACCGCGCAGAACACCGCCCGCGCGCTGTCCCATAACGTCAATGTCCGAAACGGTCTGGGCAAGTTCCCCTCCTTTGCCAAAGCCACGCAGGAAACCCGCTACCGGCACGAGGACCTGTCGCCGGAGGCGCGCGCCGTTGTCGGCCCCCTCCGCAACATGCAGAACGCCCACAGCCATCTTGCGGAGGTGTTCGTCGGCTACCGCGACGGCAGCTATGCCTCTTCCCTCCCGGAAGTGCGCGTTCCCGCCGGGACCGACATGTCCGCCCGTTCCTGATACCGCGAATGCGCCGCCGCGCCCGGCGAAGGCACGCTCAGTTCCGTCTATCAGAACATCAAGAAGGAACTGGTCGTCTCCCTCACCAACAAAGTGACCGGCCCCGACGGCAGCCTTGTTGGCGTGCTCGGCATCGACATTTCGTTGTCCGAACTGCGAAACATCGTCAAAAATCTCCGTCTGGGCACCTCAGGGCGCTTCGTCATCATCGAAAACAGCGGCCGCCTCATCTGCTCGCCCAGAACCCCGGAGCTGGAAGGAAAGCTCGTCGGCAAGGATTTCAGCCATCCCACCCTGGAGCATATCTTCACCCAGCCCAACGGCACCTATAATTTCCGCCTCGGCTCCACCGCCGCTATGGCGACGTCCATTTCCACCGACTTCGGCTGGAAGCTGATTTTTGTGGAAGACGAAAGCGAAATCTTCGCCTCCGCCAACGAAGCCCTTTACACTATCCTGATGGTAATTGCCGGCATCGTGGTGCTCATGGTCCTTCTGGGCCTTGTGCTCGTGCGCTCCATCACCCGCCCGCTGGATCAGCTCGTGGGCTACGCCGACAAGGTCGCCGAAGGCGATCTCGACGCCCGCGTGGATGCCGACAACTTCTTTGGCGAACTCGCCCGCCTGCATCAGGCGCTGGCCCGCATGCTCGACAGTCTGCGCAACTTCATCTCCGAAGCCCGGCAGCAGACGGAAGAAGCCCGCAGGCAGGCCGAAAACGCCCAGCGCGAAGGCATGCTCAACGCCGCAAATCAGCTTGCCGACGCCGTGGGCGTCATCTCCGACACATCCACCCGCCTTGCCCAGCAGGTGGAAGAATCCTCCACCGCCGCCGAGCAGCAGGCCCACCGCGCTATGGAAACCGCCACGGCCATGAACGAAATGAACGCCACCGTTCTTGAAGTGGCCAAAAACGCGGGCGACGCCGCCGAAGTCTCCGGCAGCATGCGCCACTGCGCCGAAGAAGGCGCCGACATCGTGCGGCAGGTCGTCAAGGCCATCGACGACGTGCAGCAAATCTACGGCGTCCTCAAGCAGGATATGGCCCAGCTCGGCGAAAACGCCCGCGCCATCACCCAGATCATGGGCGTCATCTCCGACATCGCCGATCAGACCAATCTGCTGGCCCTCAACGCCGCCATCGAAGCCGCCCGCGCGGGCGAAGCCGGACGCGGCTTTGCCGTCGTCGCCGACGAAGTGCGCAAGCTGGCCGAAAAAACAATGGCCTCCACCAACGAAGTGGGCAACGCCATCAACGCCATCCGCTCCAGCGCCGAAAAATCCATCAAGCAGGTGGACGTGGCCGCAGAAAGCATCGCCCGCGCTACCGACCTCTCCAACCGCTCCGGGCAGGCCCTGGAACAAATCGTCAGCATGGCCGAACAGTCCGCCGACGAAGTCCGCGCCATCGCCACCGCCGGCGAACAGCAGTCCGCCACCAGCGAGGAAATCAACCACTCCATTACCGAAATCAACGACATCGCCACCAATACCTCGCAGGCCATGCAGCAGGCATCGCAGGCCATCGCCGAACTCTCCCGCCAGGCCCGCCACCTCAATGACGTGGTCGAAGATATGAAAAAGGGGTAGGAGGCGGGTTTTGGATTGTTGGGGGGAAGGGAACCCCTTTGGCTAGCGCACAAAGGGGTTCCCTTCCCCCCAAGCCCCCCATCCCTCCCCAAACGCGCTTTTTTCTGGAGGATAACGGATTCCGGCAACCCCGCCCGCCTTCCCCGACTCCCCGTCCCCCGATATTTCATGCAAAACAGCCCCGGAAAGCCTCTCGGCCTCCGGGGCTGTTCTGCCATATAGATAAAAACTCCCGCGAAATTCACGCCATACAAAAAGCACATTTCGCCCGGATGCTCCGAAAACAACGCCTGTCGTTTCGCGGAAAAAACGCGGTTTTTCCGCTCGCTTCGGGCCGGGCGGCGCTGTGCCGCCGCTTTGCGCCTCCCCTTTTTCAAAGGCGAAACGCTCTAAAAATACCCTCGTTCTCCCTGCCCTGCCGGGGGACGATGACTTATTGGAAAGCCGCCGTGCCGCCGCGCTTTTTATCCTCCCGAATAACGCGCGCTGGGGGAAGAGGGGGGGTCTGGGGGAGGGCCCAGCCTTTTCGCAGCGAAGCGAGAAAAGGCGTTCTCGTAGTCCTCTTGCGCCAGCAGTGACCGAATGGCGACCGCAAACTGTGCCCGTTGCGACGAAGGAATCTACAGGCATCGACAGCAGAGGCGCGGGCCTCCTCCCCAAACGACTTGCGAAGAGCGTTGCCCTCGTTCTCCCTGCCCTGCCGGGGGACGATGACTCCTTGGAAAGCCGCCGTGCCGCCGCGCTTTTTATCTTCCCGAATAACG
>CALVHG010000167.1 GCA_944327285.1 uncultured Desulfovibrio sp. | reverse complement strand
TAAATGGCAGCCGTCCGTCCCGGCCGACAGGAGCTCACCGCGCAGATGGCGCTGCCCCGGCAAGGCTTCGTGCAGGCCGTAGGACAGGGCCGAGGGACACAGCTCCAGCAGACGCCGTCCCCATTCGTCATCGGCGTTGATGGACAAGGCCTTGTCGTCACGCGGCACTTCCAGAAAAAGACGGGCCTTGGCCTTAAAATAAGACAGCATATCAGGATGGAAATCCAGATGATCCTGCGTCAGGTTGGTGAACAGCGCCCCGGCAAAGGGCACGCCCCCCACGCGCTGCTGCTCCAGCGCATGCGACGAAACTTCCATGACGGCCGTATCGGCTCCGGCAGCGCTCATGGCCGCCAGCATGGAATGCACAGCCAAGGGGCCGGGCGTGGTCAGGGGCGCGCTTTCCATATGGCCGGGCCAGCGGTAGTTGACCGTGCCCAGAACGCCCACCTTGCGCCCGATGGCAGTAAAAAGATGCTCCAGCAGATAGGCGCAGGTCGTCTTGCCGTTGGTTCCTGTCACGCCGAGAATGGTCAGCGGCAACGTTTCCGTATGGTAACGGGCCTGGGCCAGACGCCAGAGCGCCTCGCGCGGATCGTCGCAAGGCACAGCCGCGCAGGCATGCCCCGCCGCCGCTGCCGCGGCGCTGACAGCCGCCGCGACTTCGGGACGGCAGACGACCGCGGCCGCGCCGGCCTCAACGGCAGCAGGCACAAAGCGGGCGCCGTCCTCGCTGGCTCCGGGCACGGCGACAAAAATATCGCCCTTGCCCACTTCCCGTGAATCGGCCCGAACTTCGGCGCGCCCGGCGCGCACATCTGCCAAGAGATCTGCCAATGCCTGTTCCATGCTATTTCTCCGAAAGCCACAGAATATAGGATGCCGCCTTGCCTTCTTCAGGCCAGGGCGTGCCCGGCTGCGGGCTCTGTTTCACCACATGCGTTCCGCTTCCCTTAATCTCCGGCACGACGCCTGCACGGGCAAACAGCTCCACGGCATAGCGCACGGACTTGCCCTTGACATCGGGCACCTTGCTGGAGGCCCGACTCAGATGGCCGGGCAGGCGCATACCGGAAGAACTGGCCGGCACGTCGCTGTTGTCCGCCATATAGGGAATGTCTTCTCGCGATATTTTCAAACCGCGCTGCCGCCCCTGGACAGCGGGACGGGCAGCTTCCTTCTTTTCCGCCGTTTCCACAGCGCCGAGCGTGCCGTTCCAGGTCAGCGCCCGCGCGGCGATATCCCGGAAGGCCGCGGCCGCCACAACGCCGCCGTACTGGTTGCGGGTCGGTTCGTCCACCATGACGAAAATCAGATACCGCGGATGCGTGGCCGGCACAAAACCCGCAAAGGAGGCCGTACGCTTGGAACCGTACTCGCCGGTACGGTGATCGGCCTTCTGGGCCGTGCCCGTCTTGCCGCCCACTTCCACGCCTTCGATGCGCGCCCGCCGTCCGGTGCCGTCCTTGGCCTCGACCACGTCGCGCATCATCTCCATCACCTGCTTGGTGACGCGCTCGTTAAAAATGCGCTGGTAGGTCTCCTGCACGGCGCCGTTATCCCGCAGTAACCGCAGCGGTTTATACACGCCGTTGTTAAGCAGGGTCAAATACGCCTGCGCCATCTGCAGGCAGGTTACGGAAATACTCTGCCCGAAGGCCGTGGACATGATGTCCACCTCGCTCCAGTCGCGGGCAGGACGCAAAATGCCGCGACTTTCCGAAACAGGAACGGAGGTACGCTCGCCGAAGCCCAGCTTGCGCAGATAGTCGTGAAAGACCCTCGGTCCCAGCTCCAGACCAATCTTGGCCATGCCAATATTGGAGGAGTAGCGCAGCACCTTGCTTGCCGTAATGACTCCCTGCACGGACGTGTCGCGGATGGAAAAACGCTTGGTTTCCCAGCGGCCATTTTCGCAGTCAATGGGCGTGGTGGGCGTAATCTTGCCCTCCTGCAGAGCGGCCGCAATGACAAAGGGCTTGAAGGTGGAGCCGGGCTCCAGCGCGTCGGCGGCAAGGCGGTTGCGATAGATAGCGGGGCTGGTTTCCCGGTAATTATTGGGATTGAAGAAGGGGTACTGCGCCCAGGCCAGAATTTCCCCCGAAGGCACGTCCACCACCAGCGCCCCGGCCCAGCGGGCGTCGTATTCCTTGGCGACGGCAGCCACGGCGTCTTCCGCGATAAATTGAATCTGGGCGTCCAGCGTCAACGTCACGTCTTCGCCGCGCGGGGCCGCATTCCCCTCCTCGTCCAGATAGAAACGCCGCCCCATGGCGTCGCGCTGCACCACGCGCCGGGTGGGAATGCTCCCCAGACGGGCTTCCAGCGAGCGTTCGAGACCTTCAAGGCCCTTGTCGTCCAGCCCCACAAAACCCAGCAGTTGCCCTGCCATATGGGTAAAGGGATACACGCGATCGAATTCCTTGGACAGGCCGATGCCCTCGATGCCCGCCTTGCGCACGGCTTCGGCGGTCTTGTCGTCCACCTTGCGCTTGAGCCAGACAAAACGACGCTTGGTGCGCGAGAGCTCGTCATAGAGCTTCTGGGGCTCCTGGCCAAGAATGGGCCCCAGAGTATTGGCCATTTTCAGAAAATCCTTGATTTCCTGGGGATTAGCATACACAGACAGCGCTTCGACGCTGCGCGCCAGCACCTTTCCGTTGCGATCCAGAATCATGCCGCGACGCCCCGCCACCAGCTCCGTCGCCGTATGCTGACGCTCGGCCTTGTTGGCCAGACGCGGCCCGGCAATCATCTGCAAATACCAGGCGCGCCCCCACAGCCCCAGCCAGAGAACGCAGAAAAGCACCACGACGATATTGATGCGGGTGCGCCCCCAGTCCACACGGTCAAGCAGACTGCCGAAGAGCCGTCTCCGAATGCCGATTTTTTCCGTGCCGCCCTGCCCGTCCAGCAGCTTGTTGGGCGCCGGTTTGGCAGCGGGCGCGGAAACCGCCCTGTTGCGATTGCGCTTGCGCGAACCGCGCCACAAGGGAAGCTTGAACATAGATTCTCCCTGCCCATCAACAGAAAATGGCCGACCGGCGACAGCGCCCCTGCTCCGCGTCGCCTGTGACGATATGGAGACGCAACAACGGACGACCTCGCGAACGAGCCAATCGAAACGCTCTC
>CALVHG010000166.1 GCA_944327285.1 uncultured Desulfovibrio sp. | reverse complement strand
CGCTCCAGCGTGGCAAAGTCCAGCTCCCGCACCACGTCGGCATCCACAAAATCGCGCAGCAGGCTCTCCACCATGCGGGGATCGCTGAAAAACTGCTTGTAGGCCGGATCATGCCGGAATCGTTCGCCGCTCATGTCCCCCTTGTACCCTGTCCGGCAGCGGCCGACAAGCCGCCGGGCCGCAGGGAAGCCGGGCGGCGCGGTGTTTGCGTTGGGGGAGGGGAACCCCCTTTGAAAAAGGTGAAACGCGAAGCAACAGAGAAAACCGCCCGAAAACTGTAAAACACAAAGGCCGCCCCTCAACATCAAGGAACGGCCTTTTCACACGCCTTGAGACGGGAGCCACTTCATTCGTGGAATGTGTTACGGCAGCTCTCCGCGAACGTGAGGAAAAACAGCTCTCCTGACCGCCAGTTTCCCGTCTCCGCTGCCACCCGGCAAGGTTATCCCTTTCGCCCCTTGCCGCTGACGCAGCGTGTCGCGGGCGCGAAGGCGATCCCGGACGCCCGGAGGGCGGACGGAGCGCCGCAGCAGGCGCGGACATCGCCCCGGCCTCAGGCCGGGGAAGGTTCGCGCCGATGCCCCGCGCGACACGCGGCGGACGGGGTACAGCCCAACTCAAGAGACAAATTTCGCGTTCCCGCACAAGGGGAGTACGGGGGTGCAGGGGGTGTAGAGGGGATTTTCCCCTCTCACCCTATGCCCCGCGCCGGGCAGGCGACCTGCCGCCCGCTCCGGGCAGCAGCCGCGATGCGCAGAGCGACATCGGCTCACTACGACCAGGGCGTTTTACCATTGAAAAAGGCGAAACGCGGGGCGGGGCACAGCGCAGCCCGGCCCGAAGCGGGGGAGAAAGCGCGTTTTTCCGCGAAACGACAGGCTGTGTGGTGTAAAACGCGCAGCGTTTCAATCTGAAAATGCGCTGAAATACGTAAAAAGCCCGCCATGCGGCGGGCATTTTTGCGGCTGCTGGCGGGCTTTGTTACGTTCTAACGGAAGCGTTCGGGGTCGCTATATTCGTCATATTCTTCGCCGCTCCATTCGAAATGTGTGACCTTTTCCAGCTGGATGTAGAGAACAAAGCCCTTCTTCCGGTTGGAGAATTGCAGATCTATGGATAGATCTGGTTTGTTGTGAAAGATGTCAAGTATGGAGAGGTTGGGTTTCCGGCGTACGATATCCAGCGAAGTAAGGCGCGGTAGCGGCTTTCGACCGCCCTCGTGCCAGATTTTTTCATGGAGATTTCTCCATTTCAGGGTGGCCGGGCCCTCAAAGAAAAAAATCATGTCGCCTTCGCCGTAGAAACGTGCCTTGTAGGCCCTCTTCGACATGACCCATTTGCTTGTCGCATCGCCGGTTTTCTTAAAAGTGGAGTCCTTTACGGCGATGCTCAGCGTGTTTTCGGTAAGGACGACCCTTCCCAGTTTCACATCGGGAAACATCTGTGCCGGAAATGAGCTGGTACAATATTGGTATCCCATGGTATGCATCTTGCTGAAATTATTTTTCCTCGGAGAAACGCGCGCCCCATTTGACATCGATGGTATTACGACACTTGGATCTCACAGGCTCGATGACGCGGGCCAGATGCAGATAGTCGGGCAGGCTTGCGGGGTCGCCGTCTTTGCCCAGTCCGGGAGCGTCGCCCGCCTGAAGCACGGCTCCGCCCTCGTAAGGCAGCACGGGGCAGGGGCGCATGGCGTCGGTTACGGCGTCCAGCCCGCCCAGCTTTTCCAGAAAGGGATCGGAAAGGGCGATGAGCCAGTCCGCGCAGCGCGGGCCGTCGCGCAGACCGGCCTGAAGCTTCTCGTCGTAGTACAGGTCGATGTTATTCCCGTCATACTGCAGGCCGGGATAGAACATGAGCTGATCTACAAGCCTCTCCTCGATGGTGGAGTACATCATGGGGTAAAAGTCGTCGGTCATGTGCCAGCAGCCGCCGGAATAGCCGCCGCGGGCATGGTAGGGCTTGAGCAGGGCGCACCAGCGCCGCATGAGTTCGGGCAGGTTCAGTTTGCCTTTCCGCACGTCGGCTATGGGAAAGCGGCAGCTGATAATGCTGAGTCCGCCATCGCAGCAGCATTTGGCCATGAAGTCCACATCCGACGAATCCCACTCCTCTTTTCCGCCGTGATAGAGAAAATCATAGTCATTCTCTTCCGACTCCTCCATGAGCCATTCGTCGGGTAGCAGATAACTGTCCACCTTGCCGCGGATGTGTTTGAACTTTCCCGATACGGGGTTGGTGGTCCAGTTCAAGCTCGTGCCGTAGAGCGCGGCGTACTCGTCAAAGATGGCGATAACAGCCTCTTTCTGCTGCGGCGTGGACATGTCGAGCGAGTAGAGAGAAATATTGAAACTGTAGTTGAGAAGAACCGTGCCGGTAGGGCCGCCGTTAAAAAGAACGGGAGGTTTCTTGTCGAGATCAATTTCCGTCATGCTGTCGCTCCTGCGCTGTTCGGGAATGCATTGCTTTTGTTTGTAGCCGGTTGCGCGGCGTCTGTCGATACGGCGGGCTTCGGCGTATAACGATCTGTGTGAGGATTTCAGGCGGCGGGCTTGTCGCTGGCCGGAGGGCGTTCCATCTGGATCAGTTCTTCATCGGCGTCGCCGGTCCAGTCAATGCGCGTGACCCTGTGCAGCAGAAGGGTCGCGACAAAGCCCTGCCTGCGGCTGGAGAACTGAAAGAGCCAGGATTCGTCGGGCTGTCTGCGTATGAACTCCAGCGCGGCAAGGCGGGGCAGCAGCTCCGGGCCGCTTTCGTGCCAGCGTGTTTCATGGAGATTTCTCCATTGCAGGGTGGCGGCGCCTTCATACTGAAAAATCATCTCCCCCGGACCGTAAAAAAGCGTTTCGTCTTCTGTGAAGCCCCATTCGCTGTTCGAAGCGGCGATGGTCAGCGCCGCCGCGTCAAGGCGGATTTGTTGGAGCGCCGTATCGGGAAAGAGCTGCGTCGGAAAGATATCGAGAGGAAATTCTGTTGTCATGGCATATTCCCGCAATGAACGTTAGCCCTGTGTCGCCCTGCCGCCGGAAAAGCGCAGGCACCATTTGTCGGTGAGGTCCCGCGCCTCTCTGAAACCGGCGGGGGCGTCGGGATCGGCAACATGAATGATATGGCGTAAATTCTTGGCGCGCACCGGCTCGATGACGCGGCCCAGACGCAGAT
>CALVHG010000165.1 GCA_944327285.1 uncultured Desulfovibrio sp. | reverse complement strand
CTTCACCGTCGTGCTTTCCTAGATAACGTGAGCCCTACTAACTACGAATATAACTTTCTACCTTCCCCCCAAACAACATACGAATAGTGGTAGCACGCCCTAGATTTTCAGCTTGAAACGCTCTCAAGGCAAGCGGAGCGAACGCTCCAATACCCTAGTATCTTTGTACAATTAGCATTGACGGCCCTGACGCCGTATCCCGCGCGGGCGAAGCTGTCTTGAAGAGCCTTCCGACGTTTCGTCGCTATGCTCCTGCCGTCTTGTCCTCGTCGAAATCCCGTCTGCCCCGCTTCCGGGCGTCCTCTTCGCTGACTTCGTCCTGCCAGCCGTTCCGGGTATCGGCAATGCAGTCAAAACGCGCCGCATAAGGTTTAATGTCCAGCAGCGGCGTCCCGTCCAGAATATCCACCCCCCTGATGCGCAACACATTGCCATCCCGTCCCAGCAAGCGGACAATGCTCATGCCCAGCGGATTGGGACGGCATGGCGCCCGCGTTGCAAAAAGACCGCGTTCCACATCCTGAAGAAAGGGCTTGACCAGCAGCGACGCCGCCGACGCCCGATGCAGATGGTACAAAAGATAAATGTGGGAATAGCCCTCGATATCTTGCAACCCGGCGGCATATTCGGGAAAGACCTCCACCGTGCCCGCGCAGTCGGCGGCATAACAGGGCTGCACGGGCGTTCTTGCGGCTTCCTTGTGCTGCGAATGCACAATGCCTATGGCCCTGAACACAATTTCCGAAGCTCTCATGCCTTTTCCTCCCCGCGCGCAGCCGACGGCTCTCACCGGAACCCCTTTCCGGCATTCCGCCGCAAGGGTTTTCGCTGGAAAATGCCGCCGGACTGGTATACGTTTCTTTCACCCCCTCCAGCGAGGAGGCTTTTTTTCTTGCACTCTTGCGGATAGTTCCACTATGCCCGATTCCTCGGAAGATAGCGACCCGAAACTTGCGTCCTGCCTTGCCGCCCTCGCCCGCGCCTGCGAAGAGGCGCGTTTCGATGTGCGGCAGCTCCGCGAAGCGCCATATCTGCGCCTGTCCGCTGTCTTTCATCAGCGCAGCGAAGGCTACGCGCTGATCAGAAAGGCGACGCTCTGGGCTGCGGAAACCCATGAGTATCTTTACGTCTATACGCCTCCCGATCTTGCTCTTCCCCTCTGGCGCGCCATCCGGGACGACGTTCTGACCCGCGGACTCGCCTGCGTGCGGCCGCACGACGAGCATATGCTGTCCTGCATCAGCGCCGTGCTGCTCTGCCGCAGCTGGCATGCGAACGCGGCAACCGCCCTGCGTAAAGAACGTTTTTCCAAAAGTTTTCTCTGGGGCCTGCGCGGCTGGACGCGCCTGCGGACGGTGGCAATCCGTCTGCCCGCTGCGGAAGGCTGTCCGGCTGCCCGCATTTGCAATTCCTCCGCCGAAACGACGCTGCTCCCGTTCATCGGGAAGGCGCTTTCCCCCCTGTTTACCTTGCAGGAGACAGCTTCATGAACTCCCTCTATCTGCTTCTCGGCGGCCTTGCCGCGCTGGCGCTGGGCTATTTTGTCTATGGCACATGGCTGGAAAAGGTCTGGGGCGTCGATCCCCGCCGCCCTACTCCCGCGCACGAATTCCGCGACGGCATCGATTATCTGCCGTCCCGCGCCCCTGTGGTGCTCGGACATCACTTTTCCTCCATTGCAGGAGCCGGGCCCATCAACGGCCCCATTCAGGCGGCCGTTTTCGGCTGGCTTCCCTGCTTCCTCTGGATTGTGATCGGCGGCATCTTCTTTGGCGGCGTCCATGACTTCGGCGCGCTCTTTGCCTCGCTTCGCAACAAGGGACGCTCCATCGGCGAAGTCATCGCGGGCAGCATCGGACAGCGCGCAAAACGCTTGTTCGTCATTTTTTCCTTTCTGACGCTGGTGCTTGTGGTCGGCGCCTTTGCCTCCATTGTGGCCGGAACCTTCAATGGCTTTACTCAGGACGCCGCCGGCGTTCTCGTTCATAATGACGTCAACGGCTCGACCGCGACCATTTCCCTGCTCTTTATGCTGCTGGCCGTCATTTTCGGTCTGCTGGTCTATCGCTGGGAAATGCCGCTGGGACGGGCAACCCTGCTCGGCATCGCCGGTATTGTGGCCAGCATCGCGCTCGGCCTGCGCTTTCCCGTGCATATCGGCTATGACGGCTGGATGCTGCTGCTTGGCGTCTATATTCTTCTTGCCTCGGTGGCCCCGGTCTGGATTCTGCTCCAGCCGCGCGACTATCTGAGCTCCTTCCTGCTCTACGCCATGATGCTGGCGGCTGTCGTGGGCATCGTCGCCGCCCGGCCCGTCATCGAGCTGCCCGCCTTCACGAGCTTTGAAGTCAACGGACAATACCTCTTCCCGGCCCTCTTCGTCACCATCGCCTGCGGCGCCATCTCCGGATTTCATTCGCTGGTGGCCTCCGGCACCACGTCAAAGCAGCTGAACAGCGAGCGCGACGCGCGTCTGGTCGGCTTCGGGTCCATGCTCATCGAAAGCGCGCTGGGCATCGTCGCTCTGATTGCCGTGGGCTACATCTTTACCCGCAACGGCAATGCCTTCACCTCCCAGACGCCCACGCAGGTGCTGGCCGACGGCCTTTCCCAGATGCTGGCCTGCGTCGGTCTGGACAGCGCCGAAGCGCGCCGCACTACTTACGGGCTCGTCATTCTTGCCGTCTCCACCTTCTGCCTGACCTCGCTGGACACGGCAACCCGGCTGGGCCGCTATATGTTTCAGGAACTCTGGCTCGCGCCGGGAGAAAACGCCGCCGATGTGCGCGGCTGGCGCGCCGTGCTGGTCAACAAATACGTGGCCACCGTCGTCACCGTCATTCTGGGCATGAGCCTCGGCTTTGGCGGTTATGCCAAAATCTGGCCCCTGTTTGGCGCGGCCAACCAGCTTCTGGCGGCTCTGGCTCTGCTGGCCGTGGCCTGCTGGCTGCAAAACCTTGCCCGCCGCAACGCCATGTTCCTTGCGCCCATGTATTTCATGCTGGCCGTCACCCTGACCTCGCTGGTCCTGACCGTCAAAGCCCAGGGCAGCGCCCTGCTGGCCGGTACCGGCGGCCTTGTCGCCGCCATGCAGGTTGCCATAGCTCTGCTCCTGCTGGCGCTTTCGCTGGTGCTGGTCGTAGAAGGTCGCCGGGCCCTGCGACGCCGCGCCTGACCGGCGGACTCGCTGAGATGTGACCGCTACATCGTTCTTCCGGGGGGAAGGAAACCCCCTTGGCTAGCGCGCAAGGGGCGTTTCCTTCCCCCCGGCCCCCCATCC
>CALVHG010000164.1 GCA_944327285.1 uncultured Desulfovibrio sp. | reverse complement strand
CCGACTCAAGAGACAAATTTCGCGTTCCCGCACAAAGGGGAGTACGGGGGTGCAGGGGGTGTATAGGGGATTTTCCCCTCTCACCCCATGCCCCGCGCCGGGCAGGCGACCCGCCGCCCACGCCGGGCAGAAGCCGCGATACACAGAGGGACACCGGCTCAATACGACCAGGACGTTTTACCTTTTTCAACGTTGAATTGCTCTATAGAGCATTTTCAGTTTGAAATGCTTTGCATTTCAAACCATACGGTCTGTCGTTTCGCGAAAAAACGGTTTTCCCGCTCTCTTGGACCGGCGGCGCTTGCGCCTCGCGTTCCGCCGTTTTCAAAGGCAAAACGCACAAAAAACGCGCTCTCCTCGCCGGAAAGCGCGTTTTACAAATACTGTTTTCGCCCCCTGCGGGGCCCTTCTAGAGCATTTTCAGTTTGAAATGCTTTGCATTTCAAACCATACGGCCTGTCGTTTCACGGAAAAAGCGCGGTTTTTCCGCTCACTTTTGGCCGGGCGGCGCTGTGCGCCGCCTCGCGTTTCACCTTTTTCAAAGGTGAAACGCTTTAGAGCAATTTCAGTTTGAAAAGTTGAAAAACGCTCTACGACTGTCGCTATCAGGACTAGCTCTTCTTCTTTTCCGTCTTCTTGGAAGACGACTTCCGCGAGCTTTCCTTCCGGCTCTTCTCGCTGCGGGACTTGCTCCGGCTGACGGACTTACGAGAATCCTTGCGCGACGAATCCCGCGCGACCTTCTTCCGCGACGAGGACTTGCTCGACTTCGCGCTCTTGTCGCGCCGGGAACTGCTTGACGTGGCCTTGCTCTTATTTTTGGTGTCGCGCTCGGCCACGCTGCGAGAGGACTTGCCCTTGCGGCGACTGTCGGAAGAGGCGCGTTCCTTCTTATCCCGACTCTTCTTGCTCTTGCTCACCTTTTCCCGCGCGGCCTTCTCCTGACGGCTTTTGCGCAGTTCGCGCACAGCCTGCTCCTCGCGGTACTCGACAAGGCGTTCCGAAGAAGTCTCCTCAAGCTGGCTCTGCGCCCGCACAAGCGCCGCTTCGGCGTCCGCGCTCACGCGCCGCGCTCCGAGAAAGGTCGTCCGAAAATACGGATCGCTCAACGAGCTGATCTTCACCCGATCGCGCCGGTGGGGACTGTGAATGAACTTGCCGTCCCCCACATAAATACCCGTGTGATACCCGCGCCGGGGATGGCGGAAGGCCACAATATCCCCCGCGCGCATCTCTTCCACATCCGTAATGCGCGTGCCCACCTGCGACTGTTCGCGCGCGGTGCGCGGCAGGCTGATGCCCTCGTTCTTATAGGCCCACTGCACAAGCCCGGAACAGTCAAAACCGCCGGGATTGCGCCCGCCCCGCACGTAGGGCATACCGATCATAGTCCGCGCCCGCGAAATAATGCGGTCGCCTTTTTCGTTATCTTCCGGCGCGGACAGCAGCTCCTCGTAAGAGTTCCGCAGCTGCGCCATGCTCATGGCCGTGTCTTTTTTAGGCGCTGACGCACAGCCGTGCACCAGCAACAAGACCGCCATGCACATGGCGGCTACTCCATATTTCTGCATGCGATTCCTGTCAGGCCGCCCCGCGGCGGCATATGGTCTGCCGAAAATTTTTCGCGCTCGCGGCTCAGGCCCGGATATCCAGCAGGGTACCCATCATTTCATCCGCCGTGCGCACGGCAACGGCATTGGCCTCAAAAGCCCGCTGCGTCGTCATCATACCGGGCATCTCCCGCGTCAGCTCCGTGGCCGAAGGCGCGTTCGTCACGGCGCGCCGCTCCACGGCCGTCTGCACGCGGCCCGGTTGTCCGCCTTCCTGAACGACGGACTCAACGCGAACGCCCCCGCCGCGCATTTCACCGTACACGGTACGCTGCGGCAGAAAACCGTCCGTATTCACATTGGCGATGGCATTGGCGGTCGTCATCATGCCCGTTCCGAACGCATGTAACGCCGACGCGGAAATATTCAGACTGCTTACGCTCATATATGTCACCTCTTCTGCCTCATACCACGCTCACATGAAGCTGAAAAGCATTTTCTGCCCCCAAAACGGTAAAAAAATCTGAACAAGTTCAGCCCGTCCGGGTCGCCCGCCGGGGCGCTGCTTCTGCTTTTTCGGGGGAGGGAGAACCCCTTTGGCTCGCGCACAAAGGGGTTCTCCCTCCCCCGGCCCCCCTCCCTCTCCCCAAACGCGCTTTTATAAGGAGAATGCAACGTTGCGGGCACGCCGCCGCTTTCCTCGCGGCAACCGTCCCCCGGAAGCATAAAATATCTATTTCGACTGGGGAGCCACAGAATCACAAAAGATTGCCAAGGGATATTGGCACAATTTTTCTATTCATTTAAAGCAAATAGAAAAACAGTCTACACATGCCTGTCTCCCCTTTGAAAAAGCGCGTTGGGGAAGGGATGAGGTTCCCCTTCCCCCGGCACATAACCAAACTACTACGCGCCCCGGCCCGCGCTCAGGCTGCGCTCGATACGCGCGAAGGCGTTGTGGCTGTGAATGGATTCCATGCTTTCCACTTCCACGCGGTACCAGCTGATATGGCCGTGACGCTCCAGCCGCTGCGCCACGTTGCGCACCACGTCTTCCACGAAGCAGGGCTGGGCAAAGGCATGTTCCGTCACATATTTCTCGTCTTCCCGCTTCAGCAGTGTATAGACCGCCGAAGAGCCGGACTCCTCGGCCAGCGCAATAAAGTCTTCCAGCCAGCTGAACGCCGTCATGCGCACGGCCAGACGGATCAGGGTGCGCTGGCTGTGCGCGCCCTCGTCGCTGATGGCCTTGGAGCAGGGGCAGACCGTCATCACAGGCACGTCCACTTCCAGCAGAAAGGATTGCCCTGTCGCGTCAAGTTCGCCCGTCAGGCGGCATTCATAGGAAACCAGACTGGGAATGCCGGAGGAAGGCGCGGCCTTGCGCAGAAAATACGGGAAACAAAAGCGCACGTAAGCTCGCTCCGCCGACAACTTTTCGCGCACGCTGCCCAGCAGACGCTTCACGGACTGATGATCCAGCGCGTCGTCCCACGCCTCCAGCGCTTCCACAAAGCGGCTCATGTGCGTGCCCTTGTAGGACGAGGGCAAATCCACTCCCAGATCCACCCGCGCCACCGTGTCCTGATGCCCCTGCGCCCGATCGCGAACCCGCAGCGGCACCGAAATGCCCCGCACGCCTACCCTGTCAATGCCCAGCGCCACCTCTGGCGCGTGGCTCTGCACGTCTTCCATTGGTATCATAGATGCTATGTGTCCTTGGTTGTCTTTTGAGGGGGAGAGGGGAACTTTTTCCGCTGGAAAAAGTTTCCCTCTCCCCCTCAAACTCCCCCTCTCCCCTC
>CALVHG010000163.1 GCA_944327285.1 uncultured Desulfovibrio sp. | reverse complement strand
AGGGGGACCCCTCTGCTCGCGCGAGAGGGGTTCCCCTCCCCCAGCCCCCCACCCCTCCCCAGCGCGCTTTATCGGGGGTGTGGGGGACATTTTAGAGCGTTTCACCTTTGGAAAAGGTGAAGCGCGAGGCGGCGGCACAGCGCCGCCCGGCCCGAACTGAGCGGAAAAGCCGCGTTTTTTCCGCGAAACGACAGGCTGCATACCGTCTGAAAATGTGTTCTGCTTCAAAACGGTTCGTCATGGTATGTCGCATCGGGGGACGGTTGCCGACAGGAAAACTCCTGTGTTTCCGTGCTGGGCATCCTCCAGAAGAAAGCGCGTTTGGGAGGGGGGGAGGGCGCCTCCAGCCCCCTTGGGAACGGCGCGCAGCGCGATGGTGTCGCCTTCGCGGACGTAGCGGCCCAGAACGGGGCCGAGGCGATGCAGCGGACTGCCGCAGGCGCAGGGGCCGGGCAGGAGCGAGGCGGCGTCGCCGGTACGATAGCGGACAAGGGGCATGGCTTCCCGTTGCAGGGTTGTCAGGACCAGCTCGCCCACCTGCCCTTCCGGCAGGGAGGCTCCGGTAACGGGATCTATAATCTCCATGAGGCAGTCCAGCTCCCGCAGATGATGGCCTTCCCCGGCGGGACACTGCACGCCGCCGCCAAAGCCGGATTCCGTCAGACCGTAGTGATCGAGCGTCAGGCAGGAAAAGGCCGTGCTGATGCTTTTTTGTAGTTCCGGGCGAAAGACACCGCCGCTGGACAGTGCGCCGCGCAGACGGCAGGCGGCGGCATGCAGCGTGGCATCCTGTGCGGCGGCATGCAGCAGGGCTTCCAGCTGTTCCGGGCCGCCGATGACGGTATCGGGCCGGATGCGATCGAAGTCCTCGCGCAGACTTTCCGGCGTGGCGGCCGGGTTGCCGCCCTCGACGCGAATGTCTGCGGGAGAGAGGGCCTGACGGAGCAGGTCCGTCACGCCGTCGGGGCGATCCGCGCCGGGCAGCAGCACCAGCAGCGATTGCCCCGGTTCGATGAGTTGCCGTATGCCCACAGCAAAGAAGAGGGCAGTGCGTTTTAAATCGTGTTCGGAAAAGGCAAGACGCTTGGGCATGCCCGTGCTGCCGGAGGTTTGCAGGGTTACAATACGCTGCACATCGCCCTGCGAGATGCAGAGAAAATCCTGCCAGCGGCGCAGGTCTTCCACTGTGGTAAAGGGCAGACGGGCCAGATCCGCAAGGGAACGGAGCTGCAAATCTTGTCCGGCCAGCGTCCGTTTGTAGAAGCGGCTGCGCGTTGCCGCGTAGACCAGCGTTTGCCGCAACAGACGCAGCTGGGTTACGCGCACGCGATCCGGCAGGGGCAGACCCTCCGGGCCGTCGCATTCGCGGGAAATCCAGGCATCCAGCACGCAGGGGCTTGTCATACGCGCCCCCTGTAGAGCGGCTGGCCGTTGCAGGATGTCAGATTGTAGGCGCAGAAGGGAACGAGCGTGCCCGGCCCGGTGACAATGTGGATGCAGCAGCCGCGCACCCGCTCCACGTCAAAGCTCAGGGCGTCCTGAAAGGCCATGGCCGAGACGGTAAAGCGCCGATCCGCTCCGGAGGCATTCAGGAAGCGGGAAAAGGCGTCGGCGGCGGTGGGTTCCGGGTGCGGCGAGCCCCAGTGTCCGGCCACAAAGGCCCGCGAACGACGCGCGCCTTCGGCATTGTCCAGCCGCGAGCCGCTGCCGCCGCAGCAGGCCGCGCCCGCCGGTTCTGCGGAAAGCCCCTCTCCTTCCCGCGCATAGACGGCGCTGAACGAGCACAGCGAATGCTCGCAGGACGGGGCGTGCAGATGCCGGGCCCTGACCATGCCGCCGCTCTGCTGCTCCAGAGCCAGCATGAGATCGGGTAGCGTCAGCCGGGGGCTTTCGCCCAGCGACCACGGCGTGCGTCCGAAGGAGGCCGCGGGCTGGAAATGCAGACCGCGCACCACGGGGCCCTGCTGTACGGCCCAGCGGAGCAAATCGCCGATTATGCCGTCGTTGACGCCGCGAACCAGCGTACAGACCAGCACGACGCCCAGTCCGGCCTCGCCGCAGCGGCGCAGGGCTTCCCGCTTGAAGTCCAGACAGTCGCGCCCGCGCAGCGTTCGGAAAATAGCGTCATCCAGCCCGTCCCATTGCAGATAGACGGAATCCAGCCCGGCTTCCCGGAGACGGCGGGCGTAGCCCTCTTCCGTGGCCAGCCGCAGGCCGTTGCTGTTGATCTGCAACAGGCCGAAGCCCAGCTTCCGCGCCGCGGCGATGCTTTCCGGCAGGAAGTCGCACAACGTCGGTTCGCCGCCGGAAAACTGAACGTTGCACGCGCCGGAAACAGCCCGCAGGCCGCGCAGACGCTCCAGGACTTCGTCGGCGGTCAGATCGCCGGAAGGGCTTCCCGCTGCCGCGGCATAGCAGACGGGGCAGGCCATGTTGCAGCGCTGCGTGACTTCAATAAGGCCGGTGCAGGTATGCTGGGCATGATCCGGGCAGAGGCCGCAATCGTAGGGGCAACCCTTATCCGCGACGTGTCCAGGCTGCCGGGGCGGCGCTGGCACGCGCTCCGTTACCCAATCCAGAAAATCCGGCAGCCCCTGCCCCTGACGCCAGACTGGCGTGCGAAAGTCGCCGTGCTGCGGACAGCGCTTGTGCAGAAAGATGCATCCGTCGGGCGCGAGGCGATAGGTTGCGTCGAGGCGGCGCAGACATTCCGGGCAGACGCTTTGCGTCTGATGCAGGGCGGTATGGCCATCCATGATCAACCTGCCATATCCACGTTGTAGTTCTCCAGAATCTCAAGAATCGTTCCCCAGCAGCGCGCCAGCAGTTCACCGCAAACCTGCATGTCGGGCTTGCCGTCGTCGGAAACGGCTCCGGCCTGCCGCATAAGCCCCGCGCTGATTTGCTCGCAGCCATAGCCGCCGAAGTCGGCGCACGCGCCATAAAACCATTCGGCGTAGTCGTTGCACATGGCTTCCAGCATGGGATGCGGTTCGTTGTCCTGTCCGGACAAATAAGCAAGGATCATGGCTCCACCGCCCAGCAGGCCGCACGGCCCGCCGGACTGACCCACGCCGTGGCACAGACCGCGCGCGGCCCGCAGCCAGACCGTATTTTCCTCGCCGCGCACCTGCAAAGCCAGCGCGGCCAGCAGCTGACTGCAGCACATACCCGCGCGGATTTGCGGCAGTATCTCCAGCAAGACAGGATTCATGGCCTTTCCTTTTTCGATATCTTCAGAATGTTTTTTCGGGGGGAAGGGAAACCCATTCTTTCTCTTGACGCTAAATCGTTCTTCTGGGGGGAAGGAAACCCCCTTATCTCTGCTGTCGATGCCCGTAAGGCTCCTGCGTCGCCTAACGG
>CALVHG010000162.1 GCA_944327285.1 uncultured Desulfovibrio sp. | reverse complement strand
CGCGAGGCGGCGGCACAGCGCCGCCCGGCCCAAAGTGAGCGGAAAAACTGCGTTTTTTCCGCGAAACGACAGGCCGTATGGTTTGAAACGCAACGCGTTTCAAACTGAAAATATTCCGGGAGGATGCAAGACGCGGGAACGCCGAGGCCTTCCCTGTCGCAACCGTCCCCCGGCGGCGCATGCGATTCTGCGCCGATGTTGGCGAAAGCACAGGGCGTCCGGGAAAGACCGGGCGGGAAATATTTCGCGTTGTCGGGGAAACGTCGGCGAAGGGCGCGGGCTGGATTCGCTTTTAGAAAAAAGTACGCCGGGAAGGAAACGTCTTTTGAGTGTTTTTTGAGGCTGTTGAATAGTGCGTATCGGAATGGGAAATGTTTATAAAGCGCGCTGGGGAAAGGAAATAACCTCTCGCGCAGGGGCAGGACTCATTATCCAGAACTCTTTCTCTGTGGAACAATATGAAAATATAACTATATGTTATAAAAATGAATGCCTTCGCCAGTCTATCATCATGTGCGGGTTTTGGGGAGGATGGGGGAGTTTGAGGGGAGAAGGAACACCTTTTTGCCGCGAGCAGCGACCCGACGGGCGGCGCAGGCCGTGCCCGTTGGGCGACAGCCTTACGGACATCGACAGCAGAGCAAAGGGGTTCCTTCCCCCTCAAGAATATATGGCCTTCGGTTTTACTTACCGGCAGGCGCGGCGGCGGGGGCGGGAGCGGGAGCGGGAGTGACGTCCACCTGCCGACAGGACAGGCGTTCGAGGGGGACCCAGCCCTGATGGCTGTCGCGGAGCCAGTCGGGGTCAATAACGCGCACGCGGGCCCAGCCGTTGCGCTCTTCGACAAGGAGCAGAGTTTCTTCGGGGACGAGGTTCAGGGTCATGAAACTTTCGTCGAGATCTTTTTCCGTAGTCTTGCTGTTACGGATTTTCCGACAGGGTGCGGCGGGCGCTTCGCACAGGGGTTCAGGGGTGGTGTTGCGCAGATTACAGTGGGTTTCGTACACGCGGGGCGTTTCGGGCTGCGGCGCGGGGGTCGGAGCGGGGGAACGCATCAGGTACAGCGCGCCGCCGAGCAGCGCAAAACAGATCAGGGCCACCAGAAGGAAAAGGCGAGTCGTTTTCATGTGTCGTCCTTTGCGGGCTGAAGACAGAGAACAGTAAAGGAATGTTTAGCATTCACGGCGCGTCGCTTCAAGCAAGCCGGAGCCTGAGCTGCCAGAGCTTTTTTAGTTTGAAATGCTTCGTGCCCCAAACCATACGGCCTGCCGTTTGTGGAACAAGCGCGGTTTTCCCGCATTCTTTTGGTCGGGCGGCGTTGTGCTGTCGCCTCGCGTTTTACCTTTTTTCAAAGATGCAACGCTCCAGGGCCTGTTAGCGCAAAATTTACAAATAATTTCAATAGATAAAATAAATAGGCTGTACACACGCCACGTGTCTTTGGTGGCGGGGTTGCCTCGTATTCCTGACTTTTCCCCGATAAAAGCGCGTTGGGGAAGGGATGGGGGGATTGGGGGGAAGGGAAAAACCTCTCGCGCCAGCAGAGGGGTTTCCCTTCCACCCAAACAACTTACGAATAGTGTTAACAGGCCCTAGACAAGAGATGACGGACGGCTTACAAGCCGCGCAAGGCGGTTGTATTGCCCGAAAAATACGGAGGAAAGCGCAATGTCCCAGACCCCAGCCCCGGAAGTAAACGACATGTCCCTGCGTCTGCCCGACGAACCTCTGATGCAGACGGGGGCGGTGCGAGTCGTTTCCGCCAAACTCCACGGCATGCGCGTGACGCAGGCCAAGCTGGATTATCACGGCTCCATTACCATTGACACCGATATTCTGGAGCGCGCGGGCATGCTGCCGTTGGAATACGTGCATGTCTGGAACAAGAACTGCGGCGCGCGCCTGGATACCTATGTGCTGCCCGGCGAGCGCGGCAGCGGCATTGTCTGCCTCAACGGCGCGGCGGCCCGCCTCTGCCAGCCCGGCGACGACGTGATTATTTCCGCGGAACGCCAGATAGGCATGCAGGAGTATCAGAAGGGATTCCGCGCCCGCGTGCTCATGTTCTCCCATGAGCCCCGCGTCAATACCGTGAGCGAAACCCTCATCTATGAAATGACCTCCGAAAACGGCGAGATGCGCTTCCAGCTTCGGAATCTGGAAGACTAGAGCGTTTCACCTTTTTCAAAGTTGAAACGCTCTATAGGCAAGTGTGGACGAAAGCTCTCTCATGAGTATGCGTAGCCGTCATGTCTTTTTGGTTTGAGAGAGTGTGTAAATTTGAGTTGGCGTGCTCCAAGTCCATTGCGGAAGTCGGACGGCTGCGCCGATGTTTTCCCGTAATGCCGAAAACCGCATAGAAAAAAGGGGGAAACCGTCCGGGACGGTTTCCCCCTTATGCGTTACTGGCGGGAGGAAGGAGAATTAGTCCTTCTTGTCCTTCTTGAGCCAGGTCATCATGCCGCGCAGTTCGCGACCGACCTGCTCAAGCTGATGGTTGGCTTCATTGCGGCGGGTGGCAAGGAACATGGGGTACTTGGCGCGGGATTCGAGGATGAAGTCGCGCGCGAATTTGCCGCTCTGGATGTCCTTGAGCACGGCCTTCATTTCCTTCTTCACGTCTTCGGTGATCAGGCGGGGGCCGGTGACATAGTCGCCGTATTCAGCGGTGTTGCTGATGGAGTAGCGCATGCGGGAAAGGCCGCCCTCATACATGAGGTCCACGATGAGCTTCATTTCGTGCATGCATTCAAAGTAGGCCATTTCGGGCTGATAGCCGGCTTCCACCAGCGTTTCAAAACCGGCCTTGATGAGGGCGGAGATACCGCCGCAGAGCACGGCCTGTTCGCCGAAGAGGTCGGTTTCGGTTTCTTCGCGGAAGGTGGTTTCGATAACGCCGGAGCGGGTGCCGCCGATGCCCTTGGCATAGGCCAGGGCGATCTGGAGAGCTTCGCCGGTGGCGTTCTGTTCAATGGCGACCAGGCAGGGCACGCCGCCGCCTTCGGTGAAGGTACGACGCACCAGATGGCCGGGGCCCTTGGGGGCGATCAGGAAAACGTCCACATCCTTCGGAGGAATGATCTGATTGAAGTGGATGTTGAAGCCGTGCGCAAAGAGCAGAGCCTTGCCCTTGGTCAGATGGGGCTTGATGTCGTTTTCGTAGACGGCGGCCTGCACTTCGTCAGGCAGGAGCACCATGATCAGATCGGCCATCTTGGCGGCTTCCGCTGCGGAAGCAGGCTCGAAGCCGTGCTGCTTGGCCAGCTCATAGTTGAGGCCGCCGGGGCGCTGGCCCACCACGACCTTCACGCCGGAGTCGCGCAGATTCTGGGCATGGGCATGGCCCTGGCTGCCGTAGCCGATGATGGCCACCGTTTTGTTTTTCAGCACATTGAGATCTGCGTCTTTGTCGTAATATACTTTCATGGCTCTGTCCTTCAAAGAAAACTTGGTTGGTCGCACAATCGCGGGCCACAACTTCTTTTTGCGCCCCGCGCGTCTTTTGTCAAGCGGCCCGCGGCTTCGGCGGCGTGCTGCCGCCCCGACGCGGGGAGTTTTATTGAGCGTTTCCGGGGGACGGCTGCCGCGGGGAAAGCTCCGGCGTTCCCGCGGCTTCCC
>CALVHG010000161.1 GCA_944327285.1 uncultured Desulfovibrio sp. | reverse complement strand
AGGCGTTGTCTCGCTTCCGGGAAAGCTTGAGCTGGAAGCGCGAAAACGGACGATTTGTGCCGCAACTTGCTAACTGGTTGCGCGGGCAGCGTTGGCTGGATGAGCTACCAGCATCTTCTGCCGCCGTGGCGACGGAGACGGATAACGACGTCAAAGTGCGAGCTTGGGAGGCCGCGCAAGCGGCGCGGCAGCAGGCTGATCCCGATCTTGAGGCGGTTCGGCCGCAATTCGAGGCTTTCCTTGCCCGCTTCCGTGACACGCGCCTGCGCGGCCCGGCGTGGGGTCTGTGGACGCTGCTGCACAAGGCCGGACGCGCTCCGCAGGCGAACGACGTGGCCGATGCGTCCGCGTCTCCGCTTGATTTTCTCAGGCAATGGAGGTGCGCCGCCCATGCGTAGTCTGCGGTATTTGTCCCTGTGCTCAGGCATCGAGGCCGCCAGCGTGGCATGGGGGCCTCTTGGCTGGGAAGCGGTCGGCTTCTGCGAAATTGAGGAGTTTCCGTCCGCCGTTTTGGCGCATCGCTTTCCGGCCGTGCCGAACTATGGCGACATGACACAGCTTGAGGGGAGGAACCTTGGAACAGTTGACATTGTGGTCGGCGGGACTCCCTGCCAAGGATTCAGCATCGCAGGAAAACGCGGTGGGCTTGCCGATGAACGTAGCGGACTGGCCATGCACTTTGTCAGAATTGTCTCTGATATTCGCCCGAAGTGGATCATATGGGAAAATGTCCCCGGAGCTTTTTCGACTAACAGCGGACGGGACTTCGGGACATTCGTCCGGGCGTTGGCCGAGTGCGGGTATCATCTCGCATGGCGAGTGCTTGACGCTCAGTTCTTCGGAGTCCCCCAGCGCCGCCGTCGCATCTTCGTTGTGGGACATCTTGGAGACTGGCGACATCCCGCAACGGTACTTTTTGAGTCCGAAAGCCTGTGCGGGAATTTTGCGCCGTGCCGGCATACGACGGCGGCGACTACCGCCAGAGCTGCAAGAGGCTCTGGAACAAGTCGCGGCACGGCCCGCGTAACACAGTCCCTTACTCACAGTTTTGGATGCGGGGGCGCGGACGACAACCGGGCGCAGGGAGGTTTTTATATCCCTGTCGTGCCCCCGCTTACGACGACTCCATATGCGGACAACGCCTGGCAGGAAGGCCGCCTCATTTCCGTTGCCCGTTGCCTCACAAGCCGCGCGGAACGCTACGACTTCGAGACTGAGACCCTGATTCCGTCACATGGCGTCAGACGGATCACGCCGCTGGAAGCGGAACGCCTGCAAGGCTTCCCCGACGGCTGGACGAACATCCCGTGGCGTGGTCGTCCCGCTCCGGATCGTCTCCGGTACAGGGCACTGGGCAATGCCATGTGCGTCAACGTCATGCGCTGGCTTGGTGAACGCATAACGAGGTACGGCCATGCGTAGCATCGTCCACTGGATATTGCGTTGCATCATGTATGGCCTTGGCGTGCTATGCGTACTACTCCTTGGGGGGCTTGCAGGCGCTTATTCCGAGTCTTCCACGATTATGTCCATAATCCATAAATGTTACTGCTTCAGCTTTGATAATGCTGTTTACTTTTTAATTCTGCATTATATTGCATTGAATATTTATGTTCATTTTCTTGAAAAGGAAATAGCAATAATTCAAAAAAATGGAAGCAAAAATGATGACTGAAAATGAAAAATTGGAAGACCTCAAAAAAGTCCGAAAGTACACGCAAAGAGGGTGTAGACGAGTTCAGATGTTAGCTTTGAGAGAGCGCATCGATAATTTCATTGATGCTGGAATATCTTTTACAGCTATGTATAAACTTTTCAGTCACGAAGGTTCATTTTCCGGCATACTCACTACATTTTGCCGTGGAATTCGTGAAGACCTCCCTGACATTTATGAGAAGTATTTGAATAAAAAGAACAATAAGGATGTATATCTTAATGAAAAAGATTAACTATCAGGTCGCATGTGCCATGCTGCTTGCGCTAAGTTTTCCTGTATTAGCCGTTGCAGCAGATAGTGCTGCGGGTGCGTCACAACTTCCGGCCAATACGACGGCAGCGCCTACGCCCCCCGGACAGCTTCCCGTTCTGGGGCAGGGACAGAATCCGCCTCAGAATTCTCCAGCGCAGTCATCGACAAGCGGCGCACAGCCAGCTCAGACGGCGAAAGCAGAAGAGAAGGCGGCGGGAGAAAAAGAGCCGGACGCTCAGGCGCTTTTTCAGGAGTCCCTGCGGCAGATGATGCCGTTGAGTAAGGAGCAAATCCAAGAATACCGGGAATGGTCGGATCAGCGGGATCGGGCCCTTGTGCCTGTATCTCCGTCGCTGAGCAGCAGGACGGCCCGTGTGAAGCTGGAGCCGGGCGGCGCACCCGTGGTTGTACGTTGTACGTCGGGCGTGGCCAGTGCGTTGGTTTTCCACGACTCGACCGGGCAGCCGTGGCCTGTCACGTCCGTTACCAACGGGGGGCCACAGGCTTTTCAGATTTTGCGGCCAGAGCTGCCTGAAGGGAATCTTCTCAATATCATCCCGATTGCGGCTTACGGGTCTGCCAACATTGTGGTCACGTTGGCGAAGCAGGACATTCCGCTTGTAATCCGTCTTGAATCCGATTCTGTCCGTTCACCCGAACGGAAAGCGGATGGCTTGGTGCTTTTTCAGATCGCGCATCAAGGGCCGAACGCACAGGCTCCCCTCACCCGCAGCGTCAAGGATACCGCTAGCTCTGAGCTAATGGCATTCCTCGATCATGTGCCTCCCGCCGAGGCCGTGCGAGTACGCATGGAACCAAGGGATGAAAGCAGCACTCTGTGGCGTCTTGGCGACATGCACTATCTGCGGACACCGCACACACTGATGTGGCCAGCATGGGAGGCAGTCGTCAATGGAGCGGGTGGCATTCGCTGCTATGAACTGCCTGTCACTCCGAGAATTATGGTTTCCAAGCAGGGAAGAATCGAAACGATCCGTATCAAGGAAAATACAAAATGAGCATCACAAGTACGGAAAAAAAACGTCGATTCTATCTTTTCTGTGCGCTCGGCCTAGGGGCAATGGTTTGTCTGCTTTTTTTCTCCTTCGCCATTTTATCGCCGAAGCAGGAGCCGACACCGTCCGCGCTGAAAGGACAGAATCCTGATGCGGTACAGGGAGGTGCTGGCGGTCAAGGATCGCCGGAGTACAACGAAAAACTGGGCAAACATTCGGATATGCAGGCGCAAGCCGCTCTGCAAAGTGGCGACAGCTATGTACCGCCGCCGGTAGGTAAACAGCAACTTATCAAGAAGAAAGAAGACACGCCCGCCCCCGTTCAGCCGCAGCCAGCGCCGGTGCAACCACGCCCTGCACCTCGCCGCCAGAAGACGGACAATGAAATGCTCAAGCGGATGATGGATGATCTTGCGGCACTGGATACTCGACTGGGCGCGTACACGAACGGTCAAGGGGCCATTGCATGGCAGTACGATTTTTCCAAAGACAAGCCGTCGCCGTCGCAGGTGGAAAAGGTCGATATGCCGACAACAGCGGAGGCTGGAACGAATCAACTCGATCTCAAGGTCGGAGACATGCTCTATGCCGTCGTGGATACGGGCGTCAACTCTGACGTACCGTCGGCGGTGATGGCGACGGTAGCCGGAGGAAAGTACCGCAAGACGCGCCTGATAGGGTCTTTTAAGCGGTTCGACGAGCGGCTTGTCCTGTCGTTCAA
>CALVHG010000160.1 GCA_944327285.1 uncultured Desulfovibrio sp. | reverse complement strand
CACCTTTGAAAAAGGTGAAACGCGAGGCGGCGGCACAGCGCCGCCCGGCCCAAAGTGAGCGGAAAAACCGCGTTTTTCCGCGAAACGACAGGCCGTATGGTTTGAAATGCGCAGCATTTCAAACTGAAAATGCTCTAGTAGAGGAGGGGCTTCCATGACTGCTTCGCAAATTTCTTTCTCCCGGCGCACCTTCTGTAAGTATGCCGTCAGCGCGGGCGTGGCTCTGGCGTCTTTTTCCGCCCTGTCGAGCGTGGCGACCCTTGCGGCTGAAAACGGCGGTTTTGCTCTGCCGCCCCTTCCTTACGCGGAAGATGCGCTTGCGCCGCATATCTCTGCCCAGACGATCAGCTTCCATTACGGCAAGCATACAAAAGCCTATTATGACACGGTCAACAAAATGATCGCGGAAAAGGGGCTCGCCGGGCTTTCGCTGGAAAAAATCTTCCTCGATGCGGCCAAAAGCCCCGATGGGGCCGCGCTGTTCAACAATGCCGCGCAGGCCTTCAATCACACCTTTTACTGGCAGGGGCTGACCCCCGGCGGCGCCAAGGCGCCCTCCGGCAAGCTGGCCCGGCTGGTGGAGCAGTCCTTCGGCAGCTTCGACGCCTTGAAAAAGGAACTGACCGCAGCCGCCGTAAGCCAGTTCGGCAGCGGCTGGGCCTGGCTGGTGCGCGAAGGCGACGCGCTCAAGGTCGTCAAAACCTCCAATGCGGAAAATCCCCTGCAAAAGCAGCAGACGCCGCTGCTGACCATCGATGTCTGGGAGCATGCCTATTATCTCGATTATCAGAACCGCCGTCCCGACTACGTCAAGGCTGTTCTGGAAAATCTGGTCAACTGGGATATCGCGGCCGCGCATCTGGGCTAGAGGTGTTCCCGCCGGGCGAGTGAACACGTTCCTTGTGGATAAACGTAACCGTCCTGTATAGAGCGTTTTAGCCCCCGCTTTGGGCTTCATTGCAAAAAAGGGAAGCATGTCTGATTGCGCAGTCAGGCATGCTTCTTTTTTCATGTTTTCGGGGGACGGTCGGCGCAGGGAAAGCGACTGCGTTCCCGCATTTTTTCATTCTTCCGAGTAAAGTGCGCTGGGGGAGGGGCCCAGCCTTTTCGCAGCGAAGCGAGAAAAGGCGTTCTCGTAGTCCTCTCGCGCGAGCAGCGACCGAATGGCGGCCGCAGGCCGTGCCCGTTGCGACGAAGGAAGCTACGGGCATCGACAGCAGAGATGAGGGGGGTCCCCCTCCCCCAGAACGTTCTCTCATCCCACTGCCCCGCCCCCAACAAGCTGCGGCTTGCGGCAAAAAAGCTCCCGGCGTACCATAGGGGGCATGGAAAAAACGATCATTTGTCCTCACTGCGGCAAGGGCTTTCCCCAGTTTGCCAACCCCGCCCCCACGACGGACGTGATTATTCACGATCCGGCGCGGGGCATCGTGCTGATCCAGCGGGTTAATCCGCCGCTGGGCTACGCGCTTCCGGGCGGCTTCATCGACGAAGGCGAACAGGTCGAGCATGCGGCGCGTCGGGAAATGCGCGAGGAAACCGGCCTTGATGTGCGGCTGAAGGGCGTGCTGGGCGTCTATTCCCGCCCGCACCGCGATCCCCGCTTTCATACCATGACGGTTGTTTTTGTGGCTGAGGTTGACGCCGATGCCGTTCCCGCTGCCGGGGACGACGCCGCGTCCGCGGCCTTCTTCCCTCTCGATGCGCTTCCGTCGCCTCTGGCCTTTGATCATGCCGACATCATCCGCGATTTCATGGATGTTCTGAACGGCAGGCGCGCGCTTGCGCCCATTGAAAAAGACTGATTGCAGGAAACCGGAACATAGAGCGTTTTGCTGAAAAAGGCGGAGCGCGAGGCGGCGCAGTGCCGCCCGGCCCAAAGCGAGTGGAAAAACTGTGCTTTTTCGCAAAGCGGCAGGCCGTATGGTGAAAATGCTCTGAGAGGCGGGATGTTATGGGCTATACGACGTTGCGTCAGTGCGTGGAAGACCTTGAGCGTAACGGCATGTTGCGACGGATAGACGCGGAAGTTGACGCGCATCTGGAGCTGGCGACCATTCAGCGGCGGGCCTTTCGCGCGGGCGCGCCTGCCTTGCTGTTTACGCGGGTCAAGGGATCGCCGTTTCCCATGCTGTGCAATCTGTACGGCACGCGGGAGCGGCTGCACTTCATTTTTCGGGATGCCCTGAAAGCGGTGGAGGGCATTCTTGCCGCCAAGGCCGATCCGGCGGATGCTCTGCGCCATCCTCTGCGCTCGCTGGGGTTGCTGCCCGCAGTGACGCACATGCAGCCGCGACGGATCAAACAGGCCCCGGTGCTGGAACATGCCTGCGCCGTGGCGGATTTGCCGCGGCTGGTCTGCTGGCCGCAGGACGGCGGTCCCTTCATCACTCTGCCGCTGGTTTATTCGGAAGATCCGCGCCGCCCCGGTCTGGATGCCTCTAATCTGGGCATGTACCGGGTGCAGCTCGGCGGCAACGCCTATGCGCCGGATGAAGTGGGACTGCATTACCAGATTCATCGGGGCATCGGCGTACATCATGCGGCGGCGCTGGAGCAGGGCAGGCCGCTGCCGGTCATGATTTTTGTGGGCGGGCCGCCGTCGCTGACGGTTTCCGCCGTCATGCCGCTGCCGGAGGGCCTTTCGGAACTGCGCTTTGCCGGATTGCTGGGAGGGCGGCGCGTGGACATGGCCTCTGTGCCGGGCTTTGAGTTGCCGGTGGCGGCCGAGGCGGATTTCTGCCTGTGGGGGCATGTGCTGCCGGAACTGAAGCCCGAAGGGCCGTTCGGCGATCACGTGGGCTACTACAGCCTTGCCCATGACTTCCCCGTGCTGAAGGTCGAGGGCGTGCGGCATCGGGCCGACGCCATCTGGCCCTTTACGGCTGTCGGACGGCCGCCGCAGGAAGACACGGTTTTTGGCGATTTCATCCATGAGCTGACGGGCTGCATGGTGCCGCAGGTCTTCGCGGGCGTGCGCGAGGTGCATGCCGTGGATGCCGCGGGCGTGCATCCTCTGCTTCTGGCGCTGGGCAGCGAACGCTATACGCCCTATGAGGCCGTGCGGCGGCCGCGCGAAGTGCTGACGGCCGCGCTGCATCTGCTGGGAACCACGCAGACGGCGCTTGCCAAGTATCTTGTCATTGCCGCGCACGAGGACGCGCCCGGACTGCATGCCCGCGACGTGCCCGCCTTTTTCCTGCATGTGCTGGAACGCACGAACTTTGCCCGCGATCTGCATTTCTTCACGCACGGAACCACGGATACGCTTGATTATACGGGGCTGGGGCTGCATGAAGGTTCCAAGCTGGTATGGGCCGCCGTGGGCGATGCCCGCCGTCGTCTCGGCACGGAGCCCGGCTCGCTGCCGCCTCTGCCGGACGGCTTCGGCGATTTGCATGTGGTGGCCCCCGGCATTGTCGCGCTGCGCGGCCCGCGCAACGACAGCCCGCGCGGGCAGGGGGACGCGCGTATGGAAGCCCTCGCGCAGGCCCTCGGTTTCTGGGAGGCCCGCGAATCCTTCCCGCTGGTGGTTGTGGTCGATGACGCCGCCTTTGCGGCGGCCTCCTTCGACAACTTCCTCTGGGTGACCTTTACCCGTTCCGATCCCGCCGCGGATGTCTACGGAGCGCATGCCGCAACGCATGCCCGCCACTGGACCTGCGAAGCGCCGCTTATTATCGACGCCCGCAGCAAGCCCTTCCATGCCCCGGCGCTGGAGGAAGACCCCGATGTCGAACGCCGCGTGGACGCGCTGGCAGCCCCCGGCGGCCCGCTGCACGGCATTTTGTAAAGATATATTGGGATTTACTCTTATTCCAACTGTATAATATTTTCTAGCTAATCCTTCAGTTACACTATTAAGTG
>CALVHG010000159.1 GCA_944327285.1 uncultured Desulfovibrio sp. | reverse complement strand
CCGTCATGTAGCCCAGCCCGCCGACTCACCACCCAATCGCCTTTGAAAAACCTCCTCCCACCCGTATCCCGTACCCTCCCCCACACTACAAAGCGAGCATGCCATGCCTTGCGTTATTGTCAGCGCCTGCCTTGCGGGCATTCCTTGTCGTTACGATGGCCGGGCCAATACGTGCGCGCCGGTTGTCGAACTGGTACGCCGCGGACTGGCGGTGCCTGTCTGCCCGGAGGGGCTGGCCGAACTGCCCACGCCGCGCCCCCCTTGTGAAATTGCGGGAGAGCGCGTTCTGCGAAATGACGGTGCGGATCTGACGGAGGCTTTTGCGCGCGGGGCGCAGCGGGCGCTGGAAATGGCGCTGCGGCATGAATGCCGACTGGCCGTTGTCAAGAGCCGGTCGCCTTCCTGCGGAGCAGGCCAGATCTATGACGGAAGTTTCAGCAAGCGACTGTGCGAAGGCGATGGACTGTGGGTTCGGCTGCTGCGCCGTCATGCCATTGCCATCATGACAGAAGAGACTTTTGCGAAGAAGACAGAAGAGGAAATCCGGGAACTTCTCTCCAGCCTGTCGTAATTTTTGCAAAAAAATTGCAATTGTCGGCACTGCAATGCCCGAAAGTCGGGAGAATGCCTTTGCAAAGTAATCCGCTTGGGTTTATGATGAAGTATCATAAACAAACCAATGGGGGATTATGATGAAAAAGATCCTGGCACTTGTTCTGGCTGTGGGCATGATCCTCGGTCTGGCCGCCGCTCCCGGCATGGCCGCCGACAAGAAGGTGATCATCAAAATTGCAGGCATGAAGCCGGAAGGCGAACCCGAAACCATTGGCATGCACAAATTCGGCGAATACCTTGCAAAGCTGTCCAACGGCAAATACGAAGTACAGGTATTCCCCAACAGCCAGCTGGGCAAGGAAGATGCCTATATCGCCAGCACGCGCCGCGGCATCATCCAGATGTGCGCCACCGGCACGCAAACCTCCGCGCTGCATCCGGCCATGGCCATGCTGGAAACGCCCATGCTGTTTGACAATCTGGCCCATGCGCGCCGCGCTATGGAAGGCAAGACCTTTGAGCTGATCAATCAGGGCTTCACCGAGAAGTCGGGCCTGCGCACGCTCAACGCCTTCCCCCTCGGTTTCCGCCATTTCTACACCAAAAAGGTGCTGAATCAGCCCGGCGACCTGAAGGGGCTGCGCCTGCGCGTGCCTAATATTCCCCTGTATACCAACTTTGCCAAGGAATGCGGCATCAGCGGCCAGCCGCTGCCCTTTGCCGAAGTGCCCAGCGCTCTTGACCAGAACGTGATCGACGGCGGCGACAGCCCCCTGTCCGACATCGTTTCGCTCAAGATGTATGAAATCACGCCGCACATCACGCTGAGCGGCCATATTCTCGTTATCCACTCGCTCTACATCAACGAGAAGTTCTACCAGAGCCTGCCCGATCAGGACAAGGAATGGATCAACAAGGCCGCCAAGATGGCCGCTGACGACATCTGGCAGATGGTGGAAGAAGGCGACGCCAAGGCCGTGGAAACCATCAAGGCTGCCGGCGGCACTGTGACCACGCCGGACAAGGCTTTCCACGACTACATGGTGGAAGCCGGCAAGCGCAGCTGGAAGCTCTTCTACGACACCGTGCCCAATGCCAAGGAAATTCTTGAAAGCGCGGCTGCCTACCGCGACGCCAAGTAAATTGACGTAAGGTCGGGGGGAAACGCGCCCGGATTGCTGAAAAAGCCGATCCGGAACACGTTTCCCCCTTTTTGTTGCTAACCGGACACGTCCCGAGGTCAATTTATGAGCAATGATGCCCGCCGAAACGACATATCCGTCAACCTCGCCGCCCCTTCGCAGCAGGAAGAGAAGCCTTCGAGCAAGGCGGAATTCGCCTTTGAAGTTTTTTGCGCCGTAATATTTCTTGGTATGATCGGCCTTGTCTTCTACAATACCCTCCTCCGCTACTGCTTTGGAAGCAGCTACCCGCCCAGCGAAGAATGGGCGCGCTTCCTGTTCATGTACATCACCTTCTTCGGCGCTATCGAAGCTTTTTATCGCAAAAAGCATATTGCGGTGGATCTCTTTGTCGATCTGCTCTCCGGCGTATCGCGCAAGGTTGTGGACATCATCGCCCTGCTGTGCACCATGGCCGTGCAGCTGCTCCTGCTGTTCGGCGGCATCGCCTACGTGCTTCAGACCATGGACACAAGCTCCGTGGCAACCGGCGTCAATATGGCCATGATCAACTTTATCCTGCCCGCCATGGCGCTGGCAACCTTCTGCATCCATATTCGAGATCTTGTGCAGCTCATACGGCGCCCCGCTTCATCCTTCACCAAGGGCAATCAGGAGGGCTAGCGCATGGAACTGTTTCTGTTTCTCGGCACCCTCTTTGCCTTCATGTCGCTGGGCATTCCCATTGCCCTTGTGCTGATCATCTGTTCCATCGTCCTTATGTGGCATTCGGGCATGTGGGACGTGATGATCATTCCCACGTCCATGCTGGACGGCGCCAACAACTACCCGCTGATGGCCATTCCCTTCTTTGTCTTCGCGGGTGAGATCATGGCCGAAGGCGGCCTGTCGCGCCGCGTCGTGCAAATGGCCCAGCTCATGATCGGCCACATTCGCGGCGGTCTGGGCTATGCCGCCATCATCTCCAGCATCATCTTTGCGGGCCTTATGGGCAGCTCCGTTGCCGAAGCCGCCGCCCTGGGCGGCCTGCTCCTGCCCATGATGGCGCAGGTGGGCTACAAGCCTGGCCGCGCCGGCGCCGTCATCGCCTCGGGCGCCATTCTCGGGCCCATCATCCCGCCCAGCACCAACTTCATTCTGCTGGGCGCCACGGTCAGCGGTCTGTCCATCACCAAGCTGTTCATGATCGGTCTGTTCCCCGGCATCTTCATCGGCCTGGCGCTGATGATTGTCTGGTACTTTATCGTCCGCATCGACGGCTACAACGAAACCATCACCTTCACCCGCGAAGAAAAGAAGCGCATTCTGTTTGACGCCACCCCGGCCTTCATCATGCCGGTGCTGCTGCTCGGCGGTATCCGCTTCGGTATCTTCACCCCCACCGAAGGCGGCGCTTTTGCGGCCATCTACGCCATTGCCGTCTGCGTCCTCTGGTACAGGGAACTTTCCTTCCGCGCCCTGCTGCGCGTGAGCGCCCGGGCCGCGCGCACCACGGCCGTGGTTATGCTGGTGGTGTCCGCCGCAACGGCCGTGGGCTGGTTCATCACCATTGCCCAGATTCCCAACCAGATCACCGACATTTTCAGCCCGCTCATCGATAATCCCATTTTGTTGCTGCTGGCTATTAACATCTTCCTGTTCCTGGTGGGCATGGTCATGGACCTGACCCCCAACATCCTGATTTTTGCGCCGGTGTTCTATCCGCTTATCACGAAGGCGGGCATCGACCCCTACTATTTCGGCCTGCTCTTCATCCTTAACCTCGGCATCGGCGTCATCACGCCGCCCGTGGGCACGGTCCTCTATGTGGTCTGCGGTATCGGCAACATCAAGATCGCCAAGCTGGTAAGCGCGCTCCTCCCGTTCATCCTCATGGAGGTCATCATGCTCTTCCTGCTGCTGTTCTTCCCCTCGCTGTCGCTCGTGCCGCTCGGCTGGCTCAGCTGACGCAACCAGGTCCTGCCGCGTGCGGGGGAGGGAAATTCCCTCCCCCCGCTTTTTTTTAGAGCATTTCAACTTTGAAATGAGAGGAAGTTCCCGATTCATATGCCGCAATCGTTGCCGTTCGCATTTCCCTGCGTACCATTTTCATAGCGTTAGATAAGGATATTCTTTTTACATCTCAAAGTTGAATTGCTCTAGATGTTGTGTTCCAATAGGTTGTTCACCCTTTCCCAGTTCGATAAGTTGGAAGTTCCC
>CALVHG010000158.1 GCA_944327285.1 uncultured Desulfovibrio sp. | reverse complement strand
TGGGGGGAAGGGGAACCCCTCTCGCGCTAGCAGAGGGGTTCGCCTTCCCCCCGGCAAACACGGCCGGACTACCGCGCTCTAGCGCCCTCCGGCTTCGGCCTTGTAGGCGTCGATGAGGGGCCGGACGGTTGCGGCGTAGGCCTCGAACATAGCCCGCAGTTCGTCGCCGGACTTCCAGGTGGCCACGGTGCCGGCGAGGCGGTAGCGTTCCTTGACGTCGGGGCGTTCCAGCAGGGAGCGGAGGATGTTTTCCAGACCGGCGCGGGCCTTGGCGGGAATACCGCGGGGCGCGGCAATGTAGCGGCCCACGCCGCTGACGATGTCGAAGCCCAGCTCGCGGAAAGTGGGGGCGTCGGGGAAGAAGGCGCTGCGCGCTTCGGAGGCCGAGGCAAGCACGCGCATCTTGCCCATAGCGGCGGAAGCGCCGTCGCCGGGCACGAGGGCGGCGTCGATTTGTCCGCCCAGCAGCGCGGGCACCACGCGCCCCGCGCCGTCAATAGGCACATGATTGAAGGGCAGACCGGCCTTCTTCAGTTGCAGAGCCGGAATATGGGTGGGGCCGAGAATCTCGCAGATGCCCAGATTGACGCGGCCGGGATTTTCGCGCACCTGCGCGAACAGCTCCTCGGCCGTCTTGAAGGGACTGTCGGCGCGCACCACGAGGTACACGTCGGCAAGACAGAGCAGGGAGATAAAATCAAAGCTGTCCAGGGTGTAGGGGGCGCGTCCGGAAATGACGTCCACAACCAGCAGCGGATAGGAGCCGACGCCGATGGTGTAGCCGTCGGGGCGCTGGCGGGAAAGGTCCATAGCGCCGATGAGCCCCGTGCCGCCGGGCTTGTAGATAAAGGACAAAGACTGCCCCGTAACCTCGCGGAAATCCTTTTCGATAAGGCGCACGGCCTGCTCGCCGCCGCCGCCGGGATTAAAGGGCACAATCAGGCGCAGGCCCCGCGAGGGGTACTCGGCGGCGCAGGCCGGAAGAACGGCGCAGCAGTACAGGATACAGACGGCAATCAGGGCGACAATTCTCTTCATCTCGTGACTCCTTGGGTCTGCATGACACTGGTATCCGGGCACAAGAAACGGCGGGCATCCGAACCCCCGTTTTTTCCGACGCAGGGGGGAGGCGACGTTCCCGAACGGCGCGCGCCTTCAGCCTTGAGAATAGCACAAAGCATGCCACGGCAGGGCGTTTTCACAACCTCGCGCAATCGTTTATTTTACAATATCCTCCCCGGCCGCGACGCGGCGGCGATGCATTTCATTTTTGAGCGCCTTGTTCATTTTTGAACACTATGTTAGAGCATTTTCAGTTTGAAACGCTGCGTGCTTCAAACCGCCGCTCCAGAGCCGGAACACTGCAGGTTATTTTTTTGGGGGGAAGGGAAACCCCTCTGCTAGCGCGAGAGGGGTTTCCCTTCCCCCCAAGCCCCCCATCCTTTCCCCAGCGCGCTTTTTCAAAGGGGGGTGGAAACATGCAACAAGCCTCCTTCAGGGCCATCTGCAACACACTGTTTATTTAATTGAAGTAGCTTGCAAACTTGTGTTCGCAGTTCCTAGTTTATTTTCGATCTGAAACGCCTCTCGCTGCAAACCGCACAGCCCGCCGCCATGCCTGCCGACAGCCCCATTTTTCGCTTCGCCATTCTTGTGCATTCCGACTTCGTAGCCGACGAGGTTCGCCGCGAAACCCGCGCCCTTGGCTGGGATATTGATATTTTCGTCACCACCTACGACACCGCCCGCCGCGACGCCGAACGCTGCGTCCGCAACGGCTACGACGTGCTGATCTGCCACGGCGGCTTCCGCTACGACGTGCAGCGCGATCACCCGCAGAAAACCATCTTCATCGAGCGCACAGACTTTGATTTGCTGCGCGCGCTGCTGCGCGCCCGCACGTATACCTCCGAAGTCATCGTAACGGCCCACCGCGACGAGGCCCGCGACTTCGCCTTTATGGAAATGCTCACCCGGATGCGCATTCATCCCATCCGCTACGCCCACCACCACGAACTGGAACAGCAGCTCGAACGCTGCTACGCGCAGGGCCTGCACATGGCCGTGGGCGGCGGCGGCACGGCCCGCTACATGCGCCGTCTTGGCGGCCAGACCATCCTCGACGTGCCGCAGGCCAGCAGCATTCAGCAGGCCATCACCCGCGCCGTCAATCTCATGGAGGCCCGCCAGCGCGAACGCACCTATACGGAAAACGTCCTCCAGCTTATGCGCTTCAGCCGCGAGGGCGTCATCTGCGCCCGGCTCGACGGCGTCATCATCTATGCCAACGACGAGGCCCTGCGCCTGCTCGGACTGGAAGGCCAGGACGATCTCCGCCCCCTGCTGCCGGACTTCCTTACCGACGATCTCGTTTCCAGAGGCAAGGCCCGCGTGGACGACGTGCTTACCCTGCGCCGACGGCGGCTGCTCGTCAGCGCCTTTCCCTTCCACCTCGCCGAAGGGCCGGGCGCGGTCATCTTCTTCCGGGACGTGCAGTCCATCCGCAGCCTCAGCCGCAAAATAGACACCCTCGCCCGCCGCAGCTTTGCCAGCCGTCATAAAACGTCGGCCATTATCGGCCATTCGCCGGGCATGGAGGAAGTGCGCCGACGCATCGCCCGCTACGCGGACATGCAGGCCCCGGTCTGCATTCACGGCGAAACCGGCTCCGGCAAGGAGCTTGTCGCCCACGCCCTGCACGCCGCGGGCCCGCGCGCGGATCGCCCCTTTGTGGCCCTCAACTGCGCGGCCCTGCCGGAAAGCCTCCTCGAAAGCGAGCTCTTCGGCTACGAGGAAGGCGCCTTTACCGGCGCGCGCCGTCAGGGCAAGAGCGGCCTGCTGGAACTGGCCTACGGCGGCACCCTCTTTCTGGACGAAATATGCAGCGTCTCCCCGGCCATGCAGGTGCGCCTGCTGCGCGTGCTGGAAAGCGGCGAACTTCTGCGCGTGGGCGGCGACAGGCTCATCACCGTGGACATGCGCCTTGTCAGCGCGGCCAATCCCCGGCGCATGGCCGCGCGCCTGCGCGACGGCTCCTTTCGCCCGGACTTCTACTATCGCATCATGGGGCTGTGCATCGACCTGCCGCCCCTGCGCGAACGCAAGGAAGACCTGCCCCTGCTTCTGGCCCCCGTGCTGGCCGCCCGCGGCCGCAGCCCGGCCTGCCTGTCCCCGACCATGCGCGAGGCTCTCCAACAGCACGACTGGCCGGGCAACGTCCGCGAACTGCGCTCCGTCATGGACATCTACGCCCAGCTGATCGACGGCGACAGCCCGGACGAGGCGGCCTTCCGCGAAGCCTTTCACGAGCATGTTCGCCGCCTGCCCCCTCCCGGCCCCGTCTTTGAACCGGCCCCCGAATCCGCCCCCCGCGCCGCCTCCGCGCAGACCGCGCTCCCCGCCCCGCCGGACGACGCCCTGCCGCTCCGGGAACAGCTCCGCCATTGCCGCGCGGCCATTGTGCGCGATACGCTCCGCCGCTGCGGCGGCAACCGGCGCGAAGCCGCCCGCCGCCTTGGCGTGAGCTACGCCAGCCTGCGCCGCTTCCTGCTCGGTCAGGACGACGCCTGATCCGCACGTCGGCGTCGCGCGCCGCCATTGACCCCGCGAGACTCCGTGACTACAGTGGAGGAAAATCCCCTTTCCCTTTCACTGATCGCCGCAAGGAGTTCTCCGTGTCCCTGCCCGATATCCGCACCATCAGGACCTATGGTTACGCCTACGAAAAAACGCGCCTGACGGACAAACTGCGTTCCTGCCTGACCCTGCTCGGCGTGGAAGGACTGCGCAATGTCCTCCGCCTCTACTACACCCTGAAAAAGCCCGATCTGCCCGTGCGCGCGCGGGCCGTCATTCTCGGCGCGCTGGGCTACTTCATCCTGCCCGTGGACGCCCTGCCGGACTTTCTCCCCATCGTGGGCCTGACCGACGATCTCGGCGTGCTGGCCGCCGCCGCGGCCGCCGTCGTCATCTACATGGACGACGGCGTCAAAGCCCAGGCCGACGCGAAACTGGAACGCCTGCTGGGACGCTGACGCGCCCCGCGCAAGCGCTCCGGCGCGGGCTTTCTAGAGCAATTTCAGTT
>CALVHG010000157.1 GCA_944327285.1 uncultured Desulfovibrio sp. | reverse complement strand
CGACAGCAGAGATGAGGGGTTTCCCTTCCCCCCCAAAAAACAAACTGAAGGCACTAAACGTGAAGCAGCACGGTCAGGGGGAGATCGCCGAGTACGGCCCGCCCGCCCAGCGCATCCAGCTCCAGAAGGAAGGAGCTTCCGACCACGGACGCGCCGCACAGGCCCGCAAGTTGCAGCATGGCTTTCAGAGTGCCGCCTGTGGCAAGGACATCGTCCACCACAAGCACGCGGTCGTCCGGGGAAAGGGCGTCCGTGTGTATGCAGAGGCTATTTGAACCGTATTCCAGATCATAGGCAACCGTATGACAGGCGCACGGCAGCTTGCCGGGCTTGCGCACAGGCACTAAACCGATGCCCAGCTGACAGGCCAACGGCGCGGCAAAAAGAAAGCCGCGCGCTTCAGGGGCCATAATCTTTGTGGGCGCAAGCGGCAGAACCGCCTCATACATTTGCCGCACAGCCTGCGAAAAGGCCGATCCGTTGCCCAGCAGGGGCGAAATATCGTAAAAGAGAATGCCCGGCTTGGGCGTATCGGGAACCGTACGGATAAAATCCAGAAGATTCATGCGGCCGTCCTTGTTTATTTCTTGTTCTGGAGTTGCGACGCCGCGGCAAGGCCTTCGTCGGGATGCAGAATTTTTGTCATGGTAGCGACCATGCCCGCCACATCGCCGACGTTGGCCGGAATAATGGTTGTCGTCCCGTTCTGGGCCAGCGCGCCGAACTTTTCCACGTAGGCTTCGGCAAGACGCAGCTGGGCGGCGGAAATGCCGTTGCCCGTTCCGAGCTGCTGGGCCACCAGGGCCAGACCTTCCGCCGTAGCCTGAGCCACGGCGCGAATCTGAGCCGCTTCCCCTTCCGCCATATTGATCATGGCCTGCTTCCGGCCCTCGGATTCGGCAATGGCCGCAGCCTTGGAGCCTTCGGCCAGATTGATCTGCGACTGCTTTTCGCCTTCGGACTGCGCGATAACGGCGCGCTTTTCACGTTCGGCGCGCATCTGCTTTTCCATGGCCTGCATGACGCTGCTCGGCGGCGTAATATCCCGGATTTCATAGCGCAGCACCTTGACCCCCCAGGGCGATGTCGCGGCATCCAGCGCTTCCACCACTTCCTGATTGATCCGGGTGCGCTCTTCAAAGGTTCTGTCCAGCTCCAGCTTGCCGATGGCCGAACGCAGGGCCGTCTGCGCCAGCTGAATAGCGCCCCATTCATAATCGGAAATGCCGTAAGCGGATTTTTCCGGCGTAATGATTTGCAGATAAAGCACGCCGTCAATATCCACGCTCACATTGTCGCGCGTGATGCAGGTCTGCTTGGGAACGTCCAGCACCTGTTCCTTGAGAGAGCGCTTGTAGGCCACGCGGTCAAAAAAAGGAATAAGCACATGAAAACCCGCATGCAGCACGCCGCGGAATTTGCCCAGCCGCTCCACCACATAGGCGGAACGGTTGGGCACGATGATAAGGGCGCGCATCAAAAGAATCAGGCCCAGACAAATCAGAAAAATGATCAGCCCCCAGGACTGGAGAAGATACATACCCCATCCCATAGAATCCCCGTACATAGTAACCTCCCGAATGTTTTTGCACTAAAGCATTTTTAGTTTGAAACACTCTGGCTTCAAAGCATAAGGCCTGCCGTTTCGCGAAAAAACGCTGTTTTTCCGCGCTACAGGGCCGCCGATCCAGAGTCATGGTCTTTCAGCGCGCGAACCTGCAACACAAGACCGTCCCCCGGCAGAGCTCCCAGAATGACGACAGGCGTTCCGCTTGCCAGACATTCTCCGGGCGTTTCCGCCACGGCCCGCCAGAAAGACCCTCCAACCTCCACAACTCCCGGCTGATTCCCGGAAATCTCCTCGCACAGCCGCCCCCGCTGGCCTTCGAGGGGATGCTCCATGCTTTCTCCGGCGGCAACAGCCTTTCCCCCGAAGAGCTTGCGCCAGCGCTGCCGCGCAACGACAAGACTGAGCAGGGACATGGATACAAAACAAACGGCCTGCCAGAGCGGCTCCTGAACGGCCAGAGCCGCAAGCGCCGTTATCAGCGACCCCAAGGCAAAAAAAAGAAAAACGGCAATGGGGAAGCATGCTTCCACAATGCCGAAAATCAGAGCGGATATAAGCCAGAATGTGGCGCTCATGGCGTCTCCTTGAAAACAATAGAGCATTTTCAGTTTGAAACACTTCGCGTTTCAAACCATACTGCCTGTCGTTTCACGAAAAAATGCAATTTTTCAGCTCATTTAGATACGTGCTGCGCTGTGCCGCCGCCTCGTGTTTCACTTTTTTAAAGTTGAAACGCTCTCAAAGTCCGCGGATAACCCTTTATATATTTCTTTACTCCTACACGGATTTATCCGCAGCGTCTACATACGCGTCGCGCGGAGACATGACCGCTCCGCCGGAGCGGAGCTGTGCAAAAGAAGCGGGAACAGTATTTACTTGCAGACCCATTCATAACGAAAGATATCCGGCGCAAGAGCGTGGCACCGCCGGACGTCTTCCATCTGAAGAGGCGTATTCCGCAGATCGCGGCACAGCGACTGGAGACAGGCAATCTTTCTTTTCACGGCATCCAGACAGGCCCCGGACAGGGAACGCTCCTCCGGCCTCTCATAACGGCTGAATTCCACAGCCAGCTGATAGTGGTCATCCAGAAGAAATCGTATATCGATAGGGTAAAGATACTGTCGCGTCAGCATCTCTTCCAGTCTTGCCTCGGCCGATTTCAGAAACAGCAGAGCCTTGGGGAGATATAAGGCGGCCTCATAATAGCGAGTGGACGCCATTGAATACTGCCGCCGTTCTCTCAGCCTGTTCGCTTCCGCCTGCAAGACAAACATATACTTGAAGGTTCTGGTTGCAGACCTGAGAAGCAGCAGAGAGCGCGGGATATACAGAACGGCGTCATAATAGCCAAAGTATAACTTTAGATACCGCCGCGGCTTTCCTACTATGTCAGCTTTGGCCTGCAAAGAAAATATTTTCAATAAAAACGCGGCTTTTTCCTGAGGCGTCACAGGCAGCGTTGCAAGCTGCCCGGCAAAAAGACGGGCTCTGTATTCCGCTTGGAACTGTTTGTCGCCTTTCAGCTCATAAAGATAGCTGCGGCTATCCCGCGGTCCGACACTGCATTCCTGCGCGCCCGCGCTGACGGCACAAGCCGAAAAGAGCAGAAGAGATGCCGCTATCTTCCAGAACATAAGAACCCTCCGCATCCCCAAAAGGCAGAACGCGAAACGACAGGCCGTATGATTTGAAATGCAAAGCGTTTCAAACGAAAATACTTCTGGACGCATGACGCCGCCATGAGCGGAGTCCGTTGAGGCAACGGGCAGCAGTGCACATCACGCCCGCGCTACGCGCGCCATGTCTACAGTAACTCGTCATGGCGCGGGAGCAACGGACTCCTCTGTTATCTGTAGTCGCTTCCACGGAGCGGCGCAAGACGGGCAGGGCTGCGACACAGAAGAGACAGGCCGCGCGGGAAAGGAAAAAAACGACCGACGTAAACGAAAAAAGGCAGCTACGTTTCCGTAACTGCCTGATATATTCTGGTACCGGGAGCGAGACTTGAACTCGCAAGGGCGTGAACCCGGCGGATTTTGAGTCCGCTGCGTCTACCAATTCCACCATCCCGGCGAAAGCAACAAAGGCAATCTACAGAACAGATTCTTTACCGTCAAGAGGAAAAAATCCATTCCGTAAATTTTTTCGGACGGCTAGCGGCGCTTGCGGCACATCAGATAAATGACATAAATACATACGATGATGCCGATCCCGGAATAAAGGATACCGTCTATCGCCACTGGGGCCTCCTTCACGCGCTCCGCCGTACGAGCGGAACGCCGTTGTCACGAAGAAAAAAGAAATCGGCGGACTTTCCTGCCGCCTGTCGGCAGGAAAAAGCCGCGCGCTCACAGCGGGAGCATAGGCTTTTTTCCCGCGCTCGTCCATTAGAGCATTTTAGTTTGAAACGCTGTGTAGTTAAAACCATATGGCCTGTCGTTTCGCGGGAAAAACGCGGTTTTGCCGCTCAATTTGGGCCGGGCTCTGCCGCCGCCTCGCGTTTCACCTTTTTCAAAGGTGAAACGCTCTGGGGCCTGTTAACACAAAATTTACAAATAATTTCAATATGTAGAACAAACAGACTGTGCACACGCCACTTGTCTTTCGTGGTGGGTCGCCTCGTATTCCTGACTTTTCCCCGATAAAAGCGCGCTGGGGAAGGGATGGGGGGCTTGGGGGGAAGGGAAA
>CALVHG010000156.1 GCA_944327285.1 uncultured Desulfovibrio sp. | reverse complement strand
CCCCTCTCGCGCGAGCAGAGGGGTTCCCCTCCCCCAGAAAAACCACGAATCCCCCTTTACTCCTCCCCTTTTTCACCCATCACCAGAAACACGGGGTTCAGGGCGGCCAGGTGGCAGTCGGAGCCGAGCGGCCGGGCTTCGGCGGCGGCGAGCTGAAGCAGGACCGGCGGCGTTGTCGTCAATGATCGCAGGGCCTGACGGCAGGCGGCGAGGCTGTCGAGCAGCACGCAGGCCGCCACAAGACGACCTCCGGGAAGAAGGCGGGCGTAAAGCTCCGAAAGCAGAGACGCGGCCGCGCCGCCGGACAGGCCGCCGCCCACAAAGATCGCATTGGGCGCGGGCAGAGAGGCAAGACAGGCGGGAGCCGGGCCGAAGACGACATGGAGATTAGCCGCGCCGCAGCGCTGACGGTTTTCCTGTATATCGAGGGCGCGGCGGGGCACACGCTCCACGGCGTACACGCGGCCTTCCGGCAGGAGCGACGCCGCCTCGATGGAAAGGGAACCGGACCCCGCGCCCACATCCCAGAAAATTTCGTCAGGCGCCAGACGCAGGAGCGACAGAGCCGCGGCCCGCACAGGAGCCTTGGTCATCAGCCCTCTGTCGGACACCAGCGCGTCAGCGGCCAGCCCAAGATGCGGCCGCCGGGGCGCGCCGCCCTCTGGCAGAAAGAGAAGCGTGCAGGCCGGGCCAAAATGCCGCCGGGCCGCCTCAGACAGCGAGCCCTGCCAGCAGGTTTCATGGGGGAAACCGAGCGCCTCAAAGACATGCGCGCGGAAATGGACAAGACCGCGATCCAGCAGCACACGCGCCAGAAGGGCGGGCGTTGAACGGGCGTCGGTCAGTACGCCAAAGGGACGACAGCGGAGTGCGGCCGCCAAAAAGGGATGCAGAGAGTCCCGCCCGTGCAGAGATACGGCGGGCACGTCATGCCACGGCAGACCGAGACGGGCGCAGGCCAGTTGCAGACAGGACGACGCGGGATGGATGCGCACGGCCTGAGGCCCCCAGCGGCTCACAAGGGTCGCGCCGATGCCGAAGAACAGCGGATCGCCGTCGGCCAGCACGACGAGCGACGCATTCTGCCGCATGCGCTCCTCGTCGAGGAGACGGAGCGCCGTTTCCAGCGGCGCGGCAAGCGGCAGCAGACGCGCCTGCGGCACGAGGGAGGCCACGGCATCAAGCAGACGCCGTCCCCCGCAGACAAGATCGGCGTCGCGCAGCAGGTCCAGCGTTGCGGGCGGCAAAGTATCGGGAGAAAAAGGCGCGGCAAGGCCCAGTACATGCACAGGAGCGGAAGAAACGGGATTCATGCGGAAGCAAGCTCCGAACCGTCATCGGCGAAAATGTGAACCCGAACGGGCCGTCCGGCAAAACGAGAAGCCGTGCGGGCAGCCTCGCCGGCAACAGCGGCGACAGCTCGAACGCCGGCAGGACCCGACGCGAGCAAAAGTTCCAGCGCGTGGGCGGCAGTGACGCAGGAGGTCAGAGCATCAGCCCCGGTTACGCCCTGCTCGGCGCACAAGGCCGCAAGGCGCGCCATATCCAGAACGGCGTCTTTCGCATGCGTGGAGGCATGGCCCTGCGCCAGTTTGACGGCCTTGCCGAAAAAGCAGCCCCAGACAAGCAGCGGCAGCGAGGAACGCCCGGCCTGTTCAAGAGAAAAACCGGCGAAGTCGGCAACCTGCACAAAGGACTGGGCAGGCCAGCCGGGATAGCGGGCCATAAGCAGCTTTTCAGAGCGGCGTCCGGTGCTCATGCCCAGACCGGGACAAGCCGTGGCCTCGGCAACAGCAATGCCCTGCGCTATGGACGCCTGCCAGGCGGCGTGGCTGAAGGGCCGGACGGTCCCCTGCGTGCCGAGGATGGAAATACCGTCCACAATACCGAGACGCGGATTGAAGGTGTGCGCGGCAATAGCGCGGCCTTCGGGCGCGGAAAGCACAAGCAGAAGAGCGGCTGCCTCTGACGGCAGGGGGAGGGACGGCAGCAGCTCCCGCACGGCCGCGCACAGCTGTTCGCGAGGGGCGGGATTAACGGCGGGCTGCCCCACGGGCACGGGTAAGCCCGGCAGGGTCACCCGTCCGATGCCGGGCCCGCCGATAAGGTAGAGAGGCAGAGGCGCGGCGTCGAGAAGAATAGCATCGGGGGGAAGAACGGGGGCCGCAAGCAGGGCCACCGTGGCGCGAATATCCGCTTTGTGCGTGGCATCGGGATCATCGCCGCCGTCCTTGATCACGCAGGCATGGGCCACGCCTTCGGGCAGCGCGGCGGGACAGCGGGCCATGAGCGCCTGAACATCAGGAGCCGGACCGGACGCGCAGAAGGCCACGGGAACGCGCAGCGGGGTCCGCAGTTCGGCGCGGGGCGGCGGCAGAATACGGACGCTGTCGGGCTGTTCGCCGCGCAGCAGATGACGCAGGGCCGCCACAACCGCCGCGGTTGCGGCGCTGCCCGTGGTAAAGCCTTCTCTCAGGGGAGCGGTGCGGTTCATGCGCCGACACGGGATGCTGCGGTCGCGGCGGAGGCGTCTTCCAGCTCATGGAGCCAGACGCGCCCCTGCGCCACCAGATGCACATCGCCGTCCACCTCGGCAACAAGCCCCTCGCCGTCCTGCATGATCTCCACATCCAGCAACCCGCCGCTTGGCTGCAACAGGGAGAGACGACGCGACCTCCCCTTTTCATAAAGCGACAAAGCCAGGGCCAGCGCTCCGGAACCGCACGCGCCTTCCAGGAAGTCCGTTCCGGCATCGCGCACATGCACCACCGGCAGCATTTCCAGCTGCTGCTGACGGCGACGCCACCAGATGACGCCGCAGGCGGCTTCCTTCTCCAGATCATGATCGCGCCGCAACATGGCCGCGGCGGCAAGGCAATTCTCCGGCAATACGTGCGTCGTGCCGTCCATCAGCAAATGCACGATGCCCGGCAGGCGCACCAGCGTTACGCCCGGAGCGGGACGGCTGACCGGGCAAGGCGGCAGGGCCAGCCGGGCCGCCACATGCCACCGGGAACCGAAACCGCGCGCATGGATGCCCACCGGCGAAGGCCAGCCCGACACCGAAATCTCGGAACGGAAACTCCGGGACTCGCCCGCCCCGTCCACAAGACTCTGGCGCGCCCCGCTCTCTTCCAGAGCCAGCTGCGCCCCGAAGGCCCGCGCCGCATTAACGCAAAATTCGCCTCCGGCCATGCGCAGCGAACGGGCGCGCATGTCCACAAAACCCGCCTGTTCGCCGCCGAGGCAGGCGGCATCCAGCGCGGCGGCCGCCAGCCGGGCCTGACGGGAAACCTCCAGTCCGTATGCGGGAAAAAGCAACGTCGTATTGCCGCAGGGGCTCCATTTGCAAAATGTCAGCGCCGCCATGATATTCTCCTTGCAAGGGTGGCATGGCCAGTATGCCCAAGGGAAAAAGAAGTGTCCAGACAGAGGGCACGCAAGGCTTTCCCGCTTGCGCTCGGACTTGAAAAAGGCTAGAAAAAGATTATAGCGTACGTCATATTTTATCCATGCGGATAAACGTACGCATAACTGCCGCGCAGAGCGGCGCATTTTCCCGGGAGGAAATATGAAGTCTCTTCGTCTGTTGGCGCTCGCCGCCGCGCTGGTGCTGAGCTATGCCGTCGCTGCCGCGGCCGCTCCTGTCAACTGCCCCAAGAAGGTTGAAAGCTTCGACTTCGTCGTGGACTACTCCGGCTCCATGATGATGAAGAACGACAAACTGAAGCTCGACAAGATTGCCATTGCCAAGAGCGCGCTGACCCGCGTGAACGCTTCCATTCCGGCGCAGAGCATGAACGCCGGTCTGCATACCATTTCTCCCAACGGCGCTCTGGTGGAACAGGGCCCCTGGAACCGTGAAGCCATGGCTGCCGCCATCAAGAATCTGCGTTCTGACTTCCAGATCTTCGGCCGCATGACCACCATGGGCGACGGCCTGCAGACCTATGAGCCCTTCCTGTCCAGCATGAAGCGCGACGCCGCCATCATCCTGGTCACCGACGGCGACAACAACCGCGGCACCAACATCGTGGACGTGGCCCGTCAGGTGTACGCCAGCCAGCGCAACCTCGTGATCCACATCATCTCCCTGGCCGACACCCCCAACGGTGAAAACACCATCAAGCAGCTTGCCGCTCTGAATCCCGCCTCCGTGGTGGTGCGCGGCGAAGACCTCGCCACCAGCGACGCCGCTGTGGAACGCTTCGTGCTCGCCGTCTTCTGCGGTCAGGAAGAAGTCATCGTCCTGCGTGGCGTGAACTTCGCCTTTGACTCCTATGCCCTTGACA
>CALVHG010000155.1 GCA_944327285.1 uncultured Desulfovibrio sp. | reverse complement strand
GGGTTCCTTCCCCCTCAAGACAAAACGTAATGAGTCCTGAGCCTAGATGATATGCTGCGCCTGAATGGCGTTGAACAGCCAGCCCACGAGGGTAAACAGCACCAGCAGCATACCGAGAAAAACCGCCAGCAGCTTCCAGCGCATGACCTGCTTGAGCATGAGCACTTCGGGCAGGCTGGCCGCCACGGTGCTCATGCAGAAGGCAAGGGTCGTGCCCAACGGCAGGCCCTTGAGCAGCAGGCTTTCCATAATGGGAATAATGCCGGTGACATTGGTGTACAGCGGAATGCCCACGGCAACGGCTGCGGGCACAGACCACCACTGCCCCGCTCCGAGATTGTCCGCAAACCATTGCTGCGGCACGTAGCCGTGCAGCGCGGCCCCCAGCCCCACGCCGACAATGACCCAGTGCCAGACCCGGCGGAAAATGCCCGTCATTTCTCCCCAGGCAAAATTATGCCGTTCCCGCAGTCCCATGCGGCCCGCGCCTTCGCCCTGACCGGGCGCGTACTGCGGCGCGCCCTCTTTCAGCGCGTCAAGCAGGAAGGGTTGCAGCCAGCGTTCCGCGCGGATGGCATCCATGAACATACCGCCAATCACGCCCGCAAGCATGCCGACGACCACATAGATGACGGTGAATTTCCAGCCCAGCAGCCCCCAGAGCAGCGCCACGGCAATTTCGTTGACCAGCGGCGAGGTAATGAGAAAGGCCATGGTAATGCCGAGAGGAATGCGCGCCATGGTGAAGCCCAGAAACAGGGGAATGCTCGAACAGGAGCAGAAAGGCGTCACCGCGCCGAACCCGGCCCCCAGCAGATAGCCGACGCCGCGCCCCCTGCCCGCGAGATAGTCGCGCACGCGCTCCACATGCAGACCGGCGCGCAGCCAGCCGATGACATAGACCATAAGCACAAGCAGCAGGAGAATCTTCGCCGTGTCGTAGAAGAAGAATTCCACGGCCGCCCCCAGCGGCGACGCCGCATCAAGGCGGAACACGCCCTGCGTGAGCCAGCGGGAAAGCGGCTGAATAACGGAATACAGCGCGGCCCAGAGCGCCAGCGCCGCCGCGCCGATGCCGAAATAACGCGGCTTGTTGACGTCCGCGGCCTGCGGCGATGCCGGTTCATTTTTTTGCGAGGAACAACAGCACTTGCTCATGAAACGCTCTCCTCTATTTTGTTTCTTGGCTAAAAAGCCAATAAAGAGACGAAAAAAATTTTTTGCCCCAAATTACCTGCCGCGCAGCAGCTCGACCTGCGCCAGAAGACGCCGCTCGACAAGCGAACAGGTGCACTTGAGGAAGTTTTCCAGACAGGGCAACGTAAGCTGGTAGTAGATATTTGTTCCCCGCTTTTCGGACGCGACGACTCCGGCCTCTCGCAATACTGAAAGATGCCGGGAAACAGTGGACATATCGTCGCCGACCAGCGCCTGCAGTTCGCAGACGCACTTCTCGCCGTCGCGCAGCGCATCGACCATGAGCAGGCGGCTGGGATGTCCAAGCGCCTTGAAGATTTTTGCCTGCTCGGCAATGTACTGCCTGTTTGTCGTCATGCGAGCTTCCATATTTGTCTTTTTTGCAAAATAGTCAGATACGCTCTGTCTGTCAATCTCCAGAACGAACGCCCCGAAGCGTGGCCAGCAGCGCGGCGAGCTGTTTTGAGCCATGCCCCTTGCCGAGATACACCCAGGACACTTCGTCATGAGACAGCAAGGACAATTCCGCCGTAAAATGCAGATGCAGCCGGGATTTTCTTTGCTCTTCGCAATAGGAGATAGCGACTTTCGAGGCCATGAGATGGCAGACGGCATGCATGCCGAATGACGGCGCCACGGCGGAGACAAAAAAGAGCTCTACGCCCCTTATGCGCTGCGTCTGCTCTCTGTCGAGCAGAAAGCCGATGCCGGAAACGGAAACATCGTGCGTTTCGATAAAATTGTCTTCCCCATGACAGGCCGCCACAGCATGGCGCAGCTGCGAGGCGTTTCTGGGAAAATAGTTAAGCGGCGTCATGCCGCAGGACAGGAGCCGCAGTTTGTGCGCGGGCAGCCTTTTATGGCGGCGCACCTGCCGGGGAAAAAATTCGTGCGGCAGCGCGAGGCACATCAGTAAAGTTTTATCGTACTGCCGGATTGCAAGCAAATGCGCCCGCGCCTTGACTTCATGCGAGGCAGTCTCGCCATCTTCCACCGTAAAAGAAAGAAAAACATCTCCCGATTCCGGCAGCACGTTTTTTTTGTCCAGAGGCAGGCGCAGCGTCAGGCCCTGACGGTTCACATCCAGAAGCTGCGCCAGCATACACCTTTCAGAAAAAGCATCGTCCTTGCATCCGCAAATCAGGATGCAGGCGTCCTGCTCCTTGGCAAGTAAAAGGAGCGACATCTTTGAAGAAAGCCAGAAAGATTGCTTCACGGGAGTTCTCTTGCCGTGTGCGACCGTTACTCTTATTTGAATACTGCCGAAGCTGCGAAAGCTGGCGACAGACAGCAAAACGCGGACACCGGGAACAGGAACACGCCGCTCTGCTGCGGCGCATGCGCTGCAATCATAGCTAGATACATGCAGCGCACGCACCGACAGTTCAGCGACGCGCCAAGATAAAGCACATTTACTGATATTGTGACAGTAGTAGTCCGGCACGCCCTGCTTGTCAAGCGCCCGGCCCGGCCGAACAGGGGCGAAAGGCGGGAAGAACGCCCCTACTCTTCTTCGCAGACGACCAGAATATCCCCTTCCTGAAGAATGGTATCGCCGCGCGGAATAAGAACGCCCTGCCCGCGCAGCACGGCGATGACCAGCGGCATGTCGGCGGGAGCTTCGCGCAGGGGCCGACCGGCCAGCGGGCTTCCTTCTTCCACGCGGCGCTCCTGAAGAATGGCGCTGCTGATGGAGGTCACTTCCCGGCCGCCCAGCACCAGCACGTCGCCCGCCTGAAGGCAGGTGTTGCCGTCCGGGGCAAAGCTGCGCCCGTCGCGCTGCACGAGGGCCAGCAGGGTGTCCGGCGGCAGATCCAGATCGCGCACAAAGCGCCCCACCCAGGGGCTGCCATCCTTCAGCGTGCATTCCGCGAAGGTCAGAGGCGCATTCTCGTCATAGTCGTTGAAGGTCTTACGCACGTCTTCGTCATCGTCGATCATATCCAGCCGCCGCGCCACCCACGGCAGGAGCGTTCCCTGAAAGAGAACGGAGAGCAGCACGATAAAGAAGATGGTGTGGAAAATATCGCTGTAGGTATGCGCCGGATTGATGGTGGCCACAATGGCGAACACAATGGACGCCGCCCCGCGCAGTCCTGTCCAGGAAACAAGGGCCTGCTGCCGGAAGGGGCAGCGCAAGGGGGCCAGCAGCAGGGTCACGGACAGCGGACGAGCCACGAAAGTGAGGAACAAAGCAATCAGGGTTGCGGGCCAGGCCACGGCGGGCAGCTGCGAGGGGAAGGAAAGCAGACCGAGCAGGAAGAACAGCACCATCTGCATGAGGCCCGTCAGCCCGTCAAAGAAGCCCAGCAGCGACCGTTTGTTGGGCAGGGGGGAATTTCCCAGAATCATACCCGCAAGATAGGCGCTCAAATAGCCGTTGCCGCCGATGTTCTGGGGAACGGTGTAGGAAAGCAGGGCCACGGCCAGCATAAAGAGCGCGTCGAAACCGTCGGCGCTGAAAGAAATACGTTGCAGCACATACCGGGCCGCCAGCGCAATTCCCACGCCGCAGAGGGTCCCCGCCACGATTTGCAGACAGAGCATCCAGGCCACCGCGCCGGGACTCTGGGCCGAACCGCCCATAAAAGCCAGAATGACCACGGTCAGCATATAGGAAAAACAGTCGTTGCTGCCGCTTTCCATTTCCAGCATGGAGGCCGTGCCGTAGCGCAGGTTAAGGCGTTTTGCGCGCAAAATGGAAAAAACGGACGCCGCGTCGGTGGAGCTGATAAGCGCGCCCACGAGCAGGCTCTCGGCTGGCGGCATACCCAGCGCCCAGTGGCAGAAGGCTCCCACGAGGACGGCCGTCAGCACCACGCCCGCCGAGGAAAGCAGCAACGCCTTGCCGACAACGGGCTTGGCAAGCCGCCAGTTTGTCCAGAAACCGCCGTAAAAAATGATAAAAATCAGGGCGACGCTGCTCACCTGCTCGGACAGGGCAAAATCGTCAAAGGCTATTTTCAGCAGCCCGTCGGAACCGCAGAGCATGCCGAGGCCCAGAAAGGCCAGCAGCGTCGGCATGCCCAGTCGTCCAAAAACCCTGTTGCTCAACAGGCAGGCAATAATGAGTACGGCAGCGCCAAGCAAGGCGTCCGGCATCATGGGGATACCTCCAAAAGAATCTAGATGTAGAGTATCAACACGTTGTTCACCCTCCGCTCAGGCATGACGCTGGAGGTCTTCTGCCAAGAGCCGAAT
>CALVHG010000154.1 GCA_944327285.1 uncultured Desulfovibrio sp. | reverse complement strand
TCGGTCGCGGCTAGCGCGCAAGGGGCGTTTCCTTCCCCCCAGGCCCCCCATCCTTCCCCCAACGCGCTTTTTCAGAGAGGAAGGACAGGCTTTTTCATAGCGAAGCGAGAAAAGACGTTCTTGCAATTCCCTTGCGCGACAGCCTTACGGGCATCGACAACAGAGGTAAGGGGGGTTCCTTCCCCCCAGAAAAACCATTTAGCGTAACAGATTAGCCAAGAGGATTTCCTTCCGCCGGAAGACCGCCTGTCAGGCGGACGCGCCCCGGCCGAAAAAGGGGCGATGCCGCGCCCAGAGAGCCAGCTGCCGGGCTGTTTCCTGCGGGCAGGCGCGCGAATAGCAGTCCAGCGCGCAGGCGCGCGCTTTCCGCAGCACGGCGTTTCTGGCCTCTTCCCCCGCCTGATTGCAGGCGTCAACCAGAGCGGGAAAAAACCTTTCCGCCTGCTGCCAGAATTCCAGAGAGGCCCGCTTTGCCCTGTCTGCCGGGTCGGCCTTTTCTTCCTTGTAATAGCCCGCGACAGCGGCGTAGACGAGATTACCGAGTTTTTCCAGCTTGCCCATGCCGATCTGGAAGGACATAAACCAGTCGCTGGTTTCGCCGCCCTCAAGACAGCTGACCGACAGCGACACTTCCGATTCCACAACGTCATCCGAGCCGCTGAGGTACTGCTCCCCGGCATTGCCGCGCAGGCGGATGCCGCCGGACCACAGCCTCACGCTGTCCACGGGAGCGGCGGCCAGCCGGGGAACGCACCAGGACAGTTGCAGACAGCGCATGCCGTCGGACTCCTCCTGATGCAGAAAGCCCAGCAGAGACGGCAGCTCGCGCCAGGGGCGCTTCTGCGGGTCCGCCCACAGCATTCTGGGTTTCTTGAGCGTGCGATCCGCGGTCACGCTGGGATCAATCATGCCGCCCTGAAGATAGTCCGGATGCTGAATGCCTTCCACGCTGCGGATGCCGTCGTCTTCCAGAAGATAAAACCGCGCCAGCGGCACAAGGCGTCCCATGAGGCTGCGCTTGAGCGCCTCGGCGACGTCGTCCGCCTCGCCGCGGGGCATGACCTCCCACGGCGGCGTGCCGACGCCGTTTTCATAGAGCTTTTCCTGCGCCACCTGCTCCCGCGTCAGCAGATTGAGCCAGACGGTTTCCCGCAGGGTGCGCCCCAGAAGAAAGGTATGCAGCAAACCCTGCGCGCACAGAGCCGGGCCGGGTCTGCCGCTCGCGCTCTTGGTCACGCCCGGAGAAAGGGCGACGCTCTTGTCCACCTTTTTTCCGCCAAAACAGCAGGACATGTTCACCAGCAGAAGCAGCGCCCTCTGCGCGTCGTCCAGAGGCTGCTCCATCTGCGACTGAAAGAGCAGCGACGTGTTGCCCGTGGCCACGTCCGGCAGCAGACTGCCGTAGGAAATCAGCTTTGCCTTTTTCACGGCGGGGAACTGAAGAAAGGGCTCCGGCCCGTACAGCCAGAAGGCGTCATGCCATTGTTCCAGATAGGCGAGGCAGCGCTCCGCCAGCCCGTCAGCGCCGAGCCGCAGCCATGCGTCGTTGTCAGACGGCGTTGCCGCCGCCTGAGCAATGGCCTGCAACAGCTTGAACACGGCGATTTTTTCCAGAGGCGTTCCCCCCGCTGCCGTCGCCCCGGAACCGGAAAAAACATCGCGCAGACTTGCGCGTCCGGCGGCTACGGGAATCCAGGGCTCATCTATCAGATTGAATCGGCGTTCCCTGTCCATGCGCTTCCTCGCATTTCGTCAACGTCACAGAACGACATAGCCCAGCCGGGCGTCATACCGGGCGGCGGAAGCCAGCGGCGTTCCGTCCGCATGCAGCACGCTGCCGTCGTCGGCCAGCCATGCGATCCGCACGTCATCCCGGCACCAGCGGGCAAGCTGTCGGGGAACCTCTCCCTGCGGGGCGCGCTTTTCCGCCACCCGGACGGTGTTTTCGGCCAGCGCCGCCGCCACCTCCTGCCGCTTCTGCCAGAAGGCGAGGCGCTCCTCCCTGCTTACGGCGTCCTGCGGCAGACACAGCGTCACTTCGTCCCCGTTCGCCAGCGTAAGGCGGCGGCTCGCGGCATCCCAGCCGCGCAGCAGCGCCACGGAAACTTCCTCCCGTTCCTGCCAGCGGGTCCGGGCCTGCGTGTCCTCGACAATTTTGACGGAATCCGACTGCGCCAGCAGAGCCTGCCGCCGCAGCATGTCCCGTATCCGGCACAGCTCCCGCCATGCGGCCAGCACGGCGGGTTCCTTTTCTTCCCTTGCGGCGTAGGTCGCTTCCAGCAGGGGCCGGATATCGTCCGGCAGGCGGACGCGCTCTCTGTCATGCCAGAGTTCCAGACTGCGGCACAGAACATAAGGAGCATAGACGCGCCCCGAAGCTCCGAAGGCCCGCGCCGGGTCCGCGACGGCCTCCTCCAGCGAGGGATGCAGCAGGCAGGCTTCGCGACGGGCGGACGCGGGCCGCGCCGTCCGCCGTCCGTGCCGCCAGAGACGCCCAAGGCGCTGCAACAGCATGTCCGTGGGGCAAAAACGGCTGACAAGAAAATCCGCGTCCAGATCGAGCGACTGTTCCACAACCTGCGTGCCCACGACGATGCAGCCCTGTTTTCCGCGTCCCTCCGCCTGCGGATGAAAAAAGGACGCCCAGCGTTCTTCGTTCCGCCGTCTGTCCGCCGGGGTAAAGCGGGAATGCAGCAGACCCGTCGGCAGCTCCGTCATGGCGGCGGCGCGTCCGGCCAGAAGGCGAAAGCGCTCCTGCGCCCCGGCCACGGTATTTTCGATCCAGAGAACGCGCTCCCCCGCTTCCGCGCGTTGCAGGGCCTCTTCCAGCGCGTTTTCCTCCGAGGCGTGCAGCAGGCGCGTCTCCGCGGGTTCGCCCGGCTCGCAGGCAATTTCCCGGACGCCCCCGTCCGCAGGCGCGGCGCTTATCAGCGGATAGGCCGCCGAGGGGGCGTCTTTCGCGCCGGGCAGGATTGCCGCGCGACGCCGCGCCGTCAGGGTGGCGCTCAAAATGATGACCGTGCAGCGCATGGCCCGCAGCTGTTCTATCAGCGCGTCCAGAATCGTTCCCGTATAGGCGTCGTAGCTGTGCACTTCGTCCAGAATGACGGTCTTCCCGGCCAGACCAAAGCTCCGCAGGGCCCCGTGCCGCACATGCAGCACGGAAAACAGCGCCTGATCGACCGTCCCCACGCCAAAGGGCGCAAGAATGCCGCGTCTGCCTCTGGCAAACCACGACTGATTCGGCGCGGCCTCCTGGCCCATGCGCTGCCGCAGAAAGTGTTCCAGCCACGCCATGCCGTGCAGCAGCAGGGCCCCCTGTCCGTCGCGCAGAATGCGGGACAAAAAGGCGTTCACGCGCGTATGAATCCGGTTGGATGTCAGCTGCGTGGGCAACGCAAAGTACAGGCCGCAGCTTTTTTTCTGTTCCAGCATGCAATAAGCGGCGTACAGGGCGGCCTCTGTCTTGCCCAGTCCCATAGGCGCTTCCAGCACAAAGACGCCGGGGCCGGAAACGGCCTCGAACAGCGCGCGCTGCGCCGGGCGCGGCGCAAAGCCGAAAATATCCTCGAACGACAGGCCCGGCCGGATGTCCGGCCAGCGGAACCCGGCCTCGTCAACGGCGCGTTCGATCAGGGGTTTCCAGTCTTCCTGCGGATTATCGAACAGCGGCCCGGAGGCAATCCAGTCTGCCGTGACGGTCAGGCCGCCGACAATCCGCTCCAGCCAGCCGTCCAGCCGCGGCCAGTCCGCCCGGCCTCCCAGAAGGCGTTCGCACATCTGACGCCGCAACGTCTGCCATGCGGGCCCTCCGGCCGGTTCCGCATCATCCGCAAACGTCCTGACGGCCCTGCCGTGATGCGCGCCGACAATCCGCGCCACGGCGGCGGGCGCTCCCAGTCCGGCAAGGCAGGCCCGGCTTACGGCCCCGTGTCCGCCCACGCTCGCTTCCCACGCCACATCCGCCTTTGCCAGCGCGTCCCTCGTCAGCGTCGCCGCGTCCGGCCCCATGTCCGTGACGGCGGCGTACAGGCGCTTCTGAAAAGGAGGACACGCCTTGCCCACGTCATGCAGCAGCGCGGGCAGCTCCGCCCCCGAAGGCAGCAGCCCCGGCGCGACGGCGTTCAGGCGCTCGCGCAGGCAGGCGGCGACGGCCCCGGCAATGCGGCAATGCTCCTCCACCGTGCGGCCCGCAAGCGTTCGCTGCGGCAGCTCCCACGTCTTGGCAAGGCAGCGCTCCGGCGGCAGCGCCGCCGCGCCCCCCGCGGATGAAGGCGGGCGTGCAGGAATTTTCATACCGTATATCTAGCACATGATAATCACAATGGAAAGCCCCGCCACAGGAGAACCGGGGAAGAGGTGATGGAGAGCTGGGGGGAAGGGAAAAGACGCTGACAGTGGCGGGGGGGGGGAAGGAAGCCAGAGTGGC
>CALVHG010000153.1 GCA_944327285.1 uncultured Desulfovibrio sp. | reverse complement strand
TCGTGTTGGGTCTGGTCTGGCTCCGTTCTCGGTGCCACCCGCTTTTTTCTCTCACCACTCCCGTTTCCTCCCCCCAGCTGGCGTTGCCGCAGAAAGCGCGCGAGCAGAGGGGTTCCCCCTCCCCCAACTTTTCAAGGGGCCGCGGGGTCTTGAGAGAGGCGTTGTGAAAAAAAGTGCGTTTTTGCCACTGTGCAAATTTGCATATATTTGAAAAAGAGCAGCTATGGCAGGTGGTTGTGTGAAAAGTGTTGCATAAAAGCAACAAAAGGCTGGTTAGAGCGTCGGAGGGCGAGGGGAGGAAAATTTTTGTAAAAGCTAATGATTTAAAGTATGTTGTTTAGAATGGCACGGCGTATGCTCTAAGAGAGGCAGACAAACGAACGAAAGCGTGTTGCCAGTGAAAAAAGGCAAAACGCGAGGCGGCGGAACAGCGCCGCCCGGCCCGAAGCGAGCGGAAAACCGCTTTTTTCCGCAGAGCGACAGGCCGCGAGGTTTGAAACTGAACATGCTCTAAAGTCCGCTAGCGGCGGACAATACCAAATCAGGAGTCCAACATGAGCCAGTGCAGCTGCTGCCTTTCTCCCCAGGAAGAACGCATCGAGTCCAAGACCGTCAACCGCGCGGGTCGCGAGCGCATCTACAAGATTCTTGAGCGCAACCAGTTTACCCTGCCTCACGTGGACGTGGAGCGCGCCAAGTACTTCACCGAATCCATGATGCAGACCGAAGGCGAGCACCTGACGCTGCGCTGGGCCAAGGCTCTGAAGAACGTGGCCGAAAAGATCACCGTGTGGATCACGCCCGACCAGCTGCTCGCCGGCCGCGTGGGCAAGCTCGGCCGCTACGGCATTCTGTATCCTGAAATCGACGGCGACTTCTACCGCGAAGTGCTGGCCGATCTGGAACACCGCGACAAGAGCCCCTTCCAGATTTCCAAGGAAGACATCAAGACCGTCATGGAAGACATTGCTCCCTACTGGGAAGGCAAGACCTACCATGAACATCTGAACAAGGCCATTCCCGCCGAAATCCGCAACGTGACCTATCACGACGAGCGCGGCCTGAAATCCAAGTTCGTGGTCAGCGAAACCTCTTCCTACCGTTCCGCCCTTCAGTGGGTGCCGGACTACGAAAAGGTCATCAAGCGCGGCTTTATCGACATTCAGAACGAAGCCAAGGAACGCCTGGCCCAGCTCGACCTCAACAACTCCGTGGATCTGTGGGACAAGAAGCCCTTCCTTGAGGCCATGATCATCGTCTGCGACGCCATCATGATCTGGGCCAAGCGTCACGTGGCTCTGGCCCGCGAACTGGCCGCCCAGGAAAGCGACGAAAAGCGCAAGGCCGAACTGCTGCAGATTGCCGAAATCTGCGAGCGCGTGCCCGCCTACCCCGCCCGCAACTTCCGCGAAGCCATGCAGTGCCAGTGGTTCGTGCAGATGTTCTCCCGCATCGAACAGAAGGCCAGCGCCATCATCTCCAACGGCCGCATGGACCAGTACCTCTATCCCTTCTATAAGAAGGACATCGAAGAAGGCACCCTGACGCCCGCTCAGGCTAAGGAACTGCTGGAATGCATGTGGGTCGATATGGCTCAGTTCATCGACCTCTACATCAACCCCACGGGCGTGGAATTCCAGGAAGGCTACGCGCACTGGGAAGCCGTGACCATCGGCGGCCAGACCCCCGACGGCGAAGACGCCACCAACGAACTGACCTATCTGTTCCTTGAGTCCAAGCGCGAGTTCCCCCTGAACTACCCCGACCTCGCCGCCCGTATTCACAGCCGTTCGCCGGAACGCTTCCTGCGCGAAGTGGCTCTGACCATCAAGGACGGCTCCGGCTTCCCGAAGCTCATCAACGACGAAGAAGTCGTGTTCCTGAACACGGTCAAGGGCTGCCCCGTCAATGAAGCTCTGGACTACGCCGTTTCCGGCTGCACCGAAACCCGCATGCCCAACCGCGACACCTACACCTCCGGCTGCGTGTATGTGAACTTCGCCACCGCCCTTGAAATGCTGCTGTACAACGGCCGCATGCTGCACTACGGCGACGAGCTCATCGGTCTGGAAACCGGCGACGCGACCAAGTTCAAGACCTGGGAAGAATTCTACGACGCCTATAAGGCCCAGCACCTCAACCTGCTGCGCAAGGCCTTCCAGCAGCAGCACATCGTGGACAAGCTGCGTCCTCAGCACTTCGCCGCGCCTCTGTCCTCCGTGCTGCACAACCTCTGCATGGAACACTGCCTCGACCTGCACACCGAGAAAATCCCCGGCGGCGTGGATTACTCCTACTTCGAGTTCCTCGGCTACGGTACCGTCGTGGACTCCCTGGCCGCCATCAAGAAGCTGGTCTTTGAAGACAAGAAGCTGACCATGCAGGAAGTGCTGGACGCCTGCAAGGCTGACTTCAAGGGTTACGAGCCCGTGCGCGAAATGCTCCGCAACGCGCCCTGCTACGGCAACAACGATCCCTACGTGGACAGCATCGCCAAGGATATCGACCGCTTCACGCAGGTCGAAGCCGAAAAGAGCACCCGCGAGCGCGGCGTGCATGTGGACGTGCGCTATGTGCCCATCACCTCGCACGTGCCCTTCGGTAAGGTCGTGTCCGCCACGCCTAACGGCCGCCATGCCTGGACCGCTCTGTCCGACGGTTCTTCCGCGTCCCACGGCGCCGACAAGAACGGCCCCACCGCCGTGCTGCTGTCCAACTACCACTCCAAGAACTACGGTATGATCAACCGCGCCTCCCGTCTGCTGAACATCAAGCTCTCGCCCAAGTGCGTGGCCGGCGACGAAGGCACCGAAAAGATCGTGTCCCTTATCCGCACCTGGTGCGACCTGAAGCTCTGGCACCTGCAGTTCAACATCGTGAACAAGCAGACCCTGCTTAACGCTCAGAAGGAACCCGATAACTACCGCAGCCTGCTCGTCCGCATCGCCGGTTACAGCGCCTACTTCTGCGACCTGTCCCGCGACCTGCAGAACGACATCATCGACCGTACCGAACATTCTCAGTTCTAAACCAAACCTCCGGGGGATTGCGGGGGATGCTCCGCAGTCCCCCTTTCCTCTGCATACAGGCTGTAGAGCGTTTTGCCTGTGAAAAAGGCGGGACGCGAGGCGGCGCACAGCGCCGCCCGGCCAAAAGTGAGCGGAAAAACCCCGCTTTTTCCGCAAAACGACAGGCCGTATGGTTTGAAATGCGCAGCGTTTCAAACTGAACATGTTCTCATGGCCGAAAGGGGAAGCCCCTCCCGCGCGGAGGTCTTCCCCTCATTTTTTACCCCTCCGAGACAGGATGGTCACCATGATTGATGCCAACGTCAGCGGCATTGTCTTTAATGTCCAGAAATTCAGCGTCCATGACGGCCAGGGCATCAGGACGCTTGTGTTCCTCAAGGGCTGCCCCCTGCGCTGCAAATGGTGCAGCAACCCCGAATCCCAGCGCCTTCAGCCGGAAATGGCCTTCAACGCGACCCGCTGTCTGACCGCCGAAGTCTGCGGCCGCTGCGCCCGCGCCTGTCCCACCGGGGCCATCACCGTGCAGGACGGTCTGCTGCGCATCGACCGCTCGCTCTGCAAGCATTGCTTCAGCTGCGCCGCCGCCTGTCCCTCCGGGGCCCAGAATCTCTACGGCGAATCCATGACCGTGGATCAGGTGCTCAATCGCGTGGAAGAGGACGGCGTTTTCTACAGCCGTTCCGGCGGCGGTCTGACCCTCAGCGGCGGCGAAGCCCTCATGCAGCACGAGTTCGCCCTTGCCATGCTCCGCGAAGCCCGCAGGCGTCACATCAATACCGCCATTGAAACCTGCGGCTGTTATCCCTACGAGCATCTTCAGGAAGCCGCCCGCAATCTGAATATGCTCATCATGGATATTAAGTGCATGGACAGCGCCAAGCACAAGGAATTTACCGGCGTCGATAACGCCCTCATTCTGGAAAACTTCCGCCGCGTCTGCGAAGAATTCCCGAATCTCAAAATTCTTGCCCGCACGCCCGTTATTCCCGGTTTCAACGATACCGAGGAAGACATCCGCGCCATTCGCAAATTCATCCCCCGGCGCGACAATATCTCGTATGAGCTGCTCGCCTATCACCGCATGGGCCAGCCCAAATACGAATATCTCGGCCGGCGCTACGAAATGAAAGACGCCGCCCTCGCCGACGGCCTGATCGAACGTCTGCGCGATATCGCCCGCTAGAGCGTCTGGTCGGGAGGAAATTCGGGGAATTGAACTGGGGGAGGGGGAAACCCTTTGGCTAGCGCACAAAGGGTTTCCCCCTCCCCCAGACCCCCGCCCCCTTCCCAAACGCGCTTTAGAGCGTTTCTCCTTTGAAAAAGGTGAAACGCGAGGCGGCAGCACAGCGCCGCCCGGCCCAAAGTGAGCGGAAAAACCGCGTTTTTTCCGCGAAACGACAGGCCGTATGG
>CALVHG010000152.1 GCA_944327285.1 uncultured Desulfovibrio sp. | reverse complement strand
AAGCGCGCTGGGGGAAGGGGTGGGGGTCTGGGGGAGGGGGAACCCCCTCTCGCGCTAGCAGAGGGGGTTCCCCCTCCCCCAGCAATTCCCCAGCGCTTATACTCCCCGTTTTGACAATCCGCTGAGGGAGACATACGTTTTGGGGGCAGCGGCGCGGGGTGAGCGTCGCGTTGGAGTCAGAATGGATCGCCTTCCTTTTCTTGTTCGTTGTGTTGTTCTGGTGTTGGGGATGTGCCTGGCGGCGCTGGGCATAGCGCTTATTACGAATGCCGACATGGGCACGACGCCCATCACCAGCCTGCCTCTTGCGGTCAATGCGGTGTTTCCTCTCAGCGTGGGCGCGTATACCGTTCTGCTCAACGCCTTGTTTGTGCTGCTGGAGAAGTTCATTCTTGGGCCGCATTTTTCCCGCGCAAATGTCCTGCAACTGCCGCCGGTCTTTTTGTTTGGCTTTTTCATCGACATGTGGATGCACCTGTCGGGGAGCATTCTTCTGCTGCCCTATGCGGAACGCCTGTGCGTGCTGGCCGCGGGCATCGTCACGCTTGCTTTTGGCATTCTTCTTCAGGTGGCCTGCAACCTTGTTGTCCAGCCCGGCGAAGGAATTGTTCTGGCGCTGGCCTTCCGAACCCGCCGCAATTTCGGCAATCTCAAGGTGATGGTGGACGCAAGCATGGTGGCCTCGGCCGCTCTGCTCGGCCTGATCTGCCTGGGGCATATCGTGGGCATCCGCGAAGGCACGCTCCTCTCGGCCTGCCTGACCGGCTTCTGCATTCGCGGCCTTGGGGCCTTGCTGCACCGGCTGTGCCCCCGCTTCTTCCCCGCCGTTGGCCAGCGCTCCTGACAAGCGCGCCAGCATCCCGGCATCGTTGTCAAAAACTGCCGACATTCCCCTGCCGGGCTTGTCGGCTTTTCTGTTTTGGCGTAGAGTTATTCCGTCCCCATATTAATAACAGCTATTATTAGCTACATACTTCTAGAGCGTTTCAACTTTGAAAAAGGTGAAACGCGAGGCGGCGGCACAGCGCCGCCCGGCCCAAAGAGAGCGGAAAAACCACGCTTTTTCCGCGAAACGACAGGCCGTATGGTTTGAAATGCACAGCGTTTCAAACTGAAAATGCTCTATAAAGACCAGAGACAGCGGAGGCAGGAGCCCCTCCCCTGTCTCTTCCTGCGTATGCGCTCGCGAAAGAAACGCCTTCGGGGAACGGAACTCATGAAGATATCGCACAAACTTCTTGTCCTTTGCAGTATTCCCATGACGGCCTTTCTTGTCGTCAGCGCCCTGTACGCCCTTTCCTGGCTGGAAAAGAAAAACGACGTTGCCGCCGTCCGCAGTAATATTACGCTGTTCAGCGGCATTTCCGGGCTGGTCAATGAAATCCAGAAGGAACGCGGCCTTTCCAACGTCTTTCTGACCACGGGCAACAGCGGCCCCATGACGACGCAGCGCGGCAATACCGACAAGGCGCTTGCGCGTCTGGCGGAATTGCGCGGCCCCCTGGAGCTGCCCGCCCCGCTGCGGCGGGAGCTGGACGACGCGCTTGCCATTGTGCCGCAGGCGCGCCGGATGGTGGACAATAAGGCCGCCTCGGCCGAGGTGCTGGACATTTATTCGCGCAGCATCCGGGGACTTCTGCGCGCGGCTCGCGCCATTCCCGATCTCCGGGACATCGGCGACGGCATGCGCGCCACCTTCATTTCCATGGACTATCTCGAAAAAGCCAAGGAAAACGCCGGGCTCCTGCGCGGAACGCTGTCGCCGCTGATCGCGGCGGACGCGCCCCTGCCCCCCGGCCTGATCGACCGGCTTGCGGCCTTGAAAGCGGGCATGGACGCGGCCCTGTCCGCCGACGCGCTGACGCTGACGGAGGAATCCCGCGCCATTCTGCGCTCTCTGCTCGCCTCGTCCTCCTGGAAAGCGGCCAACGACGCCTTTCAGCAGGTGGCCGCCAGAGCCGAAAGCGGCGGCTTCGGCGTCAATCAGGACGAATTCTGGAAAAACACGACCAGCGCCATCGACGAGCTGAACCGCATCCGCGACGTGGAATTTCAAGCCTTTGAAACCCGCATGGACCGTTCCCACGAGGACGCGACCGACGCCCTGCGCCTGCTTTGCCTGATTATTGTGGGCGTGATTGCGGGCATTTCCCCGGTGCTCATAGGGGTCATTCTCTCCATCACCCGCCCCATTCACGGCCTCATCGCCTATGCCGACGCCGTCGCCGGGGGCAAGCTCGACACGCCGCAGCCCGCCAATATGCGGCACGAGCTGGGCGCGCTCTGCCGCTCGCTCGGCCTCATGCTCGACAGCCTGCGCGCCATGCTGGCCCAGTCGGAAGAAAACAGCCGCCGGGCGCAGGCGGAATCCCTGCGGGCGCAGGAGGCCGTCCGCGCCGCCGAAGAGGCCCGCGCCGCCGCCGAACGGGCGCGCGCCGAGGGCATGCTCGACGCGGCGGGCAAGCTGGAAGGCATTGCGTCCGCCATCGACGCGGCCATGCGCTCCCTGCGGGAGCAGGTCGATCACTCCGAACAAAGCGCAGGCCATCAGGCCGGGCGCATTACGGCAACGGCGCAGGCTATGGAACAGATGAATCATTCCGTGCTGGACGTGGCCCAGAGCGCCGGGCATGCCTCGGAGATGTCCGCCGCCACCAGAGAGCGGGCCGAAAACGGCGCCACCGTCAGCCAGCGGGCCATTGCGGGCATTCAGGGCGTGCGCGAGCAGTCGCTGCGGCTCAAGCAGGAAATGGCGGCCCTGTCCTCCAGCGCGCAGGAAATCGGCGCGGTCATGGGCGTTATTTCCGACATTGCCGATCAGACCAACCTGCTGGCGCTGAACGCCGCCATCGAGGCCGCCCGCGCGGGCGAGGCCGGACGCGGCTTTGCCGTCGTGGCCGACGAAGTGCGCAAGCTGGCCGAAAAAACGATGTCCTCCACCGGCGAAGTAGGCAAGACCATTGCCGCCATACAGGCATCCACGGCGGAAAGCGCCCGGCAGATGGACCTTGCCGTTGCGTCAGTGGAGGAAGCGGCGCGGCTGGTTGACGAATCGGGAACCGCTCTGACAGAAATAGCGGAGCTGGCAGACAACAGCGCCGCTCAGGTGCTCGCCATCGCCACGACAGCGGAAAAGCAGTCGGCCACCTCCGAAGACATCAACCGCTCGCTGGCCGACATCAACAGCGTCTCCGCCGACGTGGTGCAGACCATGCAGACATCCGCCGGGCTGGTGCAGGAAGTGGGCCTGCAATCCGACGCTCTGATGCAGCTCATCGGCGATCTCAAGGGAGCGCGGCGCAAGGAGGCGTAGGGCCTGCTGCCTTATCCGCGGAGGCGGCGCGGCGCCGCCCGGCCCGAAGCAAGCGGAAAAACCGCGCTTTTTTCGGCGAAACGACAGGCCGCATGGATTGAAGCGCGCGGCGTTTCAAACTAAAAAGGTTCAAAAAAATTCCAGAATCTGACGCTCAAGGAGTCGCCCATGCCCCATGACCCCGCCCAGATGCCGCGCTTCTGCACCTTCCGTTTCACGCGCTCTCCCGAAAACTATCTCGACGCCGACCGCATTGTCCGCATCTGGCAGGCCGTGCCGTCCATCCTGCCCCCCGGCGGGGAAGCGCATCTGCACGTCACGCCCCTTTCCGGGGACGGCGATCAGGAGTCCGATTATTTTCTGGAGCCGGGCTCCGGAGCCGCAAGCGTTCCCCCGCCCCCGCCCGCAAACCTGCCGAAAAACCGAATCCTTAACCCCTGGGAGAATCAGACGCCCTTTGCCTCGCCCGCCCTCATGCTGAGCCTGCAACCAACCCCCGGCAATCCGGAAGCCGCGGCGCAGGAGCTGGAAAGCGCGGGCGCTCCGGTCGCATGGCATGCGGCCCCTCCTCTTGCCCAGCTCTTCCCGTCGGGAAGCAGCGTGCTGCTGCCCGTGGATACCGAGGTCGTCATCACGCCGGACGAGGCCGCGGCGGCCTGGCGCTGGCTGGACGCCTTCCTGCAACGGGCCCAGCAGCGCCGCCCGGACTTCTGGCCCACAACCTCAGACACCGAGCCGGTGGCCGACGGCTTTCCGCCCTGCCCCTGGCTCCCGCCACCCGCGGGCTGGCGTCTGCGCAGGGCCATGAGCTGTTCCCGTTCGCTCATGAGCTTCGCCGCGCCGGGCGAAGGTTTCCGCTGCCCCCACTGCGGCGAAGACCTGGACGACGAGCATATCATGGCCCTCCTCAGCGAGGCCTTTGAAGCCAATCCCGAAGACCCCGATCTTCTGCTTCAGGCCCCCTGCTGCGGCATAATTCTTCCCTTCAATGCCCTGGAAACAACCTGGATCGGCTTCGCCCGCTTCTGCCTGCAATTCAGCGGCTGCTCCTGCACCCCGGAAGACCTCGCCGAACTCAACGCCCTCATAGGCACGCCCTTCAAGATCGTTCATCTGCATGACTGATAACGTTGGGGAAGGTTGGGGGGGAAGGGAAACCCCTCATCTCTGCTGTCGATGCCCGTAGCTTCCTTCGTCGCAACGGGCACGGCCTGCGGCCG
>CALVHG010000151.1 GCA_944327285.1 uncultured Desulfovibrio sp. | reverse complement strand
AACGCTATTCGTAAGTTGTTTTGGGGGAAGGGCCCCCCTCATCTCTGCTGCCGATGCCCATTCCTTCGTCGCAACGGGCGCGGCCTGCGGCCGCCATCCGGTCGCTGCTGGCGCGAGAGGGTCCCAGCCTTTCCGAAGGAAAGGCGTTCTTGTAGTCCTTCCCCCCAAGCCCCCCATCCTTCCCCCAGCGTGCTTTTTCAGAGGGGAACAGGAACAGCGGACATTTCTACGCATTTCGAGCATTTTCAGTTTGCGGCGCTGTATATTTCAAACCATACGGCCCGCCGCTTCCGGCAGGCCGCCCCGGAAACGCCCTTCCCAAGCGCGCGGATTTGGGGCAGTATGGGGAAGTCATGTATCAGGCATTGTTGCACAAGATAGCCGCAAGCGGGGCCCGGCTGCTGCTGGCGCGCGTGGCGCGGCCAGTGGAGCGCATCCGGCAGCCTTCGGCGCACGAGCGGGATATTTGCGTGGAGCGGCGCTTCTGGCGCTATTATCTCAATCCCGCCAACCGGGAAGAGCTGGCCGCGCTCTATCCGGGCATGTCGGCGCGGGAACGGGAAGAGCTGTTCTTCTACGAGCGTTCGGGCTTCAGGACCTTTGCCTGCAACGGAATTTTCCTGCTGGCGGACACGGCCTCGCGCTATTACAATGTCGTCAATCATGAGCGCGTCACGGAAGGATGCCCGGCCACATGGCGCAAAACGATCTACTTTTTCGGCAACTGCGTCGCCGTGGGTGCCTTTGCCGCCGACGCGCAGACCGTGGCCAGCCGGATGCAGCGGGCGTTCAACGAACAGGCCCCGGACGAGGGCGCGCGGGTGGTCAATGCGGCCAACTGGGGCGGCGTGCCCGTGGCGGCCCGCCAGATATTATCGCCGCGCACCGCATTCCGGCGGGGCGACGTGGCCGTGCTCATTACCAGCGACATAGACAAAACGGCCCTGCGGCAGGCTCTGCGCGCCTTTCCTGACAAGAATTTCTTTGCTTATAAGGATATTTCCGCCATCTTCCAGCGGCCGCACGCGCAGGGAGAAATCTTTTTCGATACGGTGCACATGAACGGCGGCGGCTATGCGCTGGTCGCGGAACGGCTTTTTCCCTGTCTGCGGGAACTGGCGCGGGAGCGCGATCCCGTCGTGCCGCCGGGCCTGCGGGACTATGCGCGGGAACTGGCAAAGCTGAAGGATCAGCGCCCCCCCGAAGCGCGGGACGTGGGCGCCATCGTTATGAACGCCAATCCCTTCACGCGCGGGCACGCCTTTCTGGTTCAGGAAGCGCTGCGGCGCTGCGACTTCCTCTATGTCTTCATTCTGGAAGAGGACAAATCGCAGTTCAGCTTTGAAGCCCGGTTTGCCATGGCCCGCGCGGCGCTGGCGGAAGAACCCCGCGCGGCCATTGTGCCCGGCGGCAGGCTGATTATTTCCTCCGAGACCCTGCCGGAATACTTCGACAAGGAAAAACTCCAGCATGTTCGCATCGACGCCGGCCGCGATCTGGAAATTTTCGCAACCGTCGTCGCGCCGCTGCTGGGCATCGTCAAACGCTTTGCGGGCGAAGAACCTCTCTGCCGCCTGACGCGCCAGTACAACGCCGCCATGCGCTCCATTCTGCCGCGTCACGGCATTGAATTTGTGGAGCTGCCCCGCCGCGCCACCGCGGACGGCCGCATCATCAGCGCTTCGTCCCTGCGCCGGGCCCTGAAATACGGCGACCGGGCGCAACTGGAACAGCTGGCCCCGCCCACAACGCTTGACTATCTGAAGCAACACGGCTATCTGCCGTCGGCCTGAGCCCGGCTCCAGAACTTCTTTTCCCTGACGCCCGCAGGCGCAAGAGCGTTTTGCCTTTGAAAAAGGTAAAACGCGAGGCGGCGACACCGCGCCGCCCGGCCCGAAGCAAGCGGAAAAAACGCGCATTTTCCGCGAAACGACAGGCCGCATAGTTTGAACCGCAAAGCGCTTCAAACGGAAAATGCTCAAGGATCGCATATGTTCGGCAAGCAGAAAGACCCCAGCAGAACAGAAGAAGCCACCCCAAAACGCGAACAGAAAATGCGCAGCGAGGGCAACGTCCCCCGTTCGCAGGAACTGCCCCGCATGGTCAGCCTGTATGGCGGCATGGCCCTTATCACCGCCTGGATCGGCTCCATTCAGGACGGCATGCTCGGCCTGTTCCGGCGCTTCCACGGCGGCGTGTGGAACTTTGACCCCACCATCGAGAACGTGCGCGATCTCGCCATCGAAGTCACCTGGCGCTTTGCCATCATGGTGCTGCCCATTCTGCTGGGCCTGTGGCTGCTGGTGCTCATCGTTCAGCGCGTGCAGGTGGGCAAGCTCTGGACCTTCAAGGTCTTCAAGTTCAGATGGCAGAAGTTCAATCTCGTCAAGGGCCTGAAACAGATTCTATTCTCGCCCATGACCATCTTTCGCGCGCTCAAGAGTCTTTCTTTCGCTATCATTCTGGCCATCATTCCCGGCTATATCATTTATAGTCAGTATCTGAACTTCCTGCCCATGTACTACGCCACGCCCGAAGGCGTGGCCAGCTTCATGCTGGGCATGGCGCGGCGTATTCTGTTCTATACGGCCATCCCTTTGCTGGCCATCACCATTTTTGACGTCTGGCAAAGCCGCTATTCCTACAAAGAAAATATGAAAATGACCAAGAGCGAGGTCAAGGACGAACGCCGGCAGGCCGAAGGCGACCCCGTCATCAAGGGCAAGCAGCGCAGAAAGATGATGCAGGTGGTGCAGCAGCGCATGATGCAGAACGTCCCCAAGGCCGACGTTGTGGTTACCAACCCCACCCATCTTGCCGTGGCCCTGCGCTATAACGCCTCGGAAGCGCCCGCGCCCGTCGTGCTCGCCAAGGGCGCGGATCTCCTTGCCGAACGCATCAAGGAAATCGCCAGGGAAAACCACGTGCCCATCCGCGAAAACGTCCCCCTTGCCCGCGCCCTCTACAAGTCCGTCGAGGTCGGCGACATGATTCCCGAAGAGCTCTACAAAGCCGTCGCCACCCTCCTCGCCAGCATCTGGAAGCTCCGTCCCAAGGCGCAGCCCGCCCAGTACTAACCAGGCTGCTGACGCTGCATTGTTCTTCTGGGGGGAAGGAAACCCCCTTATCTCTGCTGTCGATGCCCGTAAGGCTCCTGCGTCGCCTAACGGGCACGGCCTACGGCCGCCATTCGGTCGCGGCTAGCGCGCAAGGGGCGTTTCCTTCCCCCCAGGCCCCCCATCCTTCCCCCAACGCGCTTTTCCGCCCACGTTGAGCCAGGCGGCACTGTCTGTCGCCTCGCGTTCCGCCCTTTTCAAGGACACAACGCCCTCCTTTCCGCCCCCTTTCCCGGAGTCGCCGTCATGTATCAGGCCTTGCTGCACAAATGTCATGCTGTTCGCGCGGGGCTGTGCCTCGTCTGTCTCGGCAATCCGCTTTGCGATGTCCGCAATCCATCCCCTCACGAACAGGCGGTTCTCCAGGAAGAGCGGGATTTTCACTATTATCTCAATCTCCGGCGGCAGGCCGCGCTGACGGCCTTCTATCCCGGCCGCAGCCCCGAAGACTGCGCGCGCATCTTCGATTATCAGTCCGCCGGGCTGCGTCTTGTGCGGCGGAACGGTCTGCTCCAGCCCGCGCCCCTGCATTCGCCCTTCTATACTATCGAAGGCGGCCGCCGTCGGGTAGCCGACGTTCCCGCCCGCTGGCAGCATACCCTGCATCTGCTGGGAGACGCCCCGGCCCTCGGCCTCTTTGCTCCCGACGATCAAACCGTGGCAAGCTGTCTCCAGCGCGCCTTCAACGCCCACGCCCCCGAAAGCGTCCGCGTCCTGAATCCGGCTTCCGGCGGTCCCTTCGTCGAGGCCGCGCGTCAGCTCCTTTCGCCGCGCTACCCTCTCCGCCCCGGCGATCTGATCGTGCTGCTGCTGCACGAATGCGACAGCCGCGCCCTTGCCGCCGCCGTGGAAGCCGTCCCCACAGCGAAAGAATTTCTGTGCTGCCTCACGACCGGCGAGGCCTTCCAGCGACCGCACGCCCACGGCGAAATCTTCTTTGACGTGCGCCACATGGGGCCCGGCGGCTATGCTCTGCTGGCCGAATATCTCTTTCCGCGCCTTCTGCCCCGCTTTGCCGCCCTTGCGCCCGCCCTGCCCCCGGCGCTGGCTCCCTTTGCCGCGCGGCTCCGCAGTCTGCGCCGCAGCCACGGCACGCCCCCCGGCGGCACGGGCGGCCTTGTCCTCCCCGCCCCCCTGCCGGACAACGGCCCCGCGCGTATCGCCGCAGCCCGCGCCCGCTGCGAACTTCTCTATGTGCTCCTGCCCGAACAGGCCGACGCAACCCGCCCCGACTACGCCGCCGCCCTCGACGCGCCCGGCGTCGTCCCCGTCGCCTGCCCCTCCCTGCCCCTGCCCGCCGCAAGCCTCGAACCCTACTTTCCAGCGCAGCCCGCGCCCGCCCTCCTGCCCGTGGCCGAAGACCCCGCGCTGCTCGCCTCCCTCATCCTCCCCGCCCTCGGCATACAGCAGATGTTTTGATTTTATTATGTTGGGGGGAAGGGGAACCCCTCTGCTAGCGCGAGAGGGGTTCCCCTTCCCCCCAAGCCCCCCTA
>CALVHG010000150.1 GCA_944327285.1 uncultured Desulfovibrio sp. | reverse complement strand
TTAGGCGACGCAGGAGCCTTACGGACATCGACAGCAGAGCAAAGGGGTTCCTTCCCCCTCAAGACAAAACGTAATGACTCCTGAGCCCAGAGCGTTTTGCCTTTGAAAAAGGTGAAACGCGAGGCGGCGGCACAGCGTCGCCCGGCCCGAAGTGAGCGGAAAAGCAGCGTTTTTTCCGCAAAACGACAGGCCGTATGGTTTAAAGTGCGAAGCGTTTCAAACTGAAAATGCTCTAAACGGAAACGCAGGCGAGGCGTTGTTGAAGAGCTGATTCCTTTTGGACCATTTCAGGAGGTGATCCTATGACGACGGACAGGGGAGCCCTGTTTCGGGGCCTGCCCGCAATGGATGCCGTGTTGGCGGCCGCCGCGGATGCCGATCCCGTGCTGGCGGCCGCGCCGCGACCTCTGCTGCGGGATGCGCTGACAGCCTTTTGGGATGCCGTGCGTCGTGACATCCGGGAAGGCCGGGTGAGCAGCGCGGACGAGGTGACGCTGGAGAGCTGTCTGCCGCGCATGCTGGCCTGCGCCCGCGCCGCTGTTGCGCCGCGCCTGCGGCGGGTCATCAACGGTACCGGCGTGGTGGTGCATACCAACATGGGGCGTTCCGTGCTGGCGGAAGAAGCCGTGGAGGCTCTGCTGACGGCGGCCTCCGGCTATTGCTCGCTGGAGCTGGATTTGACGACGGGCGGTCGCGGCAGTCGTCATACGCTGTGCGAATCCCTGATATGTCGTCTGACAGGCGCGGAAGCCGCGCTGGTAGTCAACAATAATGCGGCCGCGGTGCTGCTTCTGCTCGATACCTTCTGCAAAGGCGGCGAAGCTATTGTGTCTCGCGGCGAGCTGGTGGAAATCGGCGGCAGCTTCCGTATTCCCGAAGTCATGGCCAAAAGCGGGGCTGTCCTGCGGGATGTGGGCGCAACCAATCGCACGCATTTGCGGGACTATGAGCAGGCCATCGACGAGCGGACCCGCGCGCTTTTGCGCGTGCATACGTCCAATTATCGCATTGTGGGCTTTCATACGGCGGTGGCGGCGGAGGAGCTGGTCGCCCTGGGGCGTCGGCATGATCTGCCTGTGTTCGAGGACGTGGGCAGCGGCAGTCTGACGGACTTCAGTTCCGTGGGGCTGCCCAATGAGCCGACCGTGCAGAGTCTGATCGCCGCCGGCGTGGATGTCGTGACATTTTCCGGCGACAAGGTGCTGGGCGGTCCGCAGGCGGGCATCCTTGCCGGACGCGCGGATATGATAGCCCGCATGAAGAGCAATCAGCTGACCCGCGCCCTGCGCTGCGACAAGTTTACGCTGGCCGCGCTGGAGGCCACCCTGCGCCTGTATTGCGATCCCGAACTGGCGCGGCGGCGTATTCCTACCCTGCGCATGCTGTTCATGAGTCAGGAAGAGCTGGCTCGCGCGGCCCGCTCCCTGGCCGGGCGCCTGCGTCGCGCTCTCGGCCCGGTCTGCGGCGTGCGCGTGCGCCCCGACGTGTCCCGCGTGGGCGGTGGCGCATTCCCGGAGTGCGATCTGCCTACGTCGCTGGTCTGTCTGACGCCGCAGGAAGGCGCGCCTCTGACGGCCTCCGGGCTCAGGCAGGCCCTGCTTGCCACCGCGCCGCCGCTGCTGGGCCGCCTCGAAGAAGGCGCGTTCTGCCTTGATCCGCGAACCCTGCTGCCGCGCGACCCCGCCGATATCGTCGCCCTTGTGAAAGGCCTGCTGCGTCCCTAGGAGGGAGGCTGTTCGTAGTTGGGGGGGAAGGGAAAAAAAACTGTCGATGCCCGTAGCTTCCTGCGTCGCAACGGGCACGGCCTGCGCCGCCATTCGGTCGCTGCCAGCGCGAGAGGACTACGAGAACGCCTTTTTCGCTTCGCTGCGAAAAGGTTGGGCCCTTCCCCCCAAGCCCCCTATCCCTTCCCCAGCGCGCTTTTTCAGAGGAGCGCGAGAGCGTGCGATAAAACCCTTTTTCAAAGATTGTCGTAGTTTGTATTCTATCTTTATAAAATAATTGTATATTTTGTTATAAACTTTTGCCTGAGTCCCTTAAGCGTCTGCGGCGAGCATTTTTTATGGGCGTGGCAGATGCATCTTATCAATGTGACTTGGACAGCAGCTCGAAAGGAAAAACGTCGGCGGCAAGCCTTGCGCTTTTTATGGACTGGTTTTTGCATAAATCAGAAATACGGTAAAAATTCCCCCCTGCCTTCCTGAAGGCGTGACGACCGTCTGTTTCAATGTATTTCGCGGCCGTGCCGCGCCCTTGCGCGGGATGCAAGGACGGCGTATTGCTTGGGGAAAGAATAGCGGCGAGCTATGAAAAGGACAGCAGGCGTTCATCCAACAAGGATTGTTTCCTATGAGTACGAAAAAATCTTCTCTGACCTATGAGCCCGTCAGCGCCTGGGATTCCTATGCGACGACGACCCGTCGCCGTCAGGTCAATGCCTTGGCCCAGCGCTATATTGAATTTTTGTCCGCTTGCAAAACGGAGCGGGAAACTATTGCCTATGTGCAGAAACGGCTGGCAGAAGCCGGTTTCGGCGAAGACTTCCGTAAGGCGTCCGTCATGCGCTCTCTGCATGGCAAATGCCTGTTTGCCGTGCGCAAGGGGCGCAGCACGCTGGCTTCCGGCGTGCGTCTCATTGCGGCCCATGCCGACAGTCCGCGCCTCGACTTCAAACAGCGTCCCCTTGTGGAGCAGGCCTGCGTGGTGCAAGGCAAAACGCATTATTATGGCGGCATCCGCAAATATCAGTGGCTGGCCCGGCCTCTGGCGCTGCACGGCGTCGTCATTCTGGAAAACGGCAAGTCCGTGCCTGTGTGCATCGGCGAAAAGCCCGGCGATCCCGTCTTTACCATTGCCGACCTGCTGCCCCATCTGGCGCAGAAGCAGTCCGGGCAGAAAGTGAGCGAAGCCTTTGAAGGCGAAAAGCTCAACGTAGTTCTCGGTCACAGCCCGGCGCTGGCTTCGGCCGCCAAAAAAGAGGCTGACGGCAAGGATCCTCTTAAGGCGCATGTGCTGCAGCTCCTTAACGAGCAGTACGGCATCCGGGAAGAGGACCTGATCACCGCCGAAATTCAGGCCGTGCCCGCTGGCCCCGCCCGTTTTGTCGGCCTCGACAAGAGCCTGATCGGCGGCTACGGTCAGGACGACCGAATCTGCGTCTTTGCCGCTCTGGAAGCCCTCACCTCGGCGCGCGCGGGCAGCAACAGCCAGACTATGGCCGTTATTTTCTGGGATAAGGAAGAAATCGGCTCCGACGGCGCGACCGGCGCATCGTCCCGTTTCCTGCAATACTGCATGGAAGACATGGTTCGCGCCTGGGCTCCCGCTATCCCTGTGTCGCAGGTCTTCCTGCGGACACGCGCCCTTTCCGCCGACGTGACCGCCGCCCTTGACCCCGATTTCCCCGAAGTGCACGAAAAGCAGAACGCCGCCCAGCTGGGCTACGGTCCCTGCTTTGCCAAGTTTACCGGCTCGCGTGGCAAGTACGGCTCCAGCGAGGCCGAAGCGGAATTCTTTGGCGAGCTGCGGGGCCTGTTCAATAAAAAGAATATTCCCTGGCAGGTGGCCGAACTCGGCAAGGTCGATACGGGCGGCGGCGGCACCGTGGCCCTGTTCCTCGCCGCCTACGGCATGGACGTCATCGATCTCGGCCCGGCCCTGCTGTCCATGCACAGCCCCTTTGAGCTGGCCAGCGCCGCCGACGTCTGCGCAACCGTCGATGCCTACCGCGCCTTTCTGGAAGGGTAGTTTTAATCTGGGGGAGGGGAACCCCTCCGCTAGCGCGGAGGTGTTCCCCTCCCCCAGACCCCCACCCCTCCCCCGCGCGCTTTTTCAGGGAGGATGGAAGGGGAAGGTGACGCGGACGTGTTCCCACCGGTCGCCGTCCCCCGGTATAACAGAAACGACGCCCTGCCAAAGCGGGGCGTTGTTGTTCAAAACAGAAAACGCCCGTTGTGCGACGGGCGTTTTCTGTTTTGACTGTGAGGCTGTCCAGAGTTTTTTCAGTTTGAAACGCTGTGCGTTTCAAACTGAAAATGCTCTATTCGTAAGTTGTTGGGGGGAAGAGTCAGGAATACGAGGCGACCCCGCCACCAAAGACAAGTGGCGTGTGTACGACAAGTTTGTCATATCTATTGAAATTATTTGTAAAATTTGTGTGAACAGGCCCTGTGTGAGACGCTTTATTTCTCTGTTTCTTTCAGGCTTGCCAGAGCGGCGGCGGCAATGCGGCTGTCTTCGCTGCCGTGAGCGCCGCCTACGCCGATGCCGCCGACGACATGCCCGCCCAGCATGATGGGCATGCCGCCTTCCATCAGACTGAAACGGTGGTCAAGATAGCGGATGTCTTCCGGGATGGAGCCTTCGCGCACGCCGCGGGCGATATCAACGGTTTTGCGCTTCTGGGATGCGGCTGTGTAGGCTTTCTTGTAGCTGGCCTCAAGGGTGTGCACACCCGCGTCATGATGGCGCAGAACGGCCAGCGTCTGCCCGGAACGATCCACGATGGAGATGCAGACGGCGTGCCCGCCGCGTTTTGCTTCTTCCGAAGCCGCCCGCAGCATGGTCTGCGCCTGTTCCATTGTCAGGATGGGGCGGAGCGTGACGTCTTCTGCCGGAACGCTTTCAGCGATGCCGGTCAGCATGGCCGCGGCCATGCCCAGAGCGGCGACTTTCTTTTTCATGCCCGTATCTCCCATGCTTTTTGTCTGTGGTTTTTCACCTCCGGGGGACGGTAACCAGAGGAAATCCTCTGAATATTCCGCCATGCCCGTTGACCTGAATAAAGCGCGCTGGGGGAGGGGTTGGGGGTCTGGGGGAAGGGGAACCCCCTCTCGCGCTAGCAG
>CALVHG010000149.1 GCA_944327285.1 uncultured Desulfovibrio sp. | reverse complement strand
GCGAGACAGCGGCCCAGCGCCGCCCGGCCAAAAGTAAGCGGAAAAACCGCGCTTTTTCCGCGAAACGATAGCCATAGATTTTGAAGAAACGTCACGCGCCGTCTTCATGGCTTCGGGGGACGGTTGCCATAAGGAAACAACAACGCCCCCGCGGCCTTTCGTCTACCAGAATAAAGCGCGCTGGGGAGGGGTGGGGGGCTGGGGGAGGGGAACCCCTCTCGCGCCAGCAGAGGGGGTCCCCTCCCCCAGAAGGAACCAACTGCCCGCAAAAAACGGCCTCAGCTATGCCTGACAAGGAAATGTTATGTCCGTCCTGCTTCTGCTGCTCTTTTTGCTGCTGCTGAACAATCTGCTCCTGCTGGGAACGGATCGTCTGGCCGGCATGAACAAACTGGTTGCTGTCCAGGGGTGCCTGCTGGCGGCGCTGCTCATCAGCCTTGATCACCTGCTGATCGGCGTGGCGATCCTGCTGATCAAGGGCGTGGGCCTGCCGCTGCTGCTGCGCCGCACGCATTTGCGCATTGGCGCGCCTTCGTCCGTGCCGCCGCACCTGCCTTATGCCGCCGCCGTGCTGGCGGGCATGATCGGCCTTGTCTTTGCCCTCTGGCTGGAAAAGCAGCTCCCCCTGCCGCAGGGCTTCTTCCCGCCCTTCCTGCTGGCTACGGCGCTGGGCACGCTGTTCTGCGGCCTGCTGCTCGTCATCGGCCGGGCGTCGGCCCTCTCGCAGGTCATGGGCTATCTGGTGACGGAAAACGGCATTTTTCTTTTGGGCACGCCTCTCATGAGCGCCGGGGCCGTCTGGTTTGAGCTGACCCTGCTGCTTGACCTCTTTGTCGCCGTCTTTGTCATGGGCATTGCCATCAACCATATTTCCAGCAAATTTGAAACCATAGACGTAGGCCGCTTCCGCAGCCTCAGGGATTGATCGCCATGCTAGAAGCCCTGCTGATTCTGCCGCTGCTGGCGGCGGCGCTGATGCTGATCATTACCAGAGCCGCCACGGGCCGCACGCTGCTTGTGGCCGCCGCAATCCTGCACGCCGTGCTGACCGCCGCCGTGCTGCGCCGCATCATCGAAGGAAACGCGCCGTCGGCCTTCGGCGGCCTGCTCGCCCCCGACATGCTGGGCGGTCTTTTTCTCGGCATTGCCTCGGCCCTCTTCCTCGTGTCCTCCATCTACGCCGTCGGCTACCTCAAGGCGGAGGAAGGACTGGGAGAACGCGCCCATATGAAGACCGGCGAGCGCTTTACCAACGCGCCGGAACGCCGCTTCACGGCCTGCCTGTGCGTCTTCCTCTCGGCCATGACGCTCGTCACCTGCACGCGCCACCTTGGCGCGCTCTGGGTCGGCATAGAGGCGACCACGCTGGCTTCCGCGCCGCTGATCTACTTCCACCGGCATAGGGAATCCCTTGAAGCCACCTGGAAATACCTGATCATCTGCTCCGTGGGCATTGCTCTTGCCCTGATCGGCAATCTCCTGCTCTCGCTGGCCTTTGCCGGAAACGGGCTGGAAAGCGCCAACGAGGCCGTGGATCAGCTCTCTGCCCTCCAGCAGCTCGCGCACGGTGTGACGCCCGGCGATCCGGCCGTGCCCTGGCTCAAGGCGGCCTTTATCTTCTTTCTGGTGGGCTACGGCACCAAGATGGGCCTCGCTCCTCTGCACAACTGGCTGCCCGACGCCCACAGTCAGGCCCCTTCGCTGGTGTCCGCCCTGCTTTCCGGCGCGCTGCTCAACTGCGCGCTGCTCGGCATCCTGCGCGGCCATCAGATTCTGCTGGCCTCCGGTCTGGGAGGTTTCAGCGCCCGCCTGCTGCTCTTTTTCGGTCTTCTGTCGCTGCTCACGGCCGCCATCTTCATTGTGGGACAGGGCCACTACAAGCGGCTGCTCGCCTACTCCAGCGTAGAGCACATGGGCATTCTTGCCTTCGGCATCGGTCTTGGCGGCGTGGCCGTTCAGGGGGCCATGCTTCACGCCCTCTGCCACTCTCTGACAAAGTGCATGCTCTTCCTGCTGGCGGGCAACATCCTCACCCGCTACCACACCCTTTCCAGCTACGACGTGCGGGGCATGCGCTGGTCCATGCCCTTTACGACAGTCCTCTGGGCAGGCGGTTTCCTCGCTATCGTCGGTTCCCCGCCCTTTGGCCTGTTCGTCAGCGAACTCTGGATATTCAAGGGCGCTCTGGCACAGGGACAGTGGCTCGTCGGCACCCTGTATCTGGCGCTGCTGGCCGTCATCTTCGTGGGCATGAGCGTTCCGGTGCTCCGCATGATACAGGGCTCCCGTCCGCCGGACGTTCCTCGCGCCACCCGTGAACCGCTGCTCAGCGTTCTGCCCCCTCTGGCGCTGGGTCTGACCGTTCTCCTTCTCGGTCTGTATGTGCCGCAGGGGCTGCGGCATGTTCTGGCACAGGCCGCGCGCACCATCGGAGGCTAGGCCATGCGTTTTTCCTATACCCGGAGTGTCAATATTGCCGCAGTGGAAGAGCTGCGCGGCGCGCGCTGGCGAGAAGAAACGGGCGGACTGCTTGACGCGGGCTGCCGCCTGCTGGCGCTCTTCGCCCTGCCGGGCGAAAACCCCGACGACGCGCGCAAAAGCCTGTGCAGCCTTCTTTGTCACGACGAGGACGGCAGCCTGCACATCCTGCGCAGCGAACCTCTTTCCGGCTATGCGTCCCTGACGCCCCAGTATCCGCAGGCGCACCTTTTCGAGCGGGAACTCTGCGAGCGCTCCGGCGTCATGCCCGCCGGTCATCCGTGGCTCAAGCCCGTGCGCTTCAACGCTCCCTGGCCCGCGGATGCCGCCGAACGCCGCCCCGGCCCGGCGGAAAACGATTTCTTCCGCGTGGAAGGCGCGGAAATCCACGAGGTAGCCGTGGGCCCCGTGCATGCGGGCATCATCGAGCCCGGCCACTTCCGCTTCCAGTGCCTCGGCGAAACCGTGCTCCATCTGGAAATATGTCTTGGTTTCCAGCATCGCGGCGCTGAAAATCTCTTTCTGCGCGCCGCCCCGCGCCGCCGGATGTCGCTGGTGGAATGTCTTGCGGGCGACACCAGCATCGGACACGCCACCGCCTACTGCACAGCGCTCGAACGCCTTGCGGGCATCGCCGTGCCGCCCCGCGCCCGCCTTCTCCGTCGCGTGGCGCTGGAACTGGAGCGCCTGGCCAATCATATAGGCGATCTGGGAGCCATCGGCGGCGACACCGGCTTTCTTCCCACCTCGGCATGGAACGGGCGCATCCGCGGCGACGTGCTCAATACCACCGCCGTTCTCTGCGGAAACCGCTTCGGCCGGAATCTCCTCTGCCCCGGCGGCGTGCGTCAGGACCTTTCCGCCGACGAATGCGCCGATGCCCTCGCTCGTCTTCAGGCGGCCTATCGCGACGCCCGCGCCTCCGTGGACGTTATGCTGTCCAGTCCCAGCGTCCACGATCGTCTGGAAGGCACAGGCCCTGTCAGCCCGGAAACCGCCCGTTCCCTCGGTCTTGTCGGCATGGCGGCCCGCGCCTGCGGCCTGCCCGTGGACGCCCGTTTCACCCATCCTCTGGGACCGGAACCGCAGGAAGCCGCCGCGCCCGTGGTGGAGCGCAGCGGCGACGTTCTAGCCCGCACGCTCGTCCGCAGCCGCGAACTGGATGTTTCCACAGCTCAGGCCACGGCGGATCTCAAGGCCCTTGCCGCCGAAAGACCTTCGCCCGTTCAGGCCGAACTGCCCGACGCCCTGCCGCCGCTCCATCTGGCCGTGGCGCAGGTCGAGGGCTGGCGCGGCGAAATATGCCACCTGCTCATGACCGATGCCACAGGGCGACCGGCCTTCTTCAAGGCTATCGATCCTTCCTTCCACAACTGGCAGGGGCTGGCTATGGCCTTGCGCGGGCAGCAAATCTCCGATTTTCCCCTCTGCAACAAGAGTTTCAATCTGTCCTATTGCGGCTTTGACCTTTAGAGGCAATTCCTCCTCTTCCGCGACAGGTTGAAAAAATTTCAGAAAAAGGGATGCCCATGTTCCGCATCATCGCCGAACGTTTCCGGCAGAAATACCGTACGGCCCTCTACCCCAAGGCAGACCCGACTCTGCCCGCCCGCTATCTGGGCGTTCCCCGGCTGCGCGCCGTGGATTGCGGCTCCTGCACAGCCTGCGCCCGCGTCTGTCCTTCCGGCGCCATTTCCCCCCGCCCCGACGGCGGCCCGCAGCTCGACATGGGGCGCTGCCTGTTCTGCGGCGCCTGCCGCGATGTCTGCCCGCAGGAGGCCATCGCCTTCAGCCGCGATTACCGGGTGGCCGCCTTCAATCGCGAAGACCTGCTGATCACCCCGGAAAAGCCCTTTTCCGGCGTCGGCACGCCGCAGCGCGATTATGGACTCTATCGCCGTTCCCTCTCTCTGCGCGAAGTCAGCGCCGCGGGCTGCAATGCCTGCGAAGCCGACACCAACGTGCTCGGCACGCTGACCTATGACCTCGGCCGTTTCGGCATCGGTTTTGCCGCCTCGCCGCGTCATGCCGACGGCGTGCTCGTCACCGGGCCCGTCAGCCGCAACATGCGCGCCGCCCTGCTCGATACCTACGCCGCCGTAGCCGAGCCCAAGCTCGTCATCGCTGTGGGCAGCTGCGCCATCTCCGGCGGTCTCTTCCAGCCCTCGCCCGAATGCGGCGACGGCGTTCCCGCCCACCTGCCCGTGGATCTCTACGTCCCCGGCTGCCCTCCCAGCCCGTGGAGCATCCTCGACGCCCTCCTCGCCATCTCCGGCCGGAACAGGAAGTAGCGTTTTTTTTGCTGGGGGGAAGGGAAACCCCTCCAGCTTGTCTTGGGGGGGGCCCTGCTCTACCACCACCCTCCCCCCCAC
>CALVHG010000148.1 GCA_944327285.1 uncultured Desulfovibrio sp. | reverse complement strand
TCGATACCGGTGGCCCCGATCATGCGGGCATGTTTCCTGGCGGCAATGGCGCCCGACGCCATGAGCGCGGGCGAGGGAACGGCGAAACTTTCCGCGGGGAAGCAGCCGCACGCGACTGCGACGGCCAGCAGGGAAGCGCACAGGGGCTTTTTCATGGTCTTTCCTTTTCTGGACATTCAAAATTCCTCCGGCTACTTTCCGGCATCTTCAAAACCGTTAAACGAAAATATGAATATAACCTTTTATGTGATCGTTTTTTCAATAGCGTGTGTATATATTTCTTTTGAAGGTGCACTCATCAGAGCACTAGTCTCACTCCTAAGATAGCGCCAAGCATACAAAGCAAGATTGAAAATACAATGAAAGACAACACATTGCTTTTTTCCAGTTTTTCTCCTGGTATAAAACACCACCAGAGCATAGATACAGCAACAAAATGTCCCGCCGCCATGAACAGTATCAGGGTTCTTCCTGTTATCCCGTCCGCTACAAAGGCATCGTGAACGCCATCCAGCATCATGATTCCTACGGCTGCCAAAAGCCCGGCATCCACCCACCAGAGAAGCCAGTCCGGCCTCTTCCAGCAGAAGATGAGGAAACGCCGGCCATCGTCCAGCCGCTCCTTCAGCTTCCGCACGGCCAGACGCCGCGCATTCCGCTTCCTGTAGGGCTCCCGCCACTCCCGCAGCTTTGGAGGCTCGTATGCCGTCAGGATACGCCGTTTCGGTCTGACGTGACGCATCAGGTGCACGCCCCACACTTGTTGGGGGCCGTAGTCCCGGCAATTCCATACAACCTTCGCAGCTCAATATATAAAGGTGGAATATCTTCACCACTATCAAGCATTTCTTTAAATTCAAGTTGCAGACGACGCCTGCAATACATTCTATGCCATGATGCAATCTCTCCTTCAGCTTGCAACCTGCAATAAAGATGCTCGCACCAGTATTTATGCTCATGATTCAATGTATAGAAAGGAAAATGAGTATTTTTAGCCGCACATGCTGCAACGCTGGCCTCAAATTCCGCTACATCACGAGCTAAATGATTTTCTCGCTCAGGTATGCGACGAAAAGTTTTGCCTGATACTGACTCCCGCTCCATCGCATCTTCGACAACCAAACGTGCCAGAAGCATACGGTAGAAGGGCAAGCCATCTTTTTTCCAATTACACCAGCGTTTATCTGTATGCAGCAATTTTACGGGATAGTGCCTGTTAACCCATCTCAGGATATTTAGGCTTGCTGGTGTAGGCCGTATTATTTCTGCGGCGACACGCGCCTCAAATTCTGCGGCGTCACAAAAGTCTTCTTCCATCCGAGTCCCCACAGAGATCAGGCGTAAACACTTTCAAGCCAGTCTCCGAACGTCGGAGGCGGCATCGCCCCGGCCAGACTTTCCCTTGCCCGGTCAAGCAGCTTTTCCGGCGCAAATCCCCGCGCCCTGGCGCGGCAGAGCGCCGCGCAAATCCTGCCTCTGGCTTCGGATGGCCAGAGCCTGCTGAATGCGTCGAAAACGTTTCCCGCCTCGTCGGCCTTTGCCCGCTCTTCCGGGGCCAGCTTGGCCGTGGGAAGTTCCTTTACGGGCGGCGCGAGAGGTACGGCCCGCGTGCCGGAGGAGGCATCGACGCCGCGGGCCGCCCCGTCCCGCCGGAACGGTTCGTCGTTCCAGCGTTCGCCCTGGAGCCAGCCGGTCAGGTTCGGGACATAACCGCGCATCCAGCGGCTGTCTTCACGCCGGAAACGCTCGACAACGCCTAAAAGCGCGTCGATGTCCGGCAGTCGCCCCGCCCGCGCGAGAGAGCGGAAAGTTCGTTCAGCGGAAAGCCGCCCCTGCTTGATCGGCCATGCCTGGAACAGCCGGTCAAAGGCCGCCGGAAGGGAGGCGGGAGAGGTCGTACCGACCGCGCCGTCCGCGCTCCTCTTCGTTCCCGCCTTCATGGAGTCAATCCTCGACCGTTGAGCCAACGACCGGCCTTCCGGCGTTTCAGCCCTTTTGGGGCGTGAAAGAAAATCCCCCCTCCCGGAGAGTTTCGGAGGACAGACGCCGCCCGTCGCACACGCTCTTGTCTGTGCGGGAGCGGATACGCGACGCGAAGGAGGAACGTCGCCCGTGCTGGTCGTCGGAAGGGGGGAAAGGGGGGTACTATCTCTCTTTTCTTCTTTCTTATCTTCCTTAAAGGAAGGACCGGCAGATTTTGCCGCTCCGACCGGTACATTCTTCCGGTCCTCGGACAAAAAAAGAGAGTCGGTTTCGTAGCCCAGCCGCTTGAGCAGCGACATGAGCCGGGGAGATCTGAGAAGGCGATAGACGCTGCGTCCGTTGCTGGATGTCCAGTCGCGACGCACGTCGATATACTCGTAGTGGCGCAGGATGCCGAGGTAGGTCCGAGCCGTCCGCTCGCAGCCCTTGCACACGAGCGCGAGCGTCTCCATCGGAACCGAGCATTCGCCGGTATGGAGAGAGGAGACGAAGAGGAAGGCGTAGAGATGGCTCGCTCCAAGCCCCACCTCCCGATCAAGGTCAATGAAACGGGGATAGAACTTGTCCGCCACTCTCAAAAAATTTTGAGGCACCAAAGTCTTCATCTCAGCCCCCACGAAAAAGGCAAAGAAAAAGCCCCCCGAACGCTTGACGCCGGACTTCAAGAAGACTATGGTAAAACCAGATCGTGGCTCACCACAGTGGGCATTGCCTCGAAAGCGCTTGCAACACTTTCGGGGCTTTTTTCATTCGCTCTTTTCTGTACTTTTCTGGTTTTTGCTACCCGTTTTTTATCCCTGAAATTGCTCAAATCGCAAATAACATACCATATTGCCTATACGGCGATTCCGGCCTCACGACACTCCCGAATCAGAGGCCCGTGCATCTTTTTCGGCACAAGATTCTTGAAGTATAACGCGGTCCTGAGAAGAGCCCGCTCGCAACCGCCGGGGCCTTCTTCCTCCAGCGCATCGAAATAATAGCGCTTGATCTTGGGATCACGGGTTTCCATGAAGGAATCGAGGCGTAACCGACCGCCATTATTGCGCTTTCTCATCAAAAATCTCCTTTTTGCTGCCCATCTCTGTAAAAAACACCCCTTCCGGTTAGCTATAGGGTGTTGCAAAACCAAAAAAGGGAGCTGGCTCCCAAAACCAACTCCCTTTAATCATTAACTTTCTACTTTTTTGCCTTGGAATCCGCAAGCAAAAGGGGTTCCCTCCCCCGCGCCGCCCTTACCTTCCCTCTACCCGGCAGCGCCCATGCGGGCGATGCGGGGCACGGCCTGACAGCAGACGCGCAGATCGCGGGAGCCGTGGCCGTCTTCCAGCGTGGCGAATTCGTCGGCTTCCAGCACTTCCACGGCGGGTTCCAGATCAGGGGCGTCGCGCAGCATGGCGTCGCGCAGCAGTTCCAGCGCCCTGTCGGCCACGCTGTTGAGGGTGGCGCTGCGGGGCAACGGCTCGCAGACATCCAGCGCGGGCGCGCGCAGCAGACGGCGGCGACTGTCGCCCGTCACGGTGGCGTAAACATCCAGCGAGGCGGTGGGCAGAGCCAGCGCCGCGCCCACGGCGTTGGCCACGTCGGCATGATCGGGACACTGCACGGGCATAGCCAGCGGAGCTTCCAGCAGCGGACGGAGCATGACGGCGGGGCCGCCCACAAGCCATGCCCGGCGCGGCTCAAGGGCGCGAATGCCCTTCAGGGCGGCCAGCGTGTAGACGGGGCGGGAGTTGACCCGATCCAACAGGGAGGCCACGGCCCCGGCAATGCGGGCGAGGGCGTCGGTTACGGCGCGGGCGGCGGCTTCTTCGGGCGTGACGCCCAGTTTTTCGGCAAGGGCCGTCATGGCGGCCAGCGAAGCGGCGTCATTTCCGGCGCAGGGCGCGCCGCGCCGCCGGGCGTCCACGTTGAGCGCGTCAAGAAGAGTCGGCGTCGCGCCGCCAAAGGCGCAGGCGGGACCGTCGCGCAGGGGGCCGACATCAATGCCGCCGTCGGCGCGGGGCGTCAGACGGGAATCGCCGCCCACGCCGATGGAGAGGGTCGCCAGCGCCCGCACCAGCGTGCGCCGTCCGCTGATGGTCATGCCGTCGCGATCCAGCACCGGCGAACCGTGCGCATAGAGGGCGATGTCGGTAGTGGTGCCGCCTACGTCCAGCAACAGGGAGGCGTCGTCCTCCTGTAAGGATGAATGCAGAGCAGACACGCCCATGACGCTGGCGGCCGGGCCGGAAAGGATGGACTGCACCGGCTCCCGCCGGGCAGCGGACGCGGGCAGCGCGCCGCCGTCGGCCTTGAGCAGGAAGACGGGCGCATGGATGCCCGCGCCTGCCAGCTCCTGTTCCACGGCATCAAGAAAAGCTCCCAGAATGCGCCGTACCGCGGCATTATAGTAGGCCGTGGCAATGCGCCGGGGAAAATTGAGCTGCCCGGACAGGGCGTGCCCGGCGACGACAGGCAGGCCGACGCCGCGCACAATGTCCGCCTGCGCCTGCTCGTGGGCGGGATTGCGCGGCGAGAACTTGCCCACACAGGCAACGGCGGCCACGCCTTCCCGCTGCCAGCGACGCGCCTCGGCTTCCAGCGCGTCGGTACGCAGGGGGGAAACTTCCACTCCCCGGTGATCCAGCCCGCCCGGCGTGACGCAGACATGATCGCCAAGGGCAAAACGGCGCGGATCAAGCCCCGGCCCGGAACTGAGCACCAGCCCCACGCTGTCGGCCTTATGCTGCACCAGCGCATTGACGGCCAGCGTGGAACCAAGCCCCACGCGGGCCACCTGCGCCAGCAGGCCCTCGGCGGCGTCGCCCTGCGCGCGCAGGGCCTCCCGCAGACCGGCCAGCGCCGCGCGCACGGACGCGGGCAGATCGTCATGATTGGTGGGGGCCTTGGCCGCGGCCACCACGCCCCGCGGGCCGCAAAGCACCGCGTCGGTATGGGTGCCGCCCGCGTCTATGCCCAGAACAGGGGCCGTCACCGCGGGCGAAGATAGATCGGAAGAGCAC
>CALVHG010000147.1 GCA_944327285.1 uncultured Desulfovibrio sp. | reverse complement strand
CTGACCTTTGACAAGCAGGAGGCCGAAGCCCGCGCCCTGCTGGCCGACCCCGAAGCGGTCACGCCCTTTCTCACGCCCCTTGCCGCGGCGCGCGGCATGGAAACCGAAGCGCTGGCGCGTAAGGTCATTGCCAAGGCCGACGCCTTCACCACGGCATCCGGCCATGTCATCGGACTGCGTCAGAAGGACGAGGACAGGCTCAAGGCCGCGCAGACCGTCGAGGACGTGGCCGCCATTGTGCCTGAGTACCATCTGCCGGAGGCTGAATAATGGGCTACTGGAAAAATCTTCTCATCGCGCACGATCAGCTGTGCAACGCCGTCGCGGGCGGCTGGCCGGACGAAACCATCTCCAGCCGGGCTTTCCGCTGGAGCCGGGACGGCGCGCGGCAATGGCCGCGCCGCCTCATTGACGCCCTCTTTTTCTTTGACCGCGACCCGTCCACGGGGCGCAGGCACTGCGAACTTTCCTATCTGTCCGAGCAGCTGCGCCTGCAACTGCCGCCGGAAATGCGGGAATAGCATCATGACTTCCCTGCTGTTCGGCATTTCCTTTCGCAACCCCGATACCGGCGAACAAGCGCAGCTCGGTCTGGAGACAGGCACAAACCAGCTCTATGTGCGCAGCACCACAGGCGGCGACTGGTCGGCATGGGAAAAGGTAGGCGGCAAATGGGCAGCGCCGCTGACGTTGCAACTGACCGGCGCCGTTACCGGCAGCATCAGCTTTAACGGTTCGGAAGGCTCGCTTTCATGGCCTCTTGCTCAGGGCGATGACGCGATGGACGAAGCCGCGGTGGAAAAGATAGCGCGGCGCATCGCCGGAGAGCTCATAGAGGAGCATGAACATCGGTATCTCCATTCCAAATTGGTAAACTGACCATGCCGACATTTGCCGTCACCGTCTTTGCCGGAGAAGTTCCGCGCGTTGCGCCCCGTCTGCTGGAATCGCAGCAGGCCGCGCAGGCCGTCAACTGCGACGTGACGCGGGGGCTGCTGCGCCCCCTGCGTTCGCCGGGCAGGGTTCAGGTCCTGCCCGCTCCGGCGCAGACCATCTTCAAGCATGCCGTGGACGGCTGGCTGTCCTGGACTGACAGGGTGGACGCGGTCAAGTCCGCCATCTTCGACGCCGACGGGGAACGTCCTCTCGGACAGCTGCTCATGACCGGCGCGCGCGACTATCCGACCATGTACCTTGCCGGAGGCGAAGTCTTCCGTCTGGGAATCCCCAGACCAGACGCCGTTCCTGTCGCGACTACGGTCACAGGGGCGGCCCTGCGCAACGTGGAGGCCGTCGCCTTTGCCTCGGACGACCTTGAGAACGCGCCGGGGCGGGAAAACTTTGCGGGAGCCGAAATCCTGGGCGAAGACGACGTGACGCTGACCGTATCGGCCAGCCTCGCCGCATCGCGCGGCCCCGTCGTCTCACAGGACGATGATGACGACGATGACGAGGATGCCAGCTGCGCCGATCTTTCCTTTGACCGCGCGGCCTGTCTGGCGGCAAAGGTGCTGCAGCTCAATGACGCCGCCGCCGAAGGCCGCCGGGACTGGACCGAGGAGGAAGCGGCGGCGCATATCGCGGACGCGGGCTTCGACAGCGTGCGGGAATGGTGGGAAACCTACGGCGACGAGGAAAGCGTCTGCCCGTGGGACAATGCCACCTGCTGCCGCAAGGCCGGGTACGTCTATTATGCCGGAGGCGAAGCCCGCAAGCCGGAGGTGGTTCGTTCCTCATCCTACTGCTACACCGTGGTGCAGCGCGTGGCCGACGGACTCATCGCCTATGAAAGCGCGCCGTCGCCGCCGTCTGAAATCCTTGACGTGCTGACGGGCGACGGCGTTACCCTGAGCGGCTTTGTCATCCCCGAAGCGCCGGGCCTGCGTATCACGCATGTGCGCATCTATCGCACCGTCGCGGGCAACGAATCCGCGGACTGGCGCTTTCTGGCGGAATTGTCCGTAGAGGAACTGGCCGCTGTCGGCTGGAAGTACGAGGACACGACGCACGACAAGGACGTTTCGACCGAGGTGCTTGTCACCAGCCAGTGGGACCCCATCCCCGACAATGCGCGCGGACTGATCAAGACGGACAACGGCATTTATGCCTGCTTCCGGGGCAACGAGCTGCTGCTGTCCGAACCCTTCTATCCCTATGCCTACCCCGCCGCCTACCGCCTCACCGTGGAAGACGCCATTGTGGCGCTGGCCCATGTGGACAACACCATTGTGGTGCTGACCGAGGGGCGTCCCTATCTGGCGCAGGGAACGGCGCCGGAAAGCATGCAGCTCGTCCACCTGCCCATCGAGCAGTCCTGCATTGCGGCGGGCAGCGTCGCCACACTGCCCGGCGGCGTCATCTATGCCAGCCCCGACGGGCTCATGCTCTTTTCCTCCAATCAGCAATCCCTGCTCACGGAACAGACGCTGACGCGGGAGCAGTGGCAGGAACTGCAACCGGAACGGCTGCTGGGTTCCGTCCATGACGGGCGCTATGTGGGCTTTTTCGAGGGCACGCGGGAGAGGCTGCTCTTTCATATCGGCAGGGCCGACGTGGTGCGTCTGCGCCTGCCCGAAGGCTGGCGCGTGCGCTGCCTCTACCATCACAGTCAGGATGACGCCCTGTATCTGGCGGCGCAAACGCCGGAAGGCGAAGGCATCTGGCAGTTTGAAGGCGGCGCGGAGCCTCTGCCCTATCTCTGGCGCAGCAAGGATTTTTTCACGTCGGCCCTGTGCGGCATGACGGCGGCGCGCATACAGGGAAATCAGGATGCCCGTCATCCCGTCCTGCTGCGCGTCTTCGGGCCGGACAGGCAACGCTGCCGCGACAGCGTGCGCGTGCGCTGCGGCAAGACGCTGCGCCTGCGGCCGACGCGGGCCGAACGTCTCTGGAGTTTCGAGCTTTCCGGCGTTGCCGAGGTGTGCGAGGCGCGTCTGGGGAGCAGCGTCGAAGGGGTGGAATATGGGCAATAAGGGAGGTCTGCCGTCCGTTCCGCGCGGGCTGGCTCAGGAGCTGACGCTCTATCTTCAGGCGCTGGACGGCCTTGTCCGCCGCATGGCGGGCATGGTGCGCGGCACGGTGCAGGAAACGGACGCCGCGCGCTCCACGGTTGCGGCGCTGCGCTCCAGAACGACGAGCGCAGGAACAGCGGCCACCAGCTGCGTGGGCACGGATCAGCTCATGGACGGGGCCGTGGGAACAAAGCAGCTCAAGCGCAAGGCCGTCACCACGGACATTCTGGCCGCGAACGCGGTAACGGAAAGCAAGCTCCGCGACGGCGCCGTCAGCAAGCAGAAACTGGCGGACGGCATTGTGCCGGAATGGAGCGAGGGAACCGCGCAGGACGGCGAGGAAATCAATCTGGGCGCATGGGCCGGACGCCCAGCCCTCTGCGTCGCGGGCTTTGAGCTGCCGTTCCCCGGCGCGGCGTGGGACAGCCTTTCCGTAGGTTTTGACGACCTGCGCCATGACGGAACCGTCTGGCGCTGTACGGCGCGGGTCCGGCTGGAAAGCGCCGACGCGGAAACGCCGGTTTCGCAGGGCAGCATCCGCTGGCAGATTGTGGGGAAAAGGGCATGAGCATGGCCGACGAACGTTTCTGCATGCGGCATCTTGCGCCGGGCGCACCGGAATCTCCCTACGTTGTCCGCCGTATCTGGCGGCGCATGGAGGAAGACCGGCTGACGCGGGCGACCTTCTACGACGGTTCCGTAACCACGGCGGACGGCCTTGTTCACGAGCTGCTGGAATGCGGCGCGCTCTCCTTTGCCCTGTTCTGGGAAGGCTATCTCTGCGGCGCGGCCTGGTTCAACGCCTTTGAAGGACGCACGGCACGCGGGCATTTTACCCTGTTCCGCAAGGTCTGGGGACATGCGCGCACCGTACCCGTCGGGCGGGGCATCTTCTCCACGGCGCTGCATCTGAAGGATGCCCGCGGCTATTTCTTTGACGCCGTGCTGGGACTGACGCCGGAATCCAGCCTGTCGTGGCGGCTGGCCCTGCGCTGCGGCGCGCGGCTGGTCGGCAGGATTCCCAACGGCGTCTATCTGGCGGCGGAAGATCGCAGCGCCCCGGCCGTACTGGTGGCCGCCACGCGCGAAAGCCTGAAAGGGGAACATTAATGCGCATATATACACGCATTGCCATGAGCATGAGAACCGGGCGCATTCTGCGGGCCGAGTTCGTTCATTTTCACGGGCCTGTGGCCCTCTGCGGCGGCAGCGGCGGCGGAAGTTCCACCACCAACACGGTGGACTACGGTTATAATGACCGCATGGCCACGCTTTCCGAAGAGCAGCAGGCATGGGCCCGCGAATATTTCAACATGTGGCAAAAGAACTTCAAGCCGCTCGAAATAGCGCAGGCACAGGCTAATCTGTCGCTGCTGCCGCTGGAAACAGATTTGTACAAAAAGCAGCTTTCGGCCGCCTCCACGCTCCTGCCGCAGCAGACGCAGGCGGCAAGCTCTTTCCTGAGCGCCGCGACCAAGGGCGTGGACGTGAACGAACGCATGGCTCTGGCCACGGCGGACGCCGCCTCGGCATGGAAGGACGTACAGGCGCAGACGACGCGCGCCAATGCGCGCATGGGCGTCAATCCCAACAGCGGCCGCTTTCAGGGCGTCAACGCCGCGCTGGATACGCAGAAGGCCGCCCAGCTTGCCGGAGCCCGCACCCAGGCCCGCGTCGGCGCGGAGCAGGAAAACTTTGACCGCCTCAAGGCTGCCGCCGGTTTCAATGCCACGGGCGGCATCCTGCAGGGCATCGGCGCGCTGACGTCGTAGTGAAGTTTTTCGGGGGAGGGGGACCCCCTCTGCTAGAGCAATTTCAGTTTGAAATGCTTCGCATTCCAAACCATACGGCCTGTCGTTTCGCGAAAAAAGCACGGTTTTTCCGCTCACTTTGGGCCGGGCGGCGCTGCGCCGCCGCCTCGCGTTTCACCTTTTTCAAAGGTGAAACGCTCTAGCGCGAGACGGGTTCCCCCCCCCCCCCCCCCCCCCCCCCCCCCCCCCCCCCCCCTTTTTTCTAAAAAGATGAGGGAAA
>CALVHG010000146.1 GCA_944327285.1 uncultured Desulfovibrio sp. | reverse complement strand
CGCTGGGGAAGGGATGGGGGGCTTGGGGGGAAGGGAAACACCTCTCGCGCTAGCAGAGGGGTTTCCCTTCCCCCCAAAACAACTTACGAATAGTGTTAACAGGCCCTAGCCCCTCTGTCCGGCTCTGCCCGTCGTCTGCTCCGACAGACGAACGGCCAGTTCGGCCTGCTCGGAGGATGCGCCGACCTCGCCGTCCAGCTTGGCGCGGCGGACAGCCCGCAGAATTTCGCCAAATTGCGGACCGGGACGCAGACCAAGAGCAATCAGGTCCTTGCCGGTGATATCGGCCTTTTCGCGCCGCCATTGCGTAATATAACGCGACATGGTGCGCCGCTGCGGATCGTCTTCGCCGCCCTGCGCCATCAGCGCCAGCAGGCCTTCTATGGAAACGGGTTCCAGCAGCGCGTCCAGCTCGCTGACCCGGACTTCGCCGCCGTCTTCCCGCGCCCGCAGCCAGCGGGCAAGGCCCGTCGCCGCATTGCGCATGGTTTCGCGCCCCTGCATGATTTCCTGCTTGCGCTGGGGCGGCAGGCCCAGCGCCGTATAGCAGGCGGAGGCATCGCGGAAATTGAAATTGTTGCACATGCCGAGAAAGAAGACGATCCAGCCTTCGGCGCTTTCCTCAAAATACAGCATTCTGTACCAGGAAAATATCTCTCCGAGCCGCCGCAGAAAGGTCCGCCGCGAGGGATTCAGCTGCAGCAGAGGATGGATCGCCGCAAGAATGCCGAGGGAATCCAGCATGAACAGGCATTCCGTCGCCGTGGGTTCCTCGCAGATAATGGCAAATTCATGAAAGAGCCGCGCCGGGGAAAGCCGCTCGAAGAGCTTCAGCGACAGCGCATTCTTGATCAGCTTTTCCGAAGCCTGCGCGATGCGGAAACCGTAGCGCTGCGCAAAACGCACAGCCCGGAGACAGCGCGTCGGGTCTTCCACAAAGCTCAGCGTGTGCAGAACGCGGATAACGCCGTCGCGCAAATCCCGCTGGCCGCCGAAAAAGTCCACCAGCTGGCCGAAGGGCGTGGAATCCAGCCGGACGGCCAGAGCATTCATGGAAAAATCACGGCGCACGAGGTCCATCTTGATGGAGGAGGCCTCCACCGTGGGCAGGGCCGCCGGATGCTCGTAGTATTCAAGACGCGCCGTGGCCACATCGACGCGGCATTCCTTGCCATCCTCCTCGTAGATGACCACGCAGGTCAGGAACTTGGGATGCTCGCGCACGCGGCCGCCCAGCACTTCGGCCAGGCGGTGGGCAAGGCGGCTGCCGATATCGTTGCCGCGCCCCTCGGCCACAAGGTCCACGTCGTTATTGGGCTTGCCCAGCAGCAGGTCCCGCACGAAGCCGCCGGCCACATACACGCGCATGTCCAGCTCGCGACCAATTGTTCCGGCCGTTTCCAGCAGGCGCTGCACATTGCGCGGCAGGCGATCGCGCATGAGCTTGGCAAGGTTGCGCGTCTTGCCGCCGGACGACGAGCCGCGCAGCGTCTCCGGCTCGCTGGCAAAAAGATTAATAAGGTCCGTGCGCGTCACCACGCCTACGACGGCGTCGTTTTCCACAATGGGCACAAGACGCTGCCGCCCGTCCACAATGATGGCGGAGAGCTTGCTCAGGGGCGCGTCCGGGGGGAGCATGCTGATGCGGCGCACCATGTATTCGTCCACCAGACTGTCGCCCAGCCCGTGCACGCCGGCGCGGGAAGCCGTCTGGGCGTCCAGCAAACCCACACAGCGGCGCGTCCCCGGCTCGAAGACTGGCACGGCCTTGAGTCCGAAATGCAGCATCAGCATATCGGCTTCGCTGATGGTGCGGTTGGCCTCGATGCCCACGGCGGGCGACGACATATAGTCGCGCGCGGCCTTGTCGCGTTCCGTCTGGGAGTAGAGGGCGCGCACAATGGCGTCGCGCACTTCGGCAAGCGTCATGGAGCGCACCGAGGCGGAAGCCGCGTAGGCATGCCCCCCGCCGCCGATGGCCGCGCAGACGGCCCCCACATCCACCGCCTTGCTACGGCTGCGCGCCACAACCTGAATGCGATCATCCATCCGGCCGATGGCAAAAAGAATCTCGAACTTCTCCATCTCCATGACCTGCTGGGCCAGATAGGCAAAATCGCCAAGATAGTGTTCGAGATCCACTTCGGCCACCACAACGGACTCGCCGCTGATGAGATAGGTCTGGGAAGACTCCAGCAGCGCGTTCAGGGCGCGGACATGCAGGCTTGTCAGCTCGTGGGCGGCCAGCTCGTCAATGCGGTTGACGTCCATGCCCTGCGAAAGCAGCCAGGCCGCCGCCATAAAATCCTTTGCGGACGTGGAACTGTAGGTGAAGGAACCCGTATCCCCGTAGATGCCCAGCCCCAGCAGCGTCGCCTCTTCGGGCTCCAGCGCGATATTTTCCTCCTTCAGCCGCAGGACGAGCAGGGCGGTCACGGAGCCCACAATCTCCATATGCGACGTGTTGCAGCGAATGTCGTTGGGCGTGTCGGGGTGATGATCCCAGACTTCAACCTCCATGTCGTCGCGATCCAGCAGGGGGGCCACATGGCTCAGGCGTTCGCGCTGGCGCGTATCCACAGCCACCAGACGGCCGATTGCCGCGAAATCGATATCTGTCAGTTCGACAAGATCGTACTTTTTCCGAAGCGCTTCATCCTGCACAATAGCCTGAAGACCGCGGTCCTGCGTCCCCGGAAAGAGCAGGCGGCAGTCCGGGTACAGACGCCGCGCGGCAATCATGGCCGCAAAGGCGTCAAAATCCGCGTTGGCATGGCAGGTGACAAGCGTGGGAACGGCGGCGACGTTATTCACTCGTGGCTCCGGGGATGATATTTTTTATGAATGGCGCGCAGGCGATCCGCCTGCACATGGGTATAGATTTCCGTGGCGCTGATGTCGGCATGCCCCAGCAGCATCTGTACGGAACGCAGGTCCGCGCCGCCTTCCAGAAGATGGGTCGCAAAGGAATGGCGGAACGTATGCGGCGAAACACTCCGGCGTATGCCCGCCTGCTCCACGTACTTCTTGACCATCTTCCAAACGTACTGCCGCGTCATGGCCCGCCCGGAACGGTTGACAAAAAGCGCGTCGCCTTCAGGCTGAAACAGCGGCCGCCAGTGGGCCACATACTGCTCCAGCAGCCCCAGCATCAGCCCGTGCAGGGGAACCAGACGTTCCTTGGCTCCCTTGCCCCAGACGCGAATCAGCCCCCGCTGTCTGTCCACGTCGCCCACAGTCAGCCCGCACAGTTCGGAAACGCGCACGCCGCAGGCGTACAGCAGCTCCAGCATGCAGCGATCCCGCACGCCGCCTTTTTCGTCGGCGCGCGGCGCGGACAGAACCCGATCCATCTCTTCCCGGCTCAGGACTTCCGGCAGACGCTGGGGCAATTTTGGATTTTCCATCAGCTCCACAGGATTACGCGCCACGACGCCTTCTTCCTGCGCAAAGACAAAGAAGGAGCGCAGCGCCGAAAGCCGTCTGGCCAGCGTCCGCCCGGTACAGCCGCGGGATCGCAGCCACGCCAGATAGAGGAAGACGGTGCGTTCTTCCAGCGGCGCGTCGCCGTCCAGCTCTCCGAGAAAAAGGAGAAAGTCGTCCAGATCCTGCGCGTAGGCCTGCACGGTATTGGTGGAGAGCCCGCGCTGCGCCAGCAGCCCGTCGGTCCAGCGGCCGGAAAGAGCGCGCAGCTTTCCCCGCTGCCCCGGCATCCCGGAAAGTTTTTCTTCTGTCATAGCGTTAATGTATGTTCTTTTTTCTTCTGCGGCAACCGGCCGCGCGACCCCTTTCCCTTTGACAGCCGCTGAAGAGACGTCCTATGCTCGCTTCCCCGGAAAGGGCCGTTTTCAAAGCTCGTTGCCTTCCCCAACGCGCTTTTTCAGCGGCAGCACCGCGCCGCCCGGAGCGAGCGGAGAAACTGCGTTTTTTCCGCGAAACGACAGGCCGTATGCGTTGCAAACACAGAAAAGAGGAGCGTGCCCATGCCTGCCACTCAGGCTTACATCTGTCTCGGTTCCAATGCGCCGGATGCCGCGGCCCGCATGGACGCCGCGCTGCAGGGGCTGCGCGAGCTGCCCCATGCCGAACTGCGCGTCGTATCGCCCCGATATGAAACGGAACCGCAGGACTATGCCAATCAGCCCTGGTTTCTTAATCAGATTGCGGCGCTGGCGCTGACGGACGATTTCTGGACGCCGGAAGACCTGCTGCGTGCTCTGCTTGCTCTGGAGCAGCGGCTTGGACGTGTGCGCAGTCCTGATCCGGCGCTGCGCTACGGCCCCCGCGCCATTGATATTGATTTGCTGCTCTATGGCGACGAGCGCCGCGCAACGGAATTCTGCACCCTGCCGCATCCGCGCATGACCCAGCGAGCCTTTGTCCTGCTGCCTCTGCGGGACGTGGCCCCAGATCTGCGCATTGAGGGCAAGACGGCGGCCGGGCATCTGGAAAGGCTGCGCTGGCATTGCGAAGGGCACCGAATTTTCCAGTGACGGGCGGCCCCCCTTGTGCTATGCCTGTTTCCAGAACATAAGGAAGGCGGCATGTTCCCGCAGCCGCGCGACAAGGAGTGCTCATGATCAAATGGATAGTTCTGGCCCTTGCGGCCTATCTGCTGTACCGCATGTTCGCCAATGACTTTCTGAAGAAAAAGAAAGCGGACGAAAAGGAAAATGCCGCAGACATGGAACGCAAGATCGCGGCCGGGGAAATGGTGAAGGACCCTGAATGCGGCACCTATGTTTCCACAGACGGCGGCATTACCGTGCGCGACGGCGATACGGTTCACCGCTTCTGCAGCTATGAATGCCGCGACAAGTTTCTGAAACGGCTGGAACAGAAAGGCCGGGAAATTCCGGCCCGTTCCCAGGACGATGACGAATAAGGCTTTTGCGACACAAACAGAGCGGCGCGCCCCGTAAGGAGCGCGCCGCTCTGTTTGTGTCCGCCGGCCGGAAGGCGTTCCGGTTCCGTCCTTCTAGGGCCTGTTAACACTATTCGTAAGTTGTTTTGGGGGTGTTGGGTTTGGGCGTCGTGGGCGGGTGGGAGAAGGTGAGGTGG
>CALVHG010000145.1 GCA_944327285.1 uncultured Desulfovibrio sp. | reverse complement strand
CCGAACGCTCTGCGGGAGTCCAGAGGCGAAGCCTTTGGCAGGATGCTAGCTGTTGTCAGACAGCTACCATCCTGTAAAGAAGAACTCTCGTCAGCCTCTGGAACAACACCTTCACGCTTTGACTGGCGCATCAGTTGCGCCATGTTTTCTCTTTTGGAGCAAGCATAGATGAAAAAAGCACTTGAAGGCCAGAGAAAAAGGCAAAAAGACTGTATTGTTTTTCCTTGAGCAATACGTTCATGCGGAAATATAAATTTGAAAATAAAATAGGGCAAAAAAGGAATTGTCTTTATTTGTGGAATAGCGTCCGTATATATCCAGTGTAGTATGTATTTATCCGGTAAGAAAAGTTGTCAATAAAGTTTTCACCGTGGTATGGGGAAAGGAAAATGAATTTTGACAAGGAAGGTGATGCTTATGGCAACGGCTCGGCGTTACACAATGGAACAGATAGAGGCCGCCCGGAAAAAGCTCCGCAGTTTACCGGTGAAAGAGGCGGGGAAGACACGCGGGGAAGTCGCGGAATTTTTGGTCAACGACATCAAAAAGGCCATGCGGCAGGGCTACACGCTGCGAGACATACGGAACTTGCTTGCGGATGCTGGGGTATCGGTTCCGCTCACCAAGTTGGAGGCTTTGCTTGACAAGGGTTCCAGCTTGGAGCCGGTAAAGGAACAGGATGCAATCGAAGAAGACACGCCCACGGCCCGTGAAGGCAACAGCAAAGGGGAATGGAAAAGCTCAGACGGGATATGACACAAAAAGAAACGGCGTGGTCAAGGTTCATGCCTTGGTCGCGCCGCTTCTGGGAATGGGTTGGATGGGCCATTCATGTTATTTCCGTGCCTCGGCTTTTTCCTCCTGAATAGATTGCAGGGAAAGCTGCTTGATAAGGGCGGCTATATCGGAAGAACGCCATGCCGTGGTGCGCGGCCCAAGTTTTACCGGTTTGGGGAAACGTCCGTCTTTACACCCCTGCCACCACGCGCTTTTGCTGATGGGAATGATAGCCAAAACCTGCGGCAGCCGCAGGAAGGTTGTTTCGGTCAACATTGAGGACATTGTTTTTCCTTTGCTTGTTGTTATGTGTTTGCCCTAGAAGTGAGCTGTTCGCTTCTCGCCTTTTCCTTCAATTCGTCCAAAAAATCGGACCATGCCTGCAACATTTTTCGGCGCTCCGACAGGTACTGGGCATGATTGTATGCGGCTCTGACGGCATCTCTATGGTCATGGGAAAGCTGTCGTTCTATCCAGTCGCTGTTGAAGCCCATTTCATTCAAAAGGGTTGAAGCCATAGAGCGGAAACCGTGGACGCACATTTCGTCTTTTTCGTACCCCTTGCGTCGAAGCGCCGACAGCATGGTCGATTTCTGGATGGCCTTGTCCTTGAGCCGGGCGGAAGGAAAAAGATAGCGGCCATTGCCGGAAAATTGGTGCAGTTCCCGCAAAATTTCCACTGCCTGCCGGGAAAGGGGAACAATGTGCATTTCGCGTTTCTTCATTCTTTCCGCCGGAATGCGCCATTCCGCCCGCTCAAGGTCAACCTCCGACCATTCCGCCCAGATAAGTTCCTTTTCCCGCACAAAGACATGAGGCATGAGACGCAGGGCGCAGGTTACGGGATAATAGCCTGGATGTTCATCCAACTCCACAAGCAGCTTGCCGATTTTGTTTTTGTCCAGAATGGCGGGATGATGTTTTGGTCTTTTGGTTCGGATCGCGCCGCGAAGGTCTGCCGTAACGTCATGTTTGGCTCTGGATGTGGCTATGGCATAACGGAAAACACGCCCGCATATCTGGATGAGCAGGTGGGCCTGGTTCAATCTGTCCTGTTTTTCAATAGGCTTTATGAACGCCAGAATGTCCGCCGCCTCAATTTTGGTTATCGGCATGGAACCGATATGGGGAAAGATATGACGTTCGAGACAATGGAGCAGATGGGTTCTGCCCGTCGGTAAGATATGGACGGTCTGGGTTTCCTGCCATTCCAGAGCGATATTCTTGAAGGAATTGGCTTCCTCGGCTTCCCTTGCCGCTTTGAGCGCCTTTTTATGCTGTCCGGGGTCAATACCGTCCGCAAGAAGTTTTTTGGCTTCATCACGCTTTTCGCGGGCTTTTTTCAGCGAGACTGTGGGGTACTCCCCGAAACTGAGCAGCTTGCTTTTTTTGTTGAAGCGGTACGCCATGCGCCATAGCTTGCTGCCGCTGGTCGGGATGTAGAGGAACAGGCCGCCTCCATCGGCGTATTTTTTGGCTTTTTCCACGGGTTTCAGGCTCTTGATGTAGGTATCGGTGAGCATGTGTGAACCTCCTTACGGGTTTTGTCGGTATTCTACCCTGTTTTTATTGGATTATTTCTATCATTTCACAGGGTTGGCTTCTGGCCGTGTGAGGGCATTCCATGAATGGATACCCTCTTATATACCTACAAAAAAGCAGGATGCAAGCGGTCAATCGTGTTTCTTCTGGCCTTCTTTGGACAACAATAAATATGTAAAAACAATAAGTTATGAGATTATAGGGATGTGGCTGGACTTCAATACACCGTTGCATGATGGCGTCACTGAAATCCACCTCTCCATCTTCCGCACCGTAGATGTGGTTGTAGGTATCGGTCAGGCTGGACAACGCCTTGCCGAAATAACTTTGCGCGTACCCGAACTGTTCCGCGAGAGACGGAGGCTGGTCTTTCAGTTCCCGTCCGGCAATCCAGCCGGAAGTGGCAAGGGCGGCCTGAATGGAAGCGCGGGATTCGGCGTCCAGTTCAGGATGCAGGGCCAGCGCCACGCATTTTTCCAGAGCCAGGGAATCGCGGATGATGGAGGTGGAAAGTTTGATCACCCCCTTGTCCCGCAAGTCCACCAGAGCATACATGACGCCGGAAATCAGAGCCTGCGCCTTGTCGGCAAAGATAGAGTTAGGCCCATCCGACGCGGGCATAAGCGACACAAGGAGCTGCGTAAGGGCTTCGGCGCTGCCGAACGTAAAAGGATTGTTCGTGTTGGAAAGGCGGCGCGGGGTTTTTCCTTTAACTTTGCCGGAAGTCCCGTAGTTCAGCACACGGAAATCATCGTCCCTGCCTAGAAAACGGGCCATCTGCCATATCTGTACGGCGAGTTTGGGACTCGCTTTCGGGTCGATGTAGAACAGCCCGCTTCCCGTGGCCAGAGCGTTGTAGGAAAGGGAAGCCAGCGTTTCCGTCTTGCCGGAACCTGTCGTGCCGAAGAGCAGACAATGGGTGAGAATATCCTTGGCTTTCAGCCAAAGCTCCTGTTTGTCCTGAAGCCGGTTGCCGAGAAAGAAGATGCCTTCCGGTCTGGCAAAACCGCCCCGTCCGGGCAGGGGATCGCCCCTGTCCGTACCGGACAGGCCCATCGGCATACGGAACGGCAGGCGTTCGCCGTTCACGCAGACGCAACGGAGAAGAAAGAGCGCCAGTCCGAGGCAGAACAGCGGCGTGGCGCAGGCCGGAAAAAGAAGGAGACACAGCCCCGCCGCGAAGATGCCCCCGGTCTGCACCTGGCCGAGCCTGAGCGCGTCCGCAAGTCGTTGCGAGGGAGACCGCACATCACGGTGCAGGCGTTTTCTTTCTTGCGTTTCGTGGTCTTCCAGACCTCTGATGGTTCGTGTCATGTTTGCACCTCAATAATCCTGTTGTGCAAGGGAGGAGTCTTCATTGGCGTCGTATTCGGGATCATCTTCCGCATCAGCCAGCACCACGTCCGGCGGCGGCTCGATGGGTGAAGGGGGCCGGGCGGATTCGGCGGGGGAAGATTCCGCAGCCGTAAAATCAGCGGACGGTATTTCGGATGCTGGCGGAACAAAGATTTCCGTCAGCCAGCCCTGAGCGGACAGGGCATTCCTGAGACTCGTCACGGCGGGAGCCACATGCGGTTCAGCCAGCGCCTTTTCTTCTTTTTCTTCCGCCATGTAGTGCGCCCAGGGAGCAAGGGCTTCGGCCCATGCGGTTCTTCCGCCGCATTGATTGAGGGAATACCAGAGCGGGCGATCCAGCGGACGAAGCCAGAGGAACTGCGAACTGGCCAGCACTCCCTTTTGACGCGCACGATACAGCAGAGCCATGAACCAGGGCAGTTCATAGGCGGCATGGCGGGTCATATTCTTTTCACACAAGACGTTCTTGTGCCGTTCCCATGCCTTTTTCAGACGCTCCACAAAGGCGGCATCCGTCAGCACGGGGCAATCCGCTTTCCCGTCAGTTTCGCTGTAGGAGCTGGAAACCGTGTCCAGAATCCTGACGCAGCCTTTCTTGTCCCCATCCGCATAGGCCAGAAAGGCAACGGCCAGAGCGCGGCGGCAGGGCGACAGCCCCTCATAGTCTTCAAAAGGCTTGCCGAGTTGCGCCGTCAGCACACGGAGAGTTCTTTCCCCGTCCAGCCGGGCACGGCCCAAGGCGGGCAATTCCGTGGACGGCAGGCCGTTTTTCATGGCCTGTTCCGGCGTGAACGGCACTCCCTGTTCATCAAGCAACAGAGCGTTTTTCAGCGCGAACTGCGCGGGCGTCCGGGCGATTTGCCACAGGCCGGAATCATGGGATTCCGGCGAGAGCAGATACTTTCCGCGCCCCACAACAGGCCGCAGGCAGGGAAAACTTTCGGCATTGTTTTTCAGCAGGCTTTCCATAGTGAAGCGTCGAACAAGGCCGTTCACGCGCCCCATGAAGATGGCGGCTATGCCGAGCAGGCCGAGCAGCAGCGCAAAGGGCCAGCGAATCCATGATCCTGTGTAGTTCAGAACTTTTCGCATGGTTTCCCATGACAGGGATGTAGGTTCGGCTTGCGCGATACGCGCCCACGCTGTTTGCGCTTCATCAGAGAAAGGCGTGAAGACCTGAATCTGGGCTTTGGCTATCGCAAGCAGCGGCCTGTTCACGTCGTCGGCATAGACGACATACAGGGCTGGCAGCAGCACGAAGGCAAAAACCAGAAAGGCGAACCACAAAAAGAGAAGGTCGTCCCTGTTATCCCCGCCGTTCATTGTCCGGCCTCCCGTTCAAGAACGGAGAGCGTGAAAATGCCCTCTTTTTTCAGTCGGTTCAGGTTGGCTTGTACGCGCCGGATATAGGCATCCCGGCGATGCGGCGTACGGGAATGGTACGAGCCGATGGCCTGCCAGAGATTCCCGGTGCGTTGATATTCCTTCCGCAGCAGCCAGGCTGCCGCATACGCGTTGACG
>CALVHG010000144.1 GCA_944327285.1 uncultured Desulfovibrio sp. | reverse complement strand
GGAAAGCGTCGTCGGCCGGAGCGGCAGCGGGCATATCCAGATCAAGGAGATCGTCAGCAGCCGGAGCCGCAGGCTGTGCGGCTTCCTCAACAGCCGGGAAAGCTTCCTCAGCTGCGGCGACACCCAGAGCGGCTCCGGTCGCAACGGCGGCAGCAGCGGCAACGGGCGCGGTTTCCTGTGGCGCAGCCGGTTCCGCTTCGTTTGCCGGCGCGGTCGTCTGGAGCAGCGCGGCGCTGTTTCCGTTCAGGTTCAGGGAAGCGGCCAGCGAAGCATCCTGCCTGTTTTCGCCCAGAACTGCCGTCAGTCCTTCCTCAATAATCTTGCTCAGGGAAATGGGGCCGTGCAGGAAGTTAGCAGCCAGAAAACGCAGAGCCGACGCCGTATCTTCGGAGCCGGATTCCTTCATGGCCGCAATGCAGCTTGCCCAGGCGCGCCAGAATTCCCCATAGGCGGACAACATCTTGCTCAGGCGTTCCACATGGGGCTGACAGGCGTCGATGCGTCCGCATTTGTGCAGAAGCTCGATGCAGTAAAGCCGGGCTTCTAGAAATTCGGGATGCCGCACCAGACCTTTTTCGATAATGTCGATGGCTTCTTCCGTTTCCCCCTCGTTGGCCAGCATCCGGGCAAGAGGGAAAAAGACCTTGGAGTTGGGCTCCAGCTCCAGAACTTCTTTGTACCACTCAATTTTTTCTGTCATTGTTTGCCTGCCCCCGATGTCGGCGTATGTTTTTCACTGAAAAGATAGAGGATTTCGTTGTCGCGCACATAGTGCAGACGCTGGCGAATCATCTTTTCCAGATAATTGGAGTCGGACTGCAGCCAACGGATTTCGTTGCTCAGTTCGGCATTTTTTCTATCCAGCTCGGCCACCTGTTCCTGCGCGTCACGCAGCTGGCGGCGCAGGTCGGCATATTCCATCAAGCCGGTGCTGCCCCACAGCATGTGGACGAAAAGAACCAGGTTGACGAGGCCCAGGGCCACAAGGATAACGACACGCCAGACCATGATGTGCTACTGCAACAGGCGCTTGTCGGAAGCCTTGTCGGCGACATGGCGCAATTCCGCAAGAAAATTGGCCGTGGCCGATTCCAGACGGGCGACATCGTCTTCCACAAGGCTCATGCCGTCAACGCGATCCAGAAAGGCTTTCAGCGTATGAAATTCCCGAAAGAAGATATGCCCTTCCTCATTGGCGCCAATGGCCGGCTCCAGCTCCAGAATGGTCTGAAGACAGTTTTTGAGGCGAATCTGCAAGTTGCTCATGCGGAACGATATGCTCACTTGTTGGCAGTAGTGCGATAGAAGCCGTAACAGTAGTTGGCGCCGGAAAAGAGCGATAACGCCAGCGCCACATACATCAGCGCCTCGCCGATATGCCACAGCTCCACGCCGCCATAGGGATGATGCAGCATCAGGGGAATGATAGCCGCAATCTGCATGACGGTCTTGGCCTTGCCGAACTTGTCTGCCGCAAGCACGATGCCTTCATCAATGGCCATGGCGCGCAGCCCGGTCACCACGAGTTCGCGGCAGATCATGATGATGGCAACCCATGCCTGCATCCACTCCAGCTCGACGAACATGATCAGCACGGAGCAGATCAGCACCTTATCGGCCAGCGGGTCCAGAAATTTACCCATGCTGGTCACAAGATTGTCGCGTCTGGCGATGTACCCGTCCGCCCAGTCCGTCAGCGATGCCAGCGCAAAGGCGGCTGCGGCAAGCAGACAGGTGATGGGCCCTTCAAAGTAGAGAAGGAGCACCACAACGGGAGTCATGAGGATGCGTGCAAGAGTGATCTTGTTGGCAAGGTTGAGCATGGCCGCCTCGGCTGTGAAAGATATGGCAGAAACAGGAAGGCGGGGAGCCCGCCTTCCCCGTACTTTTACGCAGACAGTTTCTTGCCCTTGCCGTTATTGGCGGCATCGGCTACGGCATCCGCCAGCGCGAGAAACGCGCGTCTGGCCGGGCCGTCATGATCCAGCAGCACCACGGGTTTGCCCTGATCCGCGGCGACGACGGTGGCCGGATCAAGCGGAATGGCTCCGAGGAAGGGGATGTCGTAGTGGCGAGCCAGCTCCTCTCCCCCGCCCTTCTTGAACAGGTCGATTTCCTTGTGGCAGTGCGGGCACTCAAGGCCGCTCATGTTTTCGACCACGCCCAGCACCGTTGATTCGGCATGCTGGAGGAAGTTGATGGCCTTGCGCACGTCCGCCAGAGAAATTTCCTGCGGCGTCGTGACGACGACGCATTCGGCGTCGGGAATGGTCTTGAGCACGGTCATATGCTCGTCGCCGGTCCCTGGAGGGGAGTCGATGACGAGAAAGTCAAGCTCGCCCCAGCCCACATCGGACAGGAACTGCCGGATGGCCGAGGATTTCTTGGGGCCGCGCCACAGAATGGCCTGATCCCTGTCCTGCAGGAAGGAATCCATGGAAATGACGTGGAGGCGTTCGCTGTAGGCGGCGGGAATCATGGAGTTGGTTTCGTCCATTTCGATGCCCGATCCCAGCCCCAGAAGATTGGGGACGCTGGGGCCGTGCATGTCCACGTCGAGGATGCCCACGCGATAGCCCTTTTCGGCAAGAGCGGCGGCAAGGTTGACAGTCACGGAGCTCTTGCCCACGCCGCCCTTGCCGCTCATGACGAAAATCTTGTGCTTGATATGTTTCAGACGCTCGGCAATCTGAGCGTCCTGTTTGGCCAGCATGGCTTCAACGCAGTTGCTGCCGCCGGGGTTGCCCGCCGACGAACAGGACGAAGCCGATGAACAGGATGAGCAGGAAGACATAGTTACTCCTTGGACTGTGGGCTACCAGCCGTGGCTGCCCACGAGATCGACAAAATTTGCGGGACCGAGATTTTCCGTAAGGAATCTCCCGGCGCGCCGCCGTACCCGCAGAAGACATTGCGTGCGGGGCTTATCGCCTACGGGAATGAGCAGAATGCCGCCTTCGGCAAGCTGATCCAGCAGGGGGTGCGGAATTTCCGGCCCGCCCGCCGTGACGATAATGCGTTCAAAGGGCGCGGCCGCAGGCAGTCCCAGCGTGCCGTCACCCCGTACCATATAAATAGCGCGAAGGGAAAGTTGCTGCAAGAGGTTCCGTGTGACGTGATACAGCTCGGCAATCCGCTCTACGGTGTAGACGCGGCACCCCATGACGGCGAGGACCGCGGCCTGATAGCCCGATCCCGTGCCGATTTCCAGCACGCGCATGCCGGGTCGCGCTTCCAGACGCTGGGTCATGAGCGCGACGGTGGACGGCTGAGAAATGGTCTGCCCGTAGCCTATGGGCAGACGGATGTCTTCATAGGCCTGCACGCGCAGAGCCTCTTCGACAAAGAGATGCCGGGGCACGGTGCCCATAGCCTGAAGCACTGCTTCGTCCGTAATGCCGGAGCGCTTCAGTTCCTGAACCATTCGCTGGCGGGAGCGCCGGGGATCAAGCATCCTCGGAGGTAACGATGTTTTTTGAGACGGCCGCATAGCTGCAAGACAAAACAAATTTTCGGATGCAAGTCAATGTTGCGCGGCCCGGAGAGGAGCAAGATACCCTTGCGGGACGGCGGGGAGTATGCGAAACTGAGCGTTGGCGGCGTTTCACGCAGCCGCCGTGCGAAAGGAGACATTCATGCGCAGACAACAGAGAAGAAGTTTTCTGCCCACGCTGCTGGGATTGATAGTTGTTGCCGCCCTCGGTTACGGGGGCTATGTTTTCTTCAAGGATCTCGACGGGCCGATCGTGACGATTTCGCCCAAAACGGACCGGGTTTCCCCTTCGTCGGAGCTTGTGGTCGTCATGGAAGACCCCTCCGGGATTCGTTCCCTGTCCGTGGGCATTCGCAAGAACAACGTCGTTAATGAAATTTATCGCAAGCATTTCGACAGCTACGATACGCGGCGGGAAGTGCGCGTTTCCATGGCGAAGGCCGACCTGCGCGAAGGCGCCTTCGAGCTGGAAGTGAAGGCGGCCGACGGTTCTCTGGCCGGATTCGGTCAGGGCAACACCCGCACGCTGACGCTGCCCATGCGTCTTGACACCCAGCCCCCGCGCCTGTCTGTCAAGACGTTGCCTCCCAACGTGCGGCGCGGCGGCGCAGCCGTGGTGCGCTATACGGCCGACGAGGAAATCGTCAACAGCGGCGTTCTGGTGGCCGGATACTTTGTGCCGAGCTTCCGCCAGAAGGACGGCAGCTATATCTGCTTCTTCCCCTTTCCTTATACGATGACGGCGCCGGATTTCAAAAAGTCCGTGGAGCTGACGGCCACGGACCTTGCGGGCAACGTGACCCGCAGCGGGCTTACGGTCATGGCCTTTGAGCGCAAGTTCAAGAGCGACACGCTCAAGCTCACGGACGCCTTTTTGCAGCGCGTGGGCGACAAGCTCGGCTCTCATGCCCCGGCGGATCTGAATCCGCTGGATCGCTATCTCTACATTAATATGAATCTGCGCGCGGCCAATGCCGAAACCCTGCGCCAGCTGCGCGATCAGACGGCGTCCGCCATGCTGTGGGACGGCGCTTTCAAGCGCATGCCCCGCGCCATGTCCGTCGCCAATTTTGCCGACCGGCGCTCCTGCGTCTATCAGGGCAAGGACGTTGGCGAATACTACCATCTCGGTTTCGATCTGGCCTCGGTCAAGCATGACAATGTGCCGGTGGCCAACAACGGCCGCGTCGTCTTCGTGGGCGATCTTGGCATTTACGGCGGGCTTGTCGTGGTGGATCACGGTCTGGGGCTGATGACGCTCTATGCCCATCTGAGCGAGTTCTCCGTCAAGACGGGCGATGTGGTCAAAAAGGGCGACATCATCGCCAAGACCGGCAGCACCGGTCTTGCCTTCGGCGATCATCTGCACTTCGGCGTGCTGGTCGGCGGCGTGGAAGTGACGCCGCTGGAATGGCTCGATCCCAAGTGGATCAAGGATAACATCACGGATCGTCTTGCCCAGTAGAGCGTTTCAAATTGAATATGCTCTAGGGCCTGTTAACACAAATTTTACAAATAATTTCAATAGATAAAATAATAGGCTGTGCACGCGCCACTTGTCTTTGGTGCGGGGGCGCCTCGTATTCCTGACTTTTCCCCGATAAAAGCGCGCTGGGGAAGGGATGGGGGGCTTGGGGGGAAGGGAAACCCCTCTCGCGCTAGCAGCGACCGGATGGCGGCCGCAGGCCGTGCCCGTTGCGACGAAGGAAGCTACGGGCATCG
>CALVHG010000143.1 GCA_944327285.1 uncultured Desulfovibrio sp. | reverse complement strand
CTGCTATCTCCCACTCCACCACTCATCCATTATAGTCCTACGCCAAAAAGTTAAAAATAAATAAACTAAAAAGCCTACTAGACCCAGAAGGCCTTGCCGCTGCTCCAGAGTTCGTTCAGCTTGATGGAGTCGCGCAGGGTATCCATGCACTGCCACTGGCCGGGGTGGGGATACATGGAGAGCTGTCCTTCGGCGGCCAGACGTTGCAGGGGTTCCTTTTCCAGATCGCATTCCTCGTCTTCGGTGAGGTAATCGAGGAAGGCGCGTTCAAAGACAAAGAAGCCGCAGTTAATGTATTCGTCCAGCACGGGTTTTTCTTCCCACGACAAAATCTTGCCGTCGGCGTCGGTGCGCACCGTGCCGAAGCGCGAGGGCATGCGCACGCCGGTAAAGGTGCCGATGGTGCCGGCCTGCTCATGGAAGGCAAGGAGCTTGTTGATGTCGATATCCGCGACGCCGTCGCCATAGGTGACCATGAAACGGTCGCCCTTGATATGCCGGGCCACGCGCTTCAGGCGGCCGCCTTTCTGGGTTTCCTGCCCGGTGTCGCACATGGTGACGCGCCAGTCTTCGCACAGGCCGCCGTGCGGCGTGACGGCGCCGCTTTGCAGGTCCACCGTGAAATCCGTGTTGCGCATGTAGTAGTCGTGGAAATACTGCTTGATGTATTCGCCCTTGTAGCCCAGAGGCAGAATAAAGTCCTTGTGGCCATACCGGGCATAGATGGACATGATGTGCCACAGCACCGGCCGACCGCCGATTTCCACCATCGGCTTGGGCTTGATGACGGTTTCTTCGCGCAAGCGCGTGCCTTTGCCGCCGCACATGATGATCACGTTCATGCTTCCTCCGTGGATGCCGCTTTCGGGCATTCCGTTGCCCGACCATAGCAAAAGCCTTCCCGGAAAAAAAGGGCCGCGTCTGACCCGGACGCGCGGCTGTGGGCGGTTGATCCGCGGGAGGCTTTGCGCCATGATGGTTTCCTGTCCCGGCAGCTTTTGTCGGCCTTTGCGCTTTCGTCGTACAGAACGCGGGGCTTTCCCGGTTCCGCCGACGCGAACGCGGCTCGCGGATTTCCGCTCATTTCCCGGATGCTCCGGGAGGCGGCCGCCTCGACGCCGGGCCGCGGCTGTCGTTGTGAAAGACTATTCTCCGAAGGAGAAGACAATGCGAAAGAATTCATGGATGCGCCGGGCGGGGCTGCCCCTGCTGGCGGCGTCGGCGCTGTTGTTTTCCGGTTGTTTTGAAACCGGGCCGCAAAAAACGCTGACCTCTCTGGCGGACGCGCTGAACAAGAATGACGCCGGAGGCTTTTTGTCTCTGGTGGACAGCAAGCGGATGGCCCAGTGCGAAATGCAGAATATGATCCGGGAGGATCGGGCGCTCAGCATGCTGGATTCTCTGGGCAACCGTCTTAAACTGGGCGGCGTGCAGGACCTGCTGGGGCAGGTCATTGATGTGGAACGCGAGCTGGTGAAGGACTACGAGAAGGGCGTCAGCACCGGCGCTATGATGGCGGAATGCCGCACGGCTTCCACGCCCGGCTGCCCGTGGGTGCCGGAGTCGCTGAAGGGCGCGGAAGTCCGGGAAATTTCGCCCACGGCCGCCGTGGCCCGCGTGGTGACGCCCGCCCGGATGACCTCGTGGCTGGCGTTGCAGAAGCAGGGCGATCAGTGGCGCGTGGTGGGCAAGGCATCGCTGGAAAACACAGCCCGCGAATACGCGCTGGATCAGGCCCAGCCCCAGCAGCCCCAGCCCTCCGCCGCCCCGAAGCCCGCTGACTCCGGCAAGGTCGTGCATATGTAGGTTTTGGTCGTTGGGGAGAGGGGCCCCTCTGCTGGTATGGCTGTTTTGGTTGTTGGGGGAGGGGAACCCCCTCTGCTGGCGCGAGAGGGGCGTTCCCCTCCCCCAAACCCCCGCCCCTCCCCCAGCGCGCTTTATTCTGGAGGATGAAGGATGCGGGAACACCGTCGCTTTTCCCGTGGCAACCGTCCCCCGGAGGTATCCGTTTGTGTCTGGGGCTGGGCTTTTTCAGTTTAGAGCGTTTCAACTTTGAAAAAGGTGAAACGCGAAGGCGCAGCACAGCGCCGCCCGGCCCAAAGTGAGCGGAAAAACCGCGTTTTTTCCGCGAAACGACAGGCCGTATGGTTTGAAACGCACAGCGTTTCAAACTGAAAATGCTCTAAAAGGCGTTGCGTTTTAAACTGAAAATACTCTAAGAAAAACGGCCCGTCGGTTATGCCGACGGGCCGTCTGTTGTTCTGTCGTTGCTAAGGTGGTTAACGCTGCCCGGAGGCGGCTTCGGCCTGCGCCTGCGCCGCCGGGGATGCGTAGGTGTGCTGGAGCTCGTCGAAGCGGGCTTCGATGAGCGCCACGGCGCGGCGGGCAAGGCTGCCCACTTCGGGCTTGGAAATCTGACCGTCCGCGCCGACGCTTTCGCCCTTATGGCGCAGCTTGTCGGTAATGAGGGACGAGAAGAGCAGCACGGGAAGATGCTTGAGCAGCGGGTCTTCCTTGATGCGCAGCGTCAGATTAAGGCCGTCCATGACGGGCATTTCAATGTCCGAAACCACCACTTGCACAAAGTCGGCCAGCGGGCGGCCTTCTTCTTCCACCATGCGCTTATATTCGAGGAGCTGCTCCCAGGCTTCGCGGCCGTTGGTGGTGGAGACCACCTTGAAGCCGGCCTTTTCGAGCAGGTCGCGCTGCATTTCGCGCACCAGGGCGGAGTCGTCGGAAATCAGGGCGCGATAGCCCTTGCTGGCGTCCCAGTCGTCGCCCAGGCTGTTGAGGTTGAGGCCCAGCTTGGGGTTAAGATTGGCCACGATCTTTTCCAGATCGAGCAGGAAGACAATGCGGCCTTCCAGCTTGACCACGCCCACAATGGTGCTCTGCGTCACGGCGGCAACGTATTTGTTCGGCGGCTCGACCTCTTCCCAGCTGATGCGATGAATGCGGTTCACGCCGGAAACCATGAACGCCGTCGTGACGTTGTTGAATTCGGTCACGATGGTTTTGGCGTCCGGCGTGGGAGAGTCGACCTTGCCCAGCCACATGGTCAGGTCCACCAGCGGAATGATGCGGGAACGCAGGTTGAACGCCCCCATGACGCTGGGATGCTGTACTTCCGGCAGTTCCGTCACCTTGGGCATGCGGATGATTTCCAGCACCTTTGCGACGTTGACGCCGTAATAACCGCGATAGACGGCGGGCTTTTCGCCTTTTTCTTCCGCTTCTTTCGCTGCGTAGGCATCGGCCAGCTCCTGCGCCGGCTGCAAGCCGGACGGCACGACGCCGCCCTGAGGGATCTCGTCGAGATAAAATTCGACGACTTCCAGCTCGTTGGTGCCTGCTTCAAGCAAAATATTGGTCTGGGCCATACTGCCTCCGAAAAGAACGTCGGTATCCGCCGCGTATCCAGCCGGAACCGGCGCTAAATCGCCTCAAGCCATGCCTGGGCTTCATCAATAAGCCTTTTCGGCGTGGATGCGCCCGCCGTTAGGCCCACGGTCTGTTTTTCACGAAAATTTTTTCGCAGCAATTCTGCGGCGCTTTCCACATGCCAGGCGGGAATGCCGCTTTCCGCGGCAAGCTCGGCCAGACGGCGCGTATTGCCGCTGTTTCTGCCGCCCACAACCACCATCGCGTCGACCTCGGCGGCAATGCGGCGCGCCTCGTCCTGACGTTCGCGCGTGGCGTCGCAAATAGTGGAAAGCACTTCCAGATGCGGCAGCCGCTCCCGCAGCTCGGCTTCAATATGCTCAAAGGCACCGCGATGCTGGGTCGTCTGCGACGCCAGCACATAGGGCCGCGCGGGATCGGGACGCAGCGCCGCAAGGGCGGCCTCATCCCCGAAAACATGCGCCTCTCCACTGGCATAGGAAACCAGCCCGCGCACTTCGGGGTGCGCCGCCTCGCCGAACAGCAGCAGCGTCGCCCCGTTCTTTGTGGCTCGCGCAATGGCAAGCTGCGCCTTCTTTACCTTGGGGCAGGTGGCGTCCACCACCACGGCCCCCTTGGAACGAACCGCCTCTTCCAGCTCGCGCGGGATGCCGTGCGCCCGGATAACCACCCGGTCGCCTTCGCGCACATCCTCCGCGCCGTCAATGCAAAAGACGCCCCGCTGCTCGTAATCGGCCAGCACCTGCGGATTATGAATGATGGGGCCCAGGGTGCGCGTGGGGCGCGCGGGCTGCTCCTCCAGCGCCTTGTCCAGACGCTGCAATGCCAGACTGACGCCCATGCAGAAGCCCGCCGTCGCGGCCCGTACTACTTTCATCATTCGCCTCCCAAGTATACAATGGCGACCATTCTCCCTGTACCCGCCGCGTATGTCAAGCGGAACCCCCTCTTTCCGCCGGGGATGCGTGCGTCTCCGGACGCGGTTCAGCTTGACAGCATATGTTTTTTCTTAATAGTATAAATTCCTATTTTTGTAACCGGCGCATGTCGGCGTGTCTTTCCCGCCGCCGCACGGCATGCGTCCCTGCCCTGGAGGTTTGCCATGAAGTTTGCCCCCCTGTTGTCCGCCCTGTGCCTGTTCGGCCTGTGCGCGGCTCCGACCGTTGCGGAAGAACCGAAGACGGCCCCCGCGCCCAATGGTCTGGAGATTCCCGAAGGCTTTGAAAACTGGGCCGTGATTTCCATTTCCCATCGTCTGGATCGGGAAAGCATGCGCGTCATTCTCGGCAATGATATTGCCGTCAAGGCCGCGCGCAGTGGTCAGACATCCCCCTGGCCTGACGGCGCTATTCTTGCCAAGGTCGCCTGGGCGGAAACCAACGAGGAAGACTGGCCCGCCGCCGTCGTGCCCGGAAAACTCCTGAATGCCGAATTCATGTTCAAGGACAGCAAAAAGTTTGCCGCCAACGGCACCGGCTGGGGCTGGGCCCGCTGGCTCGGTCCGGATCGCACCCCCTACGGCAAGGATGCCTCCTTTGAAAAGGAATGCATCGAGTGTCATGCGCCCGTGCGCAAGCGCGACTGGGCGTTCACGCATCCCGCCGCGTTCCGATAGTTTTTTGCCGCAAAGGGGGAAAATATCCTTCCCCAGCGTTTGAATAGGGGATGTCCGTTATGTACGGGCATCCTTTTTTTGTGTTTGTTTTCTTTCTTTGTTTTTCTGCCGTGGCTTGCGGCTGCTGCCCGGCATGGGCGGCAGGTCGCCTGCCCGGCGCGGGGCATGGGGTGAGAGGGGTTCCCCCTCTACACCCCCTGCACCCCCGTACTC
>CALVHG010000142.1 GCA_944327285.1 uncultured Desulfovibrio sp. | reverse complement strand
CTGTCGTTTCGCGGAAAAAGCGCGGTTTTTCCGCTCACTTTTGGCCGGGCGGCGCTGCGCCGCCGCCTCGCGTTTCACCTTTTTCAAAGTTGAAACGCTCTAACGCAGCCCCACGAAGCGGCGGAGCAGGGGAACGGCGCGAGGTTCCGCGGGCTGCCGCCAGCCGGAATCGCGCTGGCTGTCGGAGAAGCGCAGGCGCACGGAGTCCAGCCGGGGCGCGCCCTGCTCGTCGGCTTCCACGGCAAAGAAGAACTGGAAGGGGATGTCCGCATTGGGACGCAGGGCCATGAGCTTGCGCACGAACTCCAGCGAGGAGCCGAAACGAAGGTCATAGCTGCGCCACTGGCGGACGGCGGGCGCAAGCATGTCGTTGCGGTCGGCATCGGGCACGGTATCCAGCACGGGCAACAGCGCAAATTCAAAGAAGGCTCCAGCCTCGACGGAGCGGGAGGCAAGCGCGGCCGCGGCGTCTTGCGGTATGGCGGGCCGGGGTTCGGAGAAGGACGTGCGCAGACGGCCCAGAGGATCAAGCCCGGCGGTGCGCACGACAGAGCCGCTGTCCGGCAGGTCGGACCGCAGCAGGGCGTCCGCTCCGGCCGGGGCCACGCCGACGGGGCGCTCCTGCCAGATAACGCGCCAGAAAAGGGGCGCAAAGGCATCCGGCAGAACAACGACATCCTCCAGCACGGCATCGCGCCGGGCGGTATCGGCCCGCAGGTCTTCCGTGACATGCGACGTATGCAGGGCGTTGAGCCCCACGCCCAGGAGCGGATAGACAAAGACCCAGAGCAGGGCAAGGCGGGCGGCCGCGAGGGCCGAGCGCTTGTCCTGATAGTTGCGGCGACGGGAGGCGCGACAGCGCCAGATGGTCCAGAGCAGGGGCAGAGTCAGCAGAAAGTCAATGATGAAAACGCCGTTGAGCCGGACGCGCTCGGCGGAAAAGGGCAGAAAAATGAGCGTGCCGTAGGTGGTGACGCAGTCCAGCCAGATATGCAGGAGCAGCATGCAGGCCATGCAGAGCCAGACGGCGGGAAAGCTCCAGCGGCCCGGAGAGGACGAGGAAAGATATATGCGATCGGAGGAACCGCTCCGCAGCAGCGGCAGCGCCGCCAGCGCGAGCAGCAGCGCAAAGACGGGAACGGCGGGCAGGGCGTGGGTGATGCCGCGATGCAGGAGCAGGGTCGTCAGCGGATCGTTGCCGAACAGAATGTCGATATCCGGCGCGGCGGCGGCCAGCGCCCCCGCGAGAACGGCGTAAGGCGGACGACGACGCAGGGCCAGCATGGCGACGGCGCCGCTGGCGGCGTGGGTGATCGGGTCCATGAGGGCCTCCGGCAGCGCACGCGCCTACTGGCGGAAGGGGCTGCGCTGCTTGGGTACATCGGGTGACGAGGATGGGAGCTCCTGAAGCGGTTGCAGGCCCACCGAGCGGCGCATGGCGTTTTCCTGCTGAAGCATGCGCCAGCGCTGGGTCTGCTCCATGATTGCCGGCTGATTCATGTAATACAGGCGCTGCTGGATGGAACTGCTGCCCGTGACGGGGTAGCGCATGGTTTCGGCCACCGGCGGACGCTCCGGCGGCAGTCGATCCGCCGTCCCCGTCCCGATATCCTTAGGGCCGCAGCCCGCAAGCAGGCAGGCGGCAAGACAGAGCGGAAGCAGCGGGACAGAAGGGCGGAACAAAACGCCGCTATGCGTAGGTGCGTGTGCTTTTGTCATTCCATCCAGTATAGCCGCACTCCGGGCCTTAGACAAGGAGCCGGAGACAAGGAGCCTTTGACCTTGCCGCTTTTTTTCCGTATGGTGGGCCGGTTTTCACAAGAGCATTTTTGCTTTGAAAAAGGTAAAACGCGAGGCGGCGGCACAGCGTCGCCCGGCCGGAAGCGAACGGAAAACCTGTGTTTTTTCGCGAAGCGACAGGCCGTATGCTGTGAAATGCGAAGCATTCCAGACTGAACATGCTCAAAGGCCCGCGCGGGCTTGCCGCGGGGCCGATGCCGGGACTCGCGGTCCCGAACTTTTTACGGAGATCTTTTCATGCGCGAACCTTGTTGCGGCATTACCCCCGAAGGTTGGCCCCTGATCGGCTTTCTGGCCCTGATATCCCTTGTCTGCGCTGTGCTCGGCTGGGCCGTGCTCGCTGTGGCGGCGCTGGCTCTGTGCTGGTTCTCTCTGCACTTCTTCCGCGATCCGGAACGGGTGACGCCGCAGGCCCCCGGACTGGCCGTCAGCCCGGCGGATGGACGGGTGGTGCGTATCGAAACCCGCCGCGATCCCATAACCGGCGACAAGCGCACCTGCATCAGCATCTTTATGAACGTTTTCAGCGTCCACGTGAACCGCGCTCCCGTGACCGGCACGGTGGACGAAGTGCGCTACTGGCCCGGCAAGTTCCTTAACGCGGCCGTGGATAAGGCCAGCAGCGAAAACGAACGCTGCGCCTGCCTGCTGCGCGACGCCGACGGCGAGCAGTGGACCTGCGTGCAGATCGCCGGGCTCATCGCCCGCCGCATCATCTGCCGCGCGGACGCGGGCGACACGCTGGCCCGCGGGCAGCGCTTCGGCATGATCCGCTTCGGCTCGCGTGTTGACCTTTATGTGCCGGAGGGCTATCTTCCCGCTGTGTGTATCGGCGAAAAGGTCTTCGCCGGTCAGAGCATTCTGGCGCAAAAGAGGGACGACGCCTAGCGTCCCCGCTACGTTTACGGAGCCTTCATGGAACCGAACATGGAAACGCCTCCCCGGCATCAGGATACCGCGAAGCCTGTTCACAAGGGCGTGTATCTGCTGCCGAATCTGATCACTTCGCTGAGCATGTTCCTTGGCTTCCTGTCTATGGTCTGGGCCGTGCAGGGACGCATCGAACATGCCGCCTTTGCCATCTTCATGTCGGCCATCATGGACGGCCTCGACGGCAAGGTTGCCCGTCTGACCCATACGGCCAGCGAATTTGGCGTCCAGTATGATTCCCTGGCCGATCTGGTGGCCTTTGGTCTGGCTCCGGCCATGCTCATGTGGCAGTGGCAGCTGGAAACCTTCGGCCGTCTCGGCGTGGCCGTGGCCTTTATCTATGCGGCCTGCGGCGCGCTGCGTCTGGCCCGCTTCAATGTGGCCGCCGCCACGGCGGGCAAGCGTTTCTTCATCGGTCTGCCCATTCCGGCCGCGGGCTGCACGGCCGTGACCTATCTTTTCTTTGCTCGCATGTTCACCACCGAACCTTCGTCCGTGGTGGCCTATGTGGCTCTGCTGCTGACCCTCGTGCTGGGTATTCTCATGGTCAGCAAGGTGCGCTACTTCTCCTTCAAGGAATATGACTTCCTGCGCGCGCATCCCTTCCGGGTGCTCGTGGGCGTCATGCTCGCGCTGGCGCTTGTCTATTCCCAGCCGCGCATCTTCGGTTTCCTGATCTGCGCCGTCTACATTCTCGGCGGCATCATCTACACCTATTATCTGCTTCCCAAGCGCAATCGCGCGCTACTACGCGTTCTACCGTCTTCGGGCGAGTAGACCGCGCTTTCTTCGGTTGCCGCCCGTTTTCCCGGTAGAAGGTGAACTGTGGGCGGAGATGCTTTCTCTTGTCGGCCTTTCAGAACAGGGTTGGCGGCCGCTGGCGTTCAGAGTGCGGGGAAAAACGGGATTTTTTCCAGCATGCGCGGGCGGCCTTCATCGTTTTGTGCCCGAAGGCCCCCGGAGACGCGGCCCGTCCGCGTAAACAAGAGGAGCATCCGTCATGACCAATCGCGTTTATTTCTTTGATACCACCCTCCGCGACGGCGAACAGTCGCCCGGCGCCACCATGAACCAGCAGGAAAAGCTGCGGCTTGCCCATCAGCTTGAAGTGCTGGGCGTGGATATCATGGAAGCCGGTTTCCCCGCTTCCAGCCAGGGCGACTTCGATTCCGTGCGCCAGATTGCCGAACAGGCGGGAGATATCCAGGTCGCCGGTCTGTGCCGCTGCATGGACGGCGACATCGACCGCTGCTGGGATGCCGTCCGGCATGCCCGCCATCCTCGCATCCACACCTTCCTTTCCACGTCGCCCTTGCACATGAAGTATAAACTGCGCAAGGACCCGGAAGTGGTGCTGCAGATGATCGAGGCCGGGGTCAAACGTTGCGCGTCTTATACCGATAACGTGGAATTCTCCGCCGAGGACGCCTCCCGCTCCGATCGCGATTTCCTGTGCCGCGTCACCGAGCTTGCCATCCGCAGCGGCGCGACCACTATCAACCTGCCCGACACCGTGGGCTATGCCCAGCCCGAAGAGTTCGCCGAGCTCATCCGCTACGTCATTGAAAATACGCCCAATGCCGACAAGGCCATCTTCAGCGTGCACTGCCACAACGACCTCGGTCTTGCCGTGGCCAACACCCTTGCCGCCCTGCGCGTGGGCGCGCGTCAGGCCGAAGTGACCATCAGCGGCATTGGCGAGCGCGCGGGCAACGCCTCCCTTGAGGAAGTCGCTATGGCCCTGCGCGTGCGTCAGGACTACTACGGTCTTGAGCACGGCATCCAGACCGAGCAGCTCTATCCCTCCTGCCGTCTGCTCTCCATGACCATCGGTCAGCCCATTCCCAGCAACAAGGCCATCGTGGGGGCCAACGCCTTTGCGCATGAGTCCGGCATCCATCAGGACGGCATGCTCAAGAATCGCGAGACCTACGAGATCATGACCCCGCAGTCCGTGGGCCGCACCTCCACCAATCTTGTCATCGGCAAGCACTCCGGCCGCAATGCCGTGCGCAATAAGTTTGAGGAACTGGGCTACAAGCTCAGCGAAGAGCAGCTCCAGACCGTGTTCGAGGCCGTCAAGAATCTTGCCGACCTCAAGAAGACCCTGCACGACGACGATCTCATGGCGCTGGTGCAGGAAGAAATTTACCGTATTCCCGATCGCTTCCGTCTGCGTCATGTGAGCGTCCAGAGCTCCGACGCGGGCGGCGTGCCGCCCACCGCCGCCGTGCTCATGGACGTGGACGGCATCGAGTCCAGCCGCGCCGGTTTCGGCGTCGGCCCCGTGGACGCCATCTTTAACGTCATTGCCGATATGGTGGGCCGCGAGCCCGAACTCGAACAGTACGCCATCAACTCCATCACCAGCGGCACCGACGCCCTCGGCGAAGTGACCGTCCGCATCCGGGAAAACGGCCATACGGCCGTGGGCCGCGGCGCGCATCCCGATATCCTCGTGGCCAGCGCCCGCGCCTACGTCAACGCCCTCAACCACCTTGCCAAGAAGGAAAAGGAAGGCGAACGCCTCCATTGCCAGCACGCCGAGCAGTAGCGGCTGGCGGCTAAGGGGTGTTTTGTGCTGGGGGAGAGAGGCTTGCGCTGAGACTGTCAATGTTTAAATCCAATTTCATATCATTATACAGTGAAAAGTTA
>CALVHG010000141.1 GCA_944327285.1 uncultured Desulfovibrio sp. | reverse complement strand
GCGCTGTCCCGCCGCCTCGGGTTGTGCCTTTTAAAGGGCAAAAGGCACAAAAAACCGCGCGGGGGGGGGGGTGGGGGGCCTGGGGGGAAGGAAACACCCTTGCGCGCTAGCCAAGGGGGTTTCCTTCCCCCCAATAAAAATACTCCCCTAGCGCTTGCGGACAAAGGGCGTAATGGCCTTGTCCGTGACCTTGATATGATTGAGCAGCCAGTTCTTGAGGAAGGACAGGATATCGAAGCTGGCGGTGGTGGAATCGCCGGACGCGCGGGCGATGCTGTCTATCTTGGCTTCAAATTCCCTGTGCTGGGCAAGGTGCTTGTCCTTGGCGCGGTATTCCTCAATGGGCGTGAACAGGGCTTCTTCCGTGCGGAAGTGGGTATGGGCGTAATTGCGGAGAAGTTCGAGCAGTTCGCCCACGCGGGCCTGCCGCCCTTCGCGCATGGCGGCATGCAGGGCATTGAGGTACTCGCAGAGCTGCTTGTGCTGGGCGTCCACTTCGGGCACGCCGATTTCCAGCTGAGGACTCCAGACCACAAAGGCGTCGGTATTTTCCGGCGGCAGCATGTCGTAGGAATCGGAAACCAGCGCATGCACAAGCATATCCATGTCTTCCATGCCGCTGCGCAGTTGCAGCAGCGAGGCGGAAAAGGTCTGCATAAGCTGTTCGGTTCGTTCGGCCACGGCGCGCATGTCGTCCACCGCGCCGCTGGTGACGTTGCTGGCGTCGGCCTGCTCGGAGGACTTTTCGGCAATGAGCTTGAGACGCTGCGCCATGAGCTGAGCGTCGGCCATGATATCCTTCATGGTCACGCCCACCTTGCTGGCCTTTTCCGCGCCGCTGATGCTGGCGTCGGTGGCGCTCTCCACGGCTTCAAGGTTGGCGTGCGTCGATTCCTGAATGGAACGCACGGAATCGGCAACGCCCTTGGTGGCGTCCATAGTCTTTTCGGCCAGCTTGCGCACTTCGTCGGCGACGACGGCAAAGCCGCGCCCGGCCTCGCCCGCGCGGGCGGCCTCGATGGCGGCGTTAAGGGCCAGCAGGTTGGTCTGATCGGCCACGTCGTTGATCACGCTCATGACCTTGCCGATGCCCGAAGACTTGTCGTTAAGCTCGCGCATGGCCTCGCGCAGAGAGAGCATGGCCGTCTTGACGCCTTCGATGGCCTCCTGCGCCTCGCGGGATTCCTGCTCGCTGAGACTGGCCTTGTCGTAAGAAGAACGGGCGCTGTCCCAGACTTCGCGGGAGCTGCTCGACGAAACCTGCGCGGCTTCCACAATGGAATTCATGGCGGCGGTGGTGCTTTCCAGGCGATCGTGCTGCACGTGCACGCCCTTTTCCACGTCGCTGACCATACCGGCCAGACCGCGCACATCCTCGGACAGACGAGAACACAGGGCGCTTGCGCGCTGGAGCACGGCGGAACGCTGCTGCGCGCTCTTGTCGGCCGAACGCCGGGCGCTCTGCATCAAATCGAGCCTGTTGTGATTTTCCAGCAGCTCGTCGCGCGTATGCTTCAGGTCGTTGCGCAGGGCGTCGTTGTCGTGTTCCGCCTTCTCCACGCGCTGGAGCAGGGCTTCGGCGGCTTCGAGCGGCGTCTGCCCGCCGGAGGCCCCCAGCCTTTCGGCCAGAGGGGCCTGCGCCCGCCGCTGCCCCAGCAGCCCCGCAACCGCCAGAGCGATTCCGAGGGCAAGACCGACCGCGGCCCACAACGCGCCCAGCCCTCCCAGGGCCCAGGCTCCGGCAGCGGCCCCGAACAACGCCGCTCCCAGACCAAACAGGAAAAGTTGCATAATTTCTATTCTCCGTCCGTTCAGGACGCGGAACAGCCCCCGTCCTGCTTTTTTTGTACAAAAAAAGGCCGCATGCGGCGCAGCCCGTGATACCGTTTCGCAGACCCGCAACAGTCCGACACGCGGCAGGGCGTCGCCGTTTACCATAAGCTTTGCGGGCAATGGCAGCGTATCACAGATTAGGCTCTTTTTCGGCAAGGTTCAATTGGGCGTCCCGCCCCTCTTTTCAAAGATTCCCGCCGTTCTTATAGTAACGTCATGAAGACGCGCATTCTCCCGCAAGGGGAAGACGACGCCATGTCCGGCGGGCCGTCCCGCCCGGCGGGGAATCGCCCCCGCAGGCGCGTCTCCGCATACTTTATCGACAAAAAAACGAAAGTCTCGATACTAAGAGGAGCGATAACTGATGCAACACGGCTTTACGCTGCTGACGGAAAGGAAACTGCACGAAGCGGGCGGCATGGCGCGGCTCTGGCGTCATGACGTCACGGGCGCGCAGTTGCTGTCCATTGTCAACGACGACGAGAACAAATGCTTCGGCGTGACCTTCCGCACGCCCCCGAAGGACTCCACGGGCGTGGCGCACATTCTGGAGCATTCCGTGCTGTGCGGTTCCGACAAGTACCCGGTGAAGGAACCCTTTGTGGAGCTGCTGAAAGGCTCGCTGCAAACCTTTCTGAACGCCTTCACCTTCCCGGACAAAACCTGCTATCCCGTGGCCAGCGCCAATCTTCAGGACTTCTATAATCTGATGGACGTCTATATTGACGCGGTGTTTCATCCGCGCATCAGCGAAGACATCTTCCGTCAGGAAGGCTGGCACGTGGAGGCCGAAAGCGCCGAGGGGCCGTGGTCTTACAAGGGCGTCGTCTACAATGAAATGAAGGGCGCGTACTCCTCGCCGGATTCGGTGCTGGCCGAACAGAGTCAGCAGTCGCTGTTCCCGGATACGCTGTACAGCCTGGATTCCGGCGGCAATCCCGAAGTCATTCCCGATCTGACGTACGAGGCCTTTGTCAACTTCCACCGCAGCTACTATCATCCGAGCAACGCCCGTTTCTTCTTCTGGGGCGATGACCCGGAAGAGGAGCGCCTGCGCCGCATCAACGAGGCGCTGCAAGGCTATGAGCGCCGTCCGGCGGATTCCGACGTGCCGCTCCAGCCCCGCCTCGACACGCCCCGTCAGATTGAGGTTCCCTACGCCGCGGGCAAGGAAGAACACCGCGCGCACATGACCGTCAACTGGCTGCTGGGCGAACGCGCCGACATGGAACAGGCGCTGATTATGGAAATGCTGGAGCATATCCTCGAAGGCATGCCCGGCTCTCCCCTGCGCCGCGCGCTCATTGCCTCCGGCCTTGGCGAGGACGTGACCGGCTGCGGTCTTGAGACGGATCTGCGCCAGATGTACTACTCGACCGGCCTCAAGGGGGTAAAGCCCGCCGACGTGCCCCGCGCCGAGCTGCTCATCTTCGAGACGCTGGCCGAACTGGCGGAAACGGGCTTTGATCCCATGCTGGTGGAGGCCGCCGTCAACACGGTGGAATTTGCCTATCGGGAAAACAACTCCGGCCGCTTCCCCCGCGGTCTTGCGGCCATGATTCAGGCCCTGTCCACCTGGCTTTACGACGGCGATCCGCTGGCCGCGCTGGCCTGGGAAGCGCCGCTGGAAGGCATCAAGGCCCGCCTTGCCGCGGGCGAGCGCGTTTTTGAAGACGCCGTGCGCCGCTGGATGCTGGACAATCCCCACCGCTCCACCGTGGTGCTGCTGCCCGATCATGAGCTGGGCCGCCGCCGCGAGGAAGCCGAAGCCGCCCGCCTCGAAGCCGTGCGCGCCGCCGGAACGCCGGACGACCGCGCCCGCCTTGCGGAGGAAACCGCGCGTCTTCAGGCCGCGCAGGAAGCGCCCGACAGCCCCGAAGCGCTGGCCACCATTCCCAACGTGGGCATTGCCGACCTGCCCCGCCTCGGTACGGAACTGCCCATTGCCGTCACCGAGGGCTTTACGCCGCACAGCACCCTGCTGGAGCACGAACTGCCCACGCGCGGCGTGGCCTACAACTGCCTGCAACTGCCGCTGGATCAGGTTGACGACGATCTCGTGCCCCTGCTGCCGCTCTTCGGCCGCTGCCTGACCGAGCTGGGCACGGCCCGCCGCGACTTTACCGAGCTGGGCGCGCGCATTGCCGCCAAGACCGGCGGGCTCGGCGCGGGGGCCGGATTCGGCACCACCCGCAGCCGCGAGACGCTGCGGCACTTTGTCATTTCCGGCAAGGTCGTCTACGACAAGCTGCCGGACTACTACGATCTGCTGCATGAAGTGCTGTTCGAGCCGCTGACCGACAAGGATCGCATTCTCGAACGTGTGGGACAGATGCTGCTGGAAGAAAAATCCCGTCTTGAGCAGGGCCTTGTGGCGGGCGGACACGCCACGGTCAGCGGACGTTTGCGCGCGCACTTTTCCCAGGCGGGCCGCCTCATGGAGCGCACCGGCGGCCTGAGCTATCTGCAAAGCCTGCGCGGGCTGCTGCGTCGGCTCAAGACGAACCCCGACAGTCTGCTTGCCGATCTGGAACGGCTGCGCCGGGCCGTCATTGCCGCGCCCGGAGCCGTGGCCGACTGCACCGCCGAGGCCGCGGGGCTGGCGCAGGCCCGTCCCCTGCTTTCCGGCTTGTTGCAGGCCCTGCCGGAACAGCGCCCCGCCTGCGCGCTGCCCTGCGGACAGGGAGACTTTGTCCAGCCCGATCACGAGGCCATTCTGACCGAAGCCCAGATCAACTATGTGGGCAAGGCCGCCAACCTCTATGATCTGGGGCATCCCTTCCACGGTTCCTTTAACGTCATTCTCCGCGCCCTGCGCATGGGCTATCTCTGGGAGCGCGTGCGCGTGCGCGGCGGAGCTTACGGCGCGTTCTGCAATCTGGATCGCAACAGCGGCACGCTGATCTTCGCCTCCTACCGCGATCCCAACGTGACCGACACCCTCGACGCCTTTGACGGCGCGGCGGAATTCCTGCGCGCGGCGGCCCCCGCCGGCGAGCAGCTGGAACGGGCCATTGTCGGCGCGGTGGGCGATCTCGACGCCTACATGCTCCCCGACGCCAAGGGCGCGACCGCCCTTGCCCGCTGGTTCTCCGGCGAAACGCCCGAAGAACGCGCCCGCGTCCGCGAGGAAATGTTCGCCACCACCACGGCGGACTTCCGCGCCTTTGCCGACATCCTTCAGGAAGTCGCGGAACACGGCAAGACCTGCGTCCTCGGCGGAGCCGGCGCCCGCGCCGCAGCCGAGGAACAGCGCTGGAGCACCGTGGAACTGATGGAAGCCCCCGGTCAGGACGACTAAGTTAGGATTCTTTATTTGAGGGGGAAGAAACCCCTTTGCTCTGCTGTCGATGCCCGTAAGGCTCCTGCGTCGCCTAACGGGCACGGCCTGCGGCCGCCCGTCGGGTCGCTGCTCGCGGCAAAAAGGGGTTTCTTCCCCCTCAAACTCCCCCATCTTCCCCAAAACCCGCTCTTTAGGCGTACCATCTGAACGCTGATTGCTGAAGGAAGGGAAACCCCTCTGCCAGCGCGAGAGGGCCCAGCCTTTCCGCAGCAAAGCAAGGAAAGGCGTTCTTACAGTTCTTCCCCCCGGCCCCCCATCCCTTCCCCAGCGCGCTTTTTCAGTGTGCCCGGCGACAAAAAGAGTCCGGCCTTTCCGCGTAGTTTCCCCCTCAAAATACTCCATCCTTCCCCAAAACCCGCTCTTCAGAGCGTTTCAACTTTGAAAAAGGTGAAACGCGAGGCGGCGGCACAGCGCCGCCCGGCCCAAAGTGAGCGGAAAAAC
>CALVHG010000140.1 GCA_944327285.1 uncultured Desulfovibrio sp. | reverse complement strand
TGTTTTCCCTTTCCGTTCATCTCTGTTTGTTCCTTCCTTCCCTTCTCCCCCCGGAAGAACAAGTTTAGAATTACCCCACCTGGACGGCCGTCTTGACGCTGTCGCGCGCGCCGACTACATATCCGCGCAGCGGGGACGAAACAGCGTTCCCGCCGCCGGAAGGAAGCCTATGCAAGATGTGCAAAATCTGCTGCTGGACATGGCCCGCTGCCGCACGCTGGAAGAAATTTTCGATCTGGTGGCCTCCACGCTGGGCTGTCTGCCGGACGTAGCCCTGTGCCGTATCTGGCTTCAGGAACAGGCAGACCCCGCTCTCTGTTCCAGCTGCCGGCAGTTCTACGACTGCCGCGATCACCGCCGCTGCCTGCGGCTGGTGGTCAGCGCGGGCCGCTCTCAGGTTTCGGATGCCAGCTGGACGCAGCTGGAAGGCGCGCACCGGCGCTTTGCTCTCGGCTGCGGCAAAGTCGGCCTGATTGCGGCGTCAGGAGAAGCCTTTCACGTCAGCGACGTGTCTCCCGACATGCCGTGGGTCACGGACCCCGACTGGATCGCGCGGGAAAATATCCGGGACTTTCTGGGGCAGCCCCTCCTCTATCGCGGGCAGGTGCTGGGCGTGCTGGCCATGTTCTGCCGGAGCTCCCAGAGTCCGCAGGCCCTGAAGCAGCTGCGCCTTGTGGCCGACTATCTGGCCGTGTCGCTGGCCAATGCCCAGAGTTTTGCAGAACTGCACCGCCTCCAGCGACGCCTGGAACTGGAAAACAGCTATCTTAAAAACGAGAGCGGCGCGCCGTCCGGCGATCTGCTGCTGGGAGAAAGCCCGGCCATGCGCGCCCTGCGCGAACGTATCCGGCAGATCGCCTGCGCGGATGTGCCCGTGCTCATCACCGGAGAATCCGGGACGGGAAAGAGCGTTGCCGCGGCCGCCATCCACACGCAGAGTCTTGCCGCCGGGGGGCCGCTGGTCAAGGTGCACTGCGCCGCCATTGCCCCGGAGCATTTCTCACGGGAATTTTTCGGCGCAACTCCCGCCGCGGAGCAGCCCGCTCAGATCGGCTTTTTTGAGGCGGCCGCGCACGGCACGCTCTTTCTCGCGGGCATCGACGCGCTTCCCCTGCCTCAGCAGGCCGCGCTGCTCCAGGCCTTGCAGGATCGCGCCTACACCCGCGAAGGCGACGCCCGCCCCCGGCCCGTGCGGGCCCGCCTGCTGGCTGCGGCCGGGCGGGAGCTGCAATCTCTTGTACGCGACGGGCTTTTCCGCGAAGACCTGTATTATCGGCTTAACGTTGTCCCGCTCTTCATGCCGCCCCTGCGGGAACGGATGGAAGATTTGCCCCTGCTGGCCGCGCACTTTCTCGACGCCTTCAAAAAGCGTTTTCACAAACCCCGGCTGCGCCTCTCCGCCGCGGCTCTGCGCGTCCTGCGCCGCCATGACTGGCCGGGAAACGTTCGGGAACTCAAGAACGCCCTGCTCCGCGCCGTGCTGGCCTCCTCTGACGAAGCCGCGGAGCCTGATCTTTCCGCCCTCGGCCAGCATTCCCGCGGCGCGCTCCCCAGACCGGACGGGATTCTTACAGAAAGCCAGATGCGCGCGCTCCAGCGCGACAATATTCTTGCCGCCCTGCGCTATTGCAATAACCGCATCTACGGCCCGCGCGGTGCGGCGGCCCTGTTGCAAATCAATCCCACAACGCTCTGCTCCCGAATGAAAAAGTTCGGCCTGCCGTCAGGGGATAAGGACGCGTGACGGCAATCACCGCAAAGAAACTGCCATGAGAGACGGTCGCAAACTGAGCCGGGAAGCGCTGGCCATTGTGCGCCGCAAGGCTGTGGAAAGTGTCATTTCCGGCGAACTGACGCAGACGCAGGCCGCGGCGGTCTTCGGAATCGCGCGGGCAACGGTCTGCCAGTGGGTGGCGGCCTTCCGGCGCGACGGTAACGCCGCGCTGACAGAGCGCCCGCGCGGACGCCAGAAAGACGATAATCCGCAATTTGCCACGGAAATCGGCGTATGGCTCCTGCGCGGCGGCCCGGAAACGCACGATCTGCCGGGAAGTCTCTGGAACCGGGAACTGGTGGCGGCTCTGCTGCGGCAGAAAAAAAGCGTGACTGTCTCGCGCTGGACCGTGGGACGCCTGTTCCGACGCTGGGGTCTGACGGCCTGTGCGCCGCCGGAAGAGCCCGCCCCCTGCGGCGAACAGCGCGCAAGCTGGCTGCGGGAAACCTATCCGGGCTTGCGGCAGCAGGCGGTCCGGGAACGCCGCACGCTCTGGTTTCTGGATGAAACCAGCCTCTATCTGGAAGGCGTCGGCCCCTGCAATGCCCTGACAGCCCTCACCCTGCGCGGGGATCTTCATTTTTTGCTCTACAGGGGACGCCTGACAAGCGCTCTTTTTGTGGACTTTCTGGAACGGCTGCTCCGGGCGCAGACCGGACGCCGTGTGCTGCTTATCATGGATACCCACACCTTTCACCGGACGCAGGCCGTCGATGTCTGGCTGCAGGACCATGCGCAGACCGTGCAGCGCCGCTTTCTTCCTCCCCGCGCCCTGTAATACCTCCCTCAAGAGTAAGACTCCCTTCCCCGCCCCGCTCCTCACTCTGCAAAAAAATTTTTTGTCAGGCCCGACCGCACAGAAATACGCCTCCTGCCTGCTCATCCTCTGCCACATCAGCGGCAGCCGGAAGAAAACGGATCAAAAACAACGATTTTTCATTGTTTTTAAACAGCGCCAGTAAAGATTTTTTCAAAAATAAATTATTTTTCGTTGGAAACAGGCGCAACGCCGACAGCCTCCAGTCTTTGTTTCCCATCGCACAAGATCAGAATACAGACTAAAAAACATACTGTCATATATTTTCTGCTCAAAAATTCATTTCATTGCAAAGCCTTTTTTGCCTCTGCTAGGGTCGCTTTCAAGGGGAACGCTTCGGAGAAAATCCTCATGGATACCGCCAAGCTGTCACGAATACGGCATCATGAAACGCAGTCCCCGTCCCTTCCGCGCCGCCGCTTCTTTCGGCCGGATGCGGGGAAGGAATTTCCTTCTCCGGGACCAATGAAAATTCGTTGTTATCAGAGCGTTTCACCTTTGAAGAAGTTGAAACGCGAGGCGGCGGGCACAGCGCCGCCCGGCCCAAAGTGAGCGGAAAAACCGCGTTTTTTCCGCGAAACGACAGGCCGTATGGTTTGAAATGCACAGCATTTCAAACTGAAAATGCTCTAAGACCACGGAGGTAGGTTATGGCAAAACATGCGACTCCGCTGCTGGATCAGCTTGAAAGCGGCCCCTGGCCGAGCTTCGTCTCCGACATCAAGCAGGAGGCGGAAAACCGCGCCGCCAACCCCAGAGGGTTGGATTATCAGATCCCCGCCGAGGCTCCCGACGATCTGCTGGGCGTGCTGGAACTTTCCTACGAAGACAAGGAAACCCACTGGAAGCACGGCGGCATTGTGGGCGTGTTCGGCTACGGCGGCGGCGTTATCGGCCGTTACTGCGACCAGCCCGAAAAATTCCCCGGCATCGCGCATTTTCACACCATGCGCGTGGCCCAGCCCGCCGCTAAATTCTACAATACGGCCTTTCTGCGCGAGCTGTGCGATATCTGGGATCTGCGCGGTTCCGGCATTACCAATATGCACGGTTCCACAGGCGACATCGTGCTGCTGGGCACGCAGACCCCGCAGCTGGAAGAAGTCTTTCATGATCTGACGCACAAGCTGAAGAACGACCTCGGCGGCTCCGGCTCCAACCTGCGCACGCCCGAAGCCTGTCTGGGGCAGGCCCGCTGCGAGTATGCCTGCTACAACACGCAGGACATGTGCTACCAGCTGACGATGGATTATCAGGACGAGCTGCACCGTCCCGCCTTCCCCTACAAATTCAAGTTCAAGTTCGACGGCTGCCCCAACGGCTGCGTATGCGCCATGGCGCGTTCCGACTTTGCCGTGGTCGGCACCTGGAAGGACGACATCAAGATCGATCAGGACGCCGTGAAGGCCTATGTGGGCGGCGAATTCAAGCCCAACGCCGGCGCGCATGCCGGCCGGGACTGGGGCAAGTTCGACATTCAGGCCGAAGTGATCGACCGCTGCCCCAGCAAGTGCATGAGCTGGGACGGTTCCCGGCTGTCCATCCGCACCGCCGACTGCGTGCGCTGCATGCATTGCATCAACACCATGCCCCGCGCCCTGCACATCGGCGACGAACGCGGCGCGAGCATTCTTGTGGGCGCCAAGGCTCCCGTGGTGGACGGGGCTCAGATGGGTTCGCTGCTCGTGCCCTTCATCTCCTGTGAAGCGCCGTACACCGAAATCAAGGAAGTCATCGAAAAAATCTGGGACTGGTGGATGGAAGAAGGCAAGAACCGCGAGCGCGTGGGCGAAACCATGAAGCGCCTGTCCTTCCAGAAGCTGCTGGAAGTGACCGATATTCCGGCCGGTCCGTATCACGTCAAGGAACCCCGCTCCAATCCGTACATCTTCTTCAAGGAAGAGGAAGTGCCCGGCGGCTGGAGCCGCGATCTTGCCGAATTCCGCAAGCGCCATCAGCGCTAGTCACGCAGGAGGAAACGCATCATGGCTTTCATTTCTTCCGGTTATAATCCCGAAAAGCCCATGGAAGGCCGCATTACCGACATCGGCCCCCGCAAGTACGACGAATTTTTCCCGCCGGTCATCAAGAAGAATTTCGGCAAATGGCTCTACCACGAGATACTCGAACCCGGCGTGCTCATGCACGTGGCCGAAAACGGCGACAAGGTCTATACCGTGCGCGTCGGCGGCACGCGCACCATGTCCATCACGCATATCCGGGAAATCTGCGACATTGCCGACAAATACTGCGGCGGCTATGTGCGCTGGACCACCCGCAGCAATATTGAATTCATGGTGGAAGACGAAGCGACCATGAAGGCCCTGCGGGACGAGCTGAACAGCCGCACCTTTGCCAGCGGTTCCCACAAATTCCCCGTGGGCGGCACGGGCGCGGGCATCAGCAACATGGTGCACACGCAGGGCTGGGTGCACTGCCACACCCCCGCCACCGACGCTTCCGGTCCGGTGAAATGCGTCATGGACGCCTTGTTTGAGGACTTCCAGAACATGCGGCTGCCCGCGCCGGTCCGCATTTCCCTGGCCTGCTGCATCAATATGTGCGGCGCCGTGCACTGCTCCGACATCGGCCTTGTGGGCATTCACCGCAAACCCCCGATGATCGACCATCAGTGGGCCGACCAGCTCTGCGAAATTCCGCTGGCAGTGGCGGCCTGCCCCACCGCCGCCGTGCGTCCCACCAAGGTGGAGCTCAACGGCCAGAAGGTGAACTCCATCGCCATCAAGGAAGATCGCTGCATGTACTGCGGCAACTGCTACACAATGTGCCCCGCCCTGCCCATTGCGGACCAGGACGGCGACGGCATCGCCATCATGGTGGGCGGCAAGGTGTCCAACCGTATCAGCATGCCCAAGTTCTCCAAGGTCGTCGTGGGCTACATCCCCAACGAGCCGCCCCGCTGGCCCACCCTGACCAAGACGGTGAAGCATATCATCGAAGTCTACGCGGCCAACGCCAACAAGTATGAGCGTCTGGGAGACTGGGCTGAACGCATCGGCTGGGAATCCTTCTTCAAGCTGACTGGCCTTGAATTCACTCACCACCTGATCGACGACTTCCGCGATCCGGCCTACTACACCTGGCGCCAGAGCACGCAGTTCAAGTTCTAAAATCGTTCTTCTGGGGGAAGGAAACCCCCTTATCTCTGCTGTCGATGCCCGTAGCTTCCTTCGTCGCAACGGGCACGGCCTGCGGCCGC
>CALVHG010000139.1 GCA_944327285.1 uncultured Desulfovibrio sp. | reverse complement strand
CCGCGTGTCGTGCGGGGCGTCGGCGCGAACCTTCCCGGCCGTTCCGGCCGGGTGATGTCCGCGCCTGCTGCGGCGCTTCGTCCGCCCTGCGGGCGTCCGGGATCGCCTTCGCGCCCGCGACACGCTGCACCAGCGACGAGGAACGAAGGAGGCCCCCCTGCCGGAAGTCTGCCGCAGCGGGAAAATAACGGGCGTGCCCCTGCCGGGCGGCAGTGAAGGCGGAAAATTGGCGGACGGGAGAGCTGCGATTTTTCCGCCCACTTTTGGCCGGGCGGCGCTGTCGCCTCGCGTTTCACCTTTTTCAAAGGTGAAATTCTCTAAAAAGTTGATTCAGGGGCTGGACTCATTATCAAATTGGGGTTCCCTGTCATACTCGCCCATCAATGACATGAAAAATAAAATATATTGTATATAAAAAGAATGCCCATTTTCCCCGCCATACAGCAGTGCGCGGGTTTTGGGGAAGATGGGGGAGTTTGAGGGGGAAGGAACCCCTTTTTGCCGCAAGCAAAAGGGGTTCCTTCCCCCTCAAGAAAAAACGTAATGAGTCTTGAACATAGAACAACCTCAGGAGGCGGACATGACACTGGCGGGACTGGTGACGGCCGGGGGGCTGGCAACGCGCATGGGCGGGCCGCAGGTGGCGGACAAGGCGCTGCTGCGTCCTTGGGGCGCGGACGGGCCCACGCTGCTGGAGCGGGCGCACGGCGAGCTGTCGCGGCTGGCCGCGCCGGTCTGGGTGGCCTGCCGCGCGGGGCGAGCTTATGCGGGCTATGACTGCGTGACGGACGCCGTGCCGGACTGCGGCCCTATGGGCGGCATTGAGGCGGGGCTTGCGGCGGCGGAGGCGGCGGGCTGCGCGGCGCTGCTGGTGCTGGCCTGCGACATGCCTTTCATGACGGCGGGGATGCTGGAACGCCTGCTGGCGGCCCGGTCCGCATGGCGCGAGCGCTGCGGCGAGGCCCCGCTGATGACGGCCTTCACCCTGCGGGACAGCGGGCGCTTTCAATGCCTTACGGCAGTGTACGACGTGGCCGCGCTGCCGCCGTTGCGGGACTGCCTGCGGGCCGGGCGTTTCGGCCTGTACGGGGTGACGCCGCCGGAACGGCGCTGCCTGGTGCCGTTTGAAGAAGACGAACTGCCGTTCTTCTTTAATGTGAACACGCCTGAAGACGTTCTTGCGGCCGGGCGGGGGCGTCCCGGACAGCCGCAGGGATTGACACTTTCCGGCCTATGAGGTAAAGGACAGCTTCTTTGGAGCGAACGCCGCGTTTGCGGCGGGCGCTCTTTCCGCGAAAGCGGACACCGCGCCCGCGCGGGAAAGAACAGGGGTTTTTTCCGGGAGCGCGCGGACGGGGAGAGGAAAAATTTTTTTTCGCCACGGCCTAGCGGCCTTACGGACAGGCTTGCGCCGTCCGGCAATGCCGCGAGCGATATTGTCGTCACCCCCGTTAGGCGGCACGTCGCATGACGGATTTTCCGCCGCAGATGGCTACCGTATATGCACGAGGAGTTTCAGTCCATGAAGACGTTCAGCCCTACCCCGAAAGACATCAAGCGCGACTGGTTCGTGGTTGACGCTCAGGATCAGGTGCTGGGCCGCCTGGCCAGCCAGATCGCCCATCGCCTGCGCGGCAAGCACAAACCCGAATTCGCTCCCCACATGGATAATGGCGACTTTATCGTTGTGGTGAACTGCGAAAAGATCAAGGTCACCGGCACCAAGATGGCCCACAAGAACTACTATCGCCACTCCGGCTGGGTGGGCGGCCTGAAGACCACCGCTCTTGGCGATATGCTGGCCGAAAAGCCCGAACGCGTTCTGATGGCTGCCGTGCGCGGCATGCTGCCCAAGAATCGCCTGGGCCGCGCCATGCTGAAGAAGCTGAAGATCTACGCTGGCGCCGAGCATCCGCACGCCGCCCAGAATCCTCAGCCCCTGACCCTGCCCTACTAAGGAGTGAAACGCCATGAGCGATAAATTTGAATACGGCACCGGTCGTCGCAAGACCGCTACCGCCCGCACCCGCATCTATGCCGGCGCCGGCAACATCACGGTGAACGGTCGCTCCTATGAGGAGTATTTCCCCCGCAAGACCCTCCAGATGGTCGTGCGTCAGCCCCTGGTGCTGACCAAGATGGCCGAAAAGCTCGACGTGCGCGTCAATGTGGCGGGCGGCGGCGTGGCCGGTCAGGCCGAAGCCGTGCGTCACGGCATTTCCCGCGCGCTGCTGCTGGTGGACCCCTCCCTGCGTCCGGTTCTGAAGAAGGCCGGCTTCCTCACGCGTGACGCTCGCAAGAAGGAACGCAAAAAGTACGGTCTGCGCGCCGCTCGTGCCCGCTACCAGTATTCGAAGCGTTAATATCCTTCCCCTCGTGGGATTTACGGGCAGACCCTCTGGGGTCTGCCCTTTTTTTGCGCCTGCTTCCGGTGTTAGGGCCTGTTAACACTATTCGTAAGTTGTTTGGGGGGAAGGGAAACCCCTCTGCTGGCGCGAGAGGGTTTTCCCTTCCCCCCAAGCCCCCCATCCTTTCCCCAGCGCGCTTTTATCGGGGGAAAAGTCAGGAATACGAGGCGACCCCGCCACCAAAGACAAGGGGCGTGTGTACAGCCTATTTATTTTATATATTGAAATTATTTGTAAAATTTGTGTTAACAGGCCCTGGAGCGTTTCGCCTTTGAAAAAGGAGAAACGCGAGGCGGCGGCACAGCGCCGTCCGGCCTAAAGCGAGGGGAAAAAATCGCGCTTTTTTCGCGAAACGACAGGCCGTATGGTTTGAAACGCGCAGCGTTTCAAACTGAAAATGCCTATAACCGGGGAGGCGCTTGTCAAATCCGGTTTTTTGAGGAATACGGGAAGCAGCAAGAGAAGCCAGATTCCTGTGGAGTGTCTATGGGGCTGAATGACAGCGTAATGGTAGTGGTGCCGAAAGAGGACTTGTTCGCGCGGCATGAGCGCCTGCGGAAGTGCATGGCGCGTCTTGCGCCTGACGCGGGCGGTCTGCTGCTGCTCGGCGACGTGAATGTGCTGTACGCATCGGGGACGCTGGCGGCGGGCATGGTCTGGCTGCCGCGCGAGGGAACGCCTCTGCTGCTGGTGCGGCGCGCGCAGGAGCGGGCGGGCTGGGAATCGCCCTTGCTGCTGGGCTCCTATCGTTCGTATGCCGATGTGCCGGGCCTGTGCGCCGAAGCGGGCGTTCCTCTGCCCAAGGATGCGCCGGTGCTGGTGGACATGGGCTGGATGACCTGGAGCGCCGGGCAGCTGCTGCAATCGCGTTTACAGGGGGTGCGGCTGCTTTCCGGCGACGCCGTGGTGCGACTGGCCCGCATGGTCAAGACGCCCTGGGAAATCGCGCGTCTGACGGAAGCGGGGCGGCGTCAGGCCGCCTGTCTGGAAGATTTGCGCGTCTGGCTGCATCCGGGCATGCGCGAGGACGCCATCTTTCGCAAGCTGGAGGAGCTGTATTGCAAGGCGGGGCATGACGGGCTTGTGCGCATTTCGCCGCCAGGGCGCGTTGTGCCCGGCTGCGTTTCGGCCGGGGCCTCCGGTTTGTTGAGCACGGCCTTTGACGGCCCGCTGGGCGCGGTGGGCAAGGCGTCGGCCATGCCTTTTGGCGGCAATAACTCCGTCATCTGGAACAGCGGCGACGTGCTCGCGGTGGATGTGCCTTTTTCGCTTCAGGGCTACGTGGCGGATCGCACGCAATGTTTCTGGGATGTGGCGGCGCCGCTGCCGGATGCCGTGCGGCGCGCGCAGGAGTGCTGCCTTGCGGTGGAAGCCGCCATTGCCGCGCGACTTTTTCCCGGCGTCACGCCCGCGGGCCTGTGGGAAGAAGCCTGCGCTATGGCCGCATCGTGGGGATTTGCCGACAGCTTCATGGGCAGCGGCCCGGATCGCGCCCGCTTTGTGGGACACGGGATTGGTCTGGAGATGGACGAATTTCCCGCGCTGGCACGGAAGTTTGACATTCCGTTGGAGGAAAATTCCGTCATTGCGCTGGAGCCGAAAATCGCTCTGCCCCCGTACGGGATGGTCGGCGTCGAGCATACCTTTGTGGTGACGCCCGCCGGCGGGCATCCGATCAACGAGGGCAAGATCGACGGTATTTTTATGGAAGTGGAATCCCTGAACATGATGTGGTTCTGAACCAGCAACGCAAGGAAGCCGGTATGATGGAATTGCCGAAAATGTCCGCGCAGGAAGTGCTGCGCCGGATGGAGGCGGGGACAGTCCGCCTTGTGGACATACGCGAGCCCGACGAAGTGGCGGCCCTGCGGGTGCCGGGGGCGGAAGTGGCGCCCCTGTCGGTGATCCGCTGGGCGGCAATGCCCAAGTCCGAGGAAAACAAGCCGATTGTGTTCTGCTGCCGCTCCGGGCGGCGCACAAAGGAGGGGAGCCCTCTGCTGGCCGAAGTGGCCGGGGGCCCCGCATGGCAGATGGAAGGCGGCGTTAATGCCTGGGTGCAGGCAGGCCAGCCTGTGGAGCAGGGCAAAAAGACCCTGTCCATGCAGCGTCAGATTCAGATTGGCGCGGGCGGTTTGTCGCTGCTGGGCCTGCTGGGCAGTACGGTCTGGTCTCCCGCCATCTGGTTGACGGCTTTTGTGGCGGCCGGTCTGACCTTTGCCGGTCTGACGGGTTTTTGCGGTCTTGCCCTGCTGCTGAAGCGTATGCCGTGGAACCGGTAGACTTTGTTCCCCTGTCGGCCTGGCGTCTGCCGCCGTCCGCAGGCGTGCGGGGGCGGCTTGCGCCCAGTCCGACAGGGTTTCTGCATCTGGGCAATGCCTGGGCCTTTCTGCTGGCCTGGCTGAGCGCGCGCGCCCGGAACGGGGAACTCGTGTTGCGGCTGGAGGATATTGATCCGCAGCGTTCGCGTCCTGAATATGTCGCCGCTCTGATCGAGGACCTGCGCTGGCTGGGGCTGGACTGGGACTATGGCCCCGGCGGTGTGTGCGGAGACGTTGCGCCGTGGCCTTCCGCAACAGAGGGCGCGGGAGCCTGGGCGCCGGGCGCGGAGGGCGCTTTTTTTTATCAGAGTCAGCGCGCGTCGGTCTACGCGGCGGCGCTGGCGTCGCTGGAGGCTGCCGGGGCTTCGTACCCCTGTTTTTGCACGCGCAAGGAATTGCGTCTGCTGGCCGGAGCGCCGCATGTGGATGACAGGGGCGCGCCCTATCCGGGGACCTGTCGTCATCTGACGCCCGAAGAACGCGCGGCGCGGCTGGCTGCCGGGCGGCGTCCCTGCGTGCGTCTGCGCTGCCCCGACGGGCTTTGGCGTTTCGAGGATGCCGTCATGGGCCCGCAGGCCGCGACGCTGGAGGACTGCGGCGGCGATTTTGCCCTGCGCCGTTCTGACGGCGTTATTGCCTATCAGCTGGCAACCGCGCTGGACGACGGTCTTATGGGGATTACGGAGGTTGTGCGCGGGCGCGACATCCTGCCGTCAACGCCGCGTCAGCTGGCCCTGCTGCGTCTGCTGGGGCTGCCCGCGCCGCAGTACGCCCATTTCCCCCTGCTGCTGGACAACGAAGGCGAACGCCTCGCCAAGCGGCATCAGAGTCTGACGCTGGCGGCCCTGCGCCAACGGGGCTGTTCGCCGCGTTCCATCGTGGGCTATCTGGGCTGGCTGGCAGGCTGTCTGCCGCAGCCCCGTCCCGCCCATCCGCGGGAACTCCTGCCCGCCTTCGACTGGGCCCGCGTCCCCCGCGACGATATCCGGGCCGATATGACGTTTGCAGAGGAGGCAGGGTAGAGGGCTGGAAGAGCTGGGGGGAAGGAAACCCCCTTGGCTGGCGCGCAAGGGTGTTTCCTTCCCCCCAGACCCCCCAT
>CALVHG010000138.1 GCA_944327285.1 uncultured Desulfovibrio sp. | reverse complement strand
GTGGATTTGAACCACCGAAGTCTTACGACGACAGATTTACAGTCTGTTCCCTTTGGCCACTCGGGAACCCCTCCACATGACGCCGATCATGCCGGGCGGCGTCAGGTGTTTCCAAGAGGAAATATGATGGCGGCGCGGCGGAATTTTTACGCGCGGCCGTTGCCGGAATCTGTCTGGTGGAGGGGGGTGGATTTGAACCACCGAAGTCTTACGACGACAGATTTACAGTCTGTTCCCTTTGGCCACTCGGGAACCCCTCCACGGGGACAGCCATTGCCGGCTGCTTTTTCTTTATCCAAGATGCGCCCGTTGTCAAACGTCTTCTTGCGCCGTAGGCGTCTGACGTAAACGTCGCCCGGATATTTTTGCCTCTGAAAAGGCAGAATATGAGGCGGCAGCGCGACGCCGCCCGGCTCAAAGCGATCGGAAAAAACACGTTTTTCCACGAAACGCCAGGCCGTGTAGCTTAAAACGCCAAGCGGTTTAAACTAAAATGCTCTAGAAGAAACGCAGCAGACCGCCAGCCCAGGTGAGGCCGCTGCCAAAGGCCGTCATCAGGACGCGATCTCCGGCCCGGAGCCGTCCCTGATCATGAGCGTCGCGCAGGGCCAGCGGCACAGAGGCAGACGAGGTATTACCGTATTCCGCCACGTTGGTAAAGACGTGTTCGGTTGCGATATGCAGGCGGCTGCCCACCGCTTCGATGATGCGCATATTCGCCTGATGCGGCACCAGCAGGGCAACGTCTTCAATCTTCAGATTGTTGCGCTCCAGAACTTCCTCGCAGATATGCGTCATCTGGCGCACGGCATGCTTGTAGACTTCGCGGCCCTGCATCTGGATGAAAAAGTGTTCGTCAACGCTGTCGCCCTTGGCATAGGCGCAGCTCGTGCCGCCGCCCACGACGATCAGGTCATGCAGCGCGCCGTCGCTGCGGCAGACGATGTCTTCCAGCTCGGCTTCGGCCCCGTCGCTCCGGGCGTTAATCAGGCAGGCGCTGGCGCCGTCGCCAAAAAGCACGCAGGTGCTGCGATCCGTCCAGTCTACGCGCCGCGTCAGGGCCTCGGTGCAGACAAAAAGAATCTGCGCGTCGGGGTCGGCGGCCAGCAGCCCCCGGCAGACAGAAAGACCGTACAGAAAGCCGGAGCAGGCGGCGCTGACGTCAAAGGCCATGACGGGCCCGGCTCCGATTTTGCCGCCCACAAGGCAGGCCACGGAAGGTGAAATGGCATCCGGCGTGCAAGTGGCGGCGATGATATGCGTGAGCTGCTCCGCCTTGACGCCGCTTTGGGCCAGCGTTTTCAGAGCGGCTTCGACAGCCAGATCGGAAGCATTCTGATCGGCGTTCAGCTTGTGCCGACGCTTGATCCCGGTGCGGGACGTGATCCATTCGTCGTTGGTGTCGACCATGGCGCTCAGATCGTCATTGGTCAGGACGGCATCAGGAACATACCCGCACAGGGCATGGATGTAACAATTGATCTTCATGAAGGCTTCCGTCATTTATATGGCGCGGGAGAAGCGGGTCAGCTCCTCGTTGGCCAGAATGGTTTCGGCAAGACGATTGTTGGTGCCCTTGCGCACGAAAGTTCCGCCCATTTTGATGGCATTGGTCATGGCGCGCGCATTGGAGCGGCCGTGGCAGACAATGGCCAGACTTTGCAGACCCAGCAGCGGCGCGCCGCCGATTTCGGCATAGTCTATGGTCTTGGCGAATTTCTTGAAGGCGCCCTTGGCCAGCAATCCGCCCAGGCTGGGCAGCAGCCCGGACGTGAACACCCGCTTGAGCATATGGATCAGCGAGGTAGCCAGACCTTCGCTCATCTTGACGACGATATTGCCCACAAAGCCGTCGCAGACCACCACATCGACATCGCCGGTGAAGATGTCCCGACCCTCGGCATTGCCGATGAAGTTGAGGTTCTGCGCCATTTTCAGCAGTTCGTAGGCTTCCTTGACCTGACTGTTGCCTTTGCCTTCCTCTTCGCCGATGCTCAGAAGGCTGACACGCGGCGAGGCATAGCCCAGCAGGTCGCGGGCAAAGGCGTCGCCCATGAGCCCGAACTGAAAGAGATGGTACGGCCGGCAGTCCACATTGGCGCCCGCGTCCAGCACCACAACAGGGTCTTTTTCCGTCGGCAGCAGCGCGGCAAGGGCGGGGCGCTCCACACCCGGCAGGCGCCCCATGATGAACATACCGCAAGCCACCGTTGCGCCGGAATGCCCGGCGCTGACCACGCCGTCGGCTTCGCCGTCCTTTACCAGCCGGCAGGCGACCTGAATGGAGGCGTTCTTTTTCCGGCGCAGGATGTCGGAAGGCTTTTCATTCATGTGCACCACATCGTCGGCGTGGACGATATCAAAGTGAACGTTGGCCAAGTCGAGCTTGGCCAGCTCGGCCTCCAGCTTGGGGGTGTTGCCCACAAGCCGAACGTGCAGATCGTGGAGCCGGGCAGCCTCAATGGCTCCCGGCACCACCACGGCGGGGCCAAAGTCCCCGCCCATGGCGTCCACGGCGATGATGGGGCGCGTACTCATTATTCGGCGTCGGTCTTGGCGACCACCTGACGGCCCTTGTAGCTGCCGCAGCTGGGGCAAACGCTGTGGGGCACGGTGGGTTCACCGCAGGAGCAGTAGATCACGGCAGGCACGGCCACGCGGTCATGAGAGCGGCGCATGCCCTTGCGGGAACGGGACTTTTTATTCTGCTGAACGGCCATTGCATATTCTCCTTTTCCGAATACGGAAGCTGTAGTCGATAGCCAGCCCCTTTTCGGGGCAACGTGAGACGAAGATGCGTAGCAGATTTTCCAGTAAATGTCTAGGGGATGTCCCCCTGCATTTTCGCGGGGCTACTGCTTCCTGATTTTCAGACCGCGCAGCACGGCCATGCGGGGATCGCCCTCGTCGCGGGAACAGGCGCACATCCCTTCGTTCAGATTGGCCCCGCATTCGGGGCACAGGCCCTTGCAGTCCGGGCGGCAGAGCGGATTGGGCGGCAGGGCCAGCACGAACTGTTCCCAGACAATGGCGGCCAGGTCAAGATACAGCGCGCCCTTTTCTTCAATGATGCGGCTTTCGCCGTCAAGTTCCGCATCTTCGGAGGGCGTATCTTCAAAGTCTTCAAATTTTTCCTCAAGATGCACGGGCATGGGTTCGGCGCAACGGTTGCACGGCACCGTCACATCGCCGGAAATCCTGCCGCGCACAAGGTAGCCGTCTTCCAGCGGCTGAATGCTGATGTCGGCCGAAATGGGGCTGGTAATGCGGCAGTCCATGCCGAATTCGGCCAGCGGGCCGGTCCAGAGCGCCTGATCGTCAAGATGCAGCTCCAGACCTTCCGGAGAAAGCGCGCCAAGAGGAATGCGGGTGTCGGACATGGAGGGCTACCTCGTGAGACGGAGAGATTTCTCTCCGGGAAAAATGTAGTGCCGACACGGGCGCGGCAGACCCGCCCCGTGGCAGACGTTTCTTTTTCTTCGCCTTTACGTTGGGGGACGTCGACTGTCAAGTCGGCTTTGCCGGACGAAAATCAGCGATGGGCGAAGAGGAGCAGCAGCGCCATGCCGACAAAAATGACGCCCGCGCAGCGATGCAGAAGGATCTGCGCTTTCTGGGATTTGTTGAAACGAGCCGCGATAGCTCCGCCGGCCGCAGCCACGGACGAAAAGACAAGCAGCGTCGCCAGCATGAAGATGCCGCCAAGCAGGCCCACCTGCGCGGCGACGCTGCCGCGCGCCGGATCGCAGAACTGCGGCAGAAAAGCCAGAAAGAAGAGCGTTACCTTGGGATTGGTAACATTCATGATAATGCCGCGGCGATACAGGGCCCCGTAGCCCAGAAAATCGACTTTGCCCGTGCCCGACAGCACCGCGCCCGCCCGGAACGACAGCCACGCCAGATAGAGCAGGTAGGCGGCGCCCGCGATCTTCAGCAGAGTAAAGGCTAGCGCGGAGGTCTGGAACAGCACAGCCACGCCCAGAGCAACAGCCGTGGTGTGCACAATAAGGCCGGAGGCAAGGCCCAGGGTGGTGCAGATGCCCGCCCGCGCGCCGTACAGCGCCGACTGAGAGAGAACAAAAAGAATATCCGGCCCAGGGGCCAGCGCCAGAATCACGGCCGTGCCGAAAAAGGCCAGCGCAACGTCAATGGGTATCATTCTATAAAACCTGTCTGAAACTGAACGTAGGGAGATGCCTTTTCATTTGAACATTATCAGTTTGAAATGTTTTGCATTTCAAACCATACGGCCTGTCGTTTCGCGGAAAAAACGCGGTTTTTCCGCTCACTTTTGGCCGGGCGGCGCTGTGCCGCCTCGCGTTTCACCTTTTTCAAAGTTGAAACGCTCTATACAGGGCTTCCAGCTTCCTGTGGCGCGGTAGTTTTTTGAGACGCGCCTCCAGCGACAATGCCTCTCCTTTGTCGGCGCAGGTGCGGCATGCCACAAACCGCACTGGGCGGCGGCTGCGCGTGTAGCGTCCGCCGCCGGACAATTCTCCGTTATGCTGGCGGAGCCGACGCGCCGGGTGCGTCGTTATGCCGCAATACAGGCTGTCATCCGCACAGCGGACCATATAGACAAAATATATCGGCATAAAATACGCGCCAGGGACCGACAGTAGAACCAAACCATACGGCCTGCCGTTTCGCGAAAAAACGCGGTTTTTTCCGCCTAGCGAAAACCGCCGGAGAGCCATCCGGCCAGCACAAAGGAAACAGCCCAGTTGCCGATGCGCCACAGCCAGGGATAAACAGCCTTACCCTCGGCCATGCGCCGGATAAGCTGCACTGTGCCGAAGGCCGCGCCTATGACATAAAAGAAAAGGAAGCCCAGGCCGGCAAGAAAGCCGAAACGGACAAGAACGACGATGAGCAAAAAAGCGGTTATGGCCGGAGCATACCGGGAAGCCGCGTCAAAACCGCCCAGCCCCCCCATGCCGCCGCGCATGGATGTCCAGCTCCAGGACGAGGCATGAAAGCCGCGCGGTCCCTGCGAGCCTGCGCCGGACGTCGTCCTTTCCTCATGGCGGTATTCTTCATGAATTACTTCGGCGTCGTAGACTTTTTCCCCGTCGTTTTTTGCTTCATTATCAAATTGATGGGGAAGATGCGGATGCTGTTCCGACATGATGTCTCCTTTTGCAAGGGGATATTCTTCATTTCTCAGCATAACGTCAGGCAGCCGGAAATACAATGGCGCGTTCCGGCCTTCTTGCATCCGAAACGCGGGCGCGCTACAACCGGCATGGCGGGCAAAAGTCCGCAAGGAGTTCTCTTATGAAGACAATGAACATGGCCGCCCGTCTGGCGGCTGGCGCGGCGCTGGCCGCGGTGCTTGCGAGCGCCCCCCTGACCGTACAGGCGGCGGACCCGGCGGCACAATTGCGTGAGGCCGTCACGGCCTACAATATTGGCAAATACAAGAAGACGCTGGAACTGGCGCACCCGCTGGCCCAGAACGGCGACACGCAGGCGCAGGTCCTGATCGGCCGCTGCTATGAAAACGGTCTCGGCGTGCCGCAGGATTTCGAGACCGCCGCCAAATGGTATCAGCTGGCAGCGGAAAACGGTAACGCCGAGGCGCAGATGCTTATTGCCTATGCCTGCGAGGCCGGCGTGGGCGTGCCTCGCGATCCGCAGGCCGCCGTGCGCTGGATAGAGCTTGCGGCCAATAATGGCAACCCTGAAGCCGAATTCGCCCTGTCTCAGCGCTACATCAAGGGCGATGTCCTGCCCAAGGATCACAAGCTCAGCTTCCAGTGGGCCCTCAAGGCCGCCAAGCAGGGCAACCCGCAGGCCCAGCGCTACGTGGCCGCCTGCTACGAGTTCGGCGTGGGCGTGGCCGAAGACGCCGCCGCCGCCGACAAGTGGTATGCCAAGGCCGCCGCACAGGGCCTCGAACGCGACGGCAATATCTTCACCCGTACCCTGAAAGAACGTCAGTAGTTTTTTTTTATAACCGGGGGGAAGGAAACCCCTTTGGCTAGCGCACAAAGGGGTTTCCTTCCCCCCGGCCCCCCATCCTTCCCCAAACGCGCTTTATTCGGGAGGATGCGGCGTTACGGTTTCTCCGTCGTTTTCCTTTGGCTAACGTCCCCCGATGGAACGTAAATAAGTATTGTCCCCGTATGCGAAAAAACAGCCTGCCGTCAGTCGGCAGGCTGTTTTGCGTTTTGGGGGGCATTATTTTTTTAGAACATTTTCAGGCGTTCCGGGTTCCGCCGGGGGACGTGCGAGAAGGGGAAAGCGGTCGGGTAACCGAACCGCTTATCATTCATAGTAAAAGTTTTCGGGAGGGAGAGGGGGAGGTTG
>CALVHG010000137.1 GCA_944327285.1 uncultured Desulfovibrio sp. | reverse complement strand
CGGCCGCGGCGTGGAGGCCGTGATTACGGGACGCCGCCTGCTGGCAGGCACAACAGCGCTGCTGGCGGACGCGGGCATCTCCCCTTCCGCCGCCGACGAAAACGCCGCCGCGCAGCAACGCGCCGAAGGCTGCACGCTGGTGCATCTGGCGCTGGATAATCAGTATGCGGGCTTTATTGCGCTGGCCGACGAACTGCGCGACGACGCCCCCGCCACCGTGCGGGGCATCCGGGCCGAAGGCGCGCGCGTGGCCTTGCTGACCGGCGACCATGAAGAAGCGGCGCGACACGTCGCCGCCGCGCTGCATCTCGATGATCTGCGCGCCTCCTGCCTGCCAGAAGACAAACTGCGCTGGATTGAGGAACGCGACCGCGAAGGCCGCAGAGTCTGCATGATCGGCGACGGCATCAACGATGCTCCGGCCCTGAAAAAAGCCTTTGTGAGCGTCGCCATGGGCGGCATCGGCAGCGACATTGCCGTGGACGCCGCCGACATGGCGCTGGTGCGCGACGATATCCGCCGCCTGCCCCACATGCTGGCCCTGTCGCGCCGCATGATGCGCGTCATCGGCATCAACCTGACCTTTTCCCTGGCGCTCAACTTTGCGGCTATCTTCCTTGCCATGGCCGGCCTGCTCTCTCCCGTGGCCGGGGCCCTCGTGCACAATGCGGGCTCCGTGCTGGTCATCGTCCATTCCGCCCTGCTGCTGCGCTGGCAGGAAAAAAATGCGCGAAAAAGCACAGGTCGCCCATTGACAAGCGAAGGAGCCGGGCGTAACGTCAACCCATCCATTTGAGGATTGATGTCATGATGTACGCTTCCGACCACGCTTCTTCTTACGCTGCCGGCTTTAGCTGGTTCTTTTTTGCGTATTACTTTACCGAAGCCTGTGGTCGGGTGCTTCGCTGACATCTATTGTCCGTAAACACCAGGGCCGCAGGCATTCCGCCGGCGGCCCTTTTTTTATCCGTGCCGCCCGGCCCTCATACCGCAAGGAGCCTTCCCATGTACCTCGGCAAACAGGTTCGTCTGGAACGCATTATCAATCGTGAAGATCATCGCACCATTATCGTTCCCATGGATCACGGCGTCACCATCGGCGCGGTGGACGGCCTCGTGGACATGCGCGAAGCCGTCAACGACATGGCCATCGGCGGCGCGGATGCCGTGCTCATGCACAAGGGCCTGATCCGCTGCTCCCACCGCAGCGCGGGCAAGGACGTGGGCCTGATCGTCCACCTCTCCGCCTCCACCATGCTGACCCCCAACGCCAATACCAAGACCCTTGTGGGCACGGTGGAAGAAGGTATTAAACACGGGGCCGACGCCGTGTCCGTGCACGTCAATCTGGGCGATCCCAACGAACGCCTCATGCTGGCCGATCTGGGCAAGGTCGCCGCGGCCTGCGACGACTGGCACATGCCCCTGCTGGCCATGATGTACGCCCGCGGTCCCGAAGTGGCCAACAGCTTCGATCCCAAGGTTGTGGCGCACTGCGCGCGCGTGGGCGTGGAACTGGGCGCGGATATCGTCAAGGTTTCCTACACCGGCGACATGGACAGCTTCGCCGACGTGGTGTCCGGCTGCTGCGTGCCGGTCGTCATTGCCGGCGGCGAGCGCATGGACTCCACCCGTCAGGTGCTGCAGATGGTGCATGACTCCATCAAGGCCGGCGGCGCGGGCGTGTCCATGGGCCGCAACGTCTTCCAGCATCCCCGCCGCATCGAGCTCATGCGGGCTCTGCGCGCCATCGTCCACGACAACGCCGACGTGGATCACGCTCTGGCCATTGTGGGAGAATAAGATGGCGCGGATTTACTTCAAATGCGTTCCTTTCAGCAAGGAACAGGTGACGCTGGCGCTGGAGTCCGGCGTGGACGGCGTCATTGTCCCCCGCGACACAGTGGAATCTGTCGCCCATCTTTCCCGCTGTCCGGTGCTGGCGGCCGAGGACGTGCCCTCCGTCAGCCTCCATGAAAAGGCCGACGAGGAAGCCGTGCTGCAACGCCTGCGCAACGGCGAAAGCGTCGCGCTGGCGCGCGGCTGGGAAATCATTCCCGTGGAAAACCTGCTGGCCCAGAGCGACAACGTGCTTGCCGAAGCCGGTTCGCTGGACGAAGCCCGCCTTGCCGCAGGCATTCTGGAACGCGGCGTGGACGGCATCGTGGTGCTGCCCGAAGCCGTGAGCGATCTCAAGGCCATTGTGGCCCAGTGCAAGGTCGCCCAGGCGCAGGAACATCTTCAGGAAGCCGTGATCACCCGCGTGGAGCCCGTGGGCCTCGGCCACCGCGTCTGCGCCGACACCATCTCGCTGCTCCGGCGCGGACAGGGCATGCTCGTCGGCAACTCCAGCGCCTTCACCTTTCTGGTGCATGCCGAGACCGAACACAACGAATACGTGGCCGCCCGCCCCTTTCGCGTCAATGCGGGGGCCGTGCATGCCTATGCCCGTCTCCCCCACGACCGCACCTGCTACCTTGGCGAATTCCGCGCCGGGCAGGAAGTGCTCATTGTAGACGCCGACGGCTCCACCTCCGTGGCGACGCTTGGCCGCGTCAAGATTGAAGTGCGTCCCATGCTGCTGGTGGAAGCGGAAGTGCGCACGCCCGAAGGCGTGAGCAAAGGGGCTGTCTTTCTTCAGAATGCCGAGACCATCCGCCTGACCGCCCCCGGCGGCGTGCCCGTAAGCGTGGTGGACCTCAAGCCCGGCGACGTGGTGCTCTGCCGCACCGACGAGGCCGGACGCCATTTCGGCATGCGCATTCGCGAAGATATCCGGGAGGTTTAGGCATGACGCGCGAACAACAAAATGCCTCTCCCAGCCCGGCGCAGCGTCTTTCGGCCATCCGCACCGAAATTGACGACGTAGATCACAAACTGCTGGCGCTGCTCAATCAGCGCGCCGCCCTCAGTCGGGAAGTGGGGCGCATCAAGGCTTCCGATCCTGACGGCATGGTCTTCAAGCCCCTGCGCGAACGGGAAGTGCTGGACAAACTGGCCGCAGACAACAACGGCCCCCTGCCCGACGAACACCTGCGGGCCATCTGGCGGGAAGTCTTCTCGTCCTCCCGCGCCCTGCAACGTCCCCAGAACGTGGCCTATCTCGGCCCCGAAGGCACCTTTTCCTACTTTGCGGGCGTGGAGTACCTCGGCCGCGCCGCCCGCTTCCAGCCCTGCAACGATCTGGCGCAGGTCTTCGAGGAAGTGAGCGACGGCACCTGCGAGCTGGGCGTCGTGCCGCTGGAAAATTCTCTGCAGGGCACCGTGGGCGTCAGCTTCGATCTCTTCCTGCGGCATGAGGTTTTCATTCAGGCCGAACTCTTTTCCCGCATCTCGCACTGCCTCCTGAGCAACGCGACCTCGCTGGCGGAGATCACCACGGTCTACTCCCACCCGCAGCCGCTGGCCCAGTGCGCGGGCTGGCTGCGCGCCCATCTGCCCACGGCTGGCCTCGTCCCCGTGGAATCCACCGCCGCCGCCGCGCGCCGCGCCGTTGATCCCGGCACGGCCGCCATCGGCAACGGCAAGCTGGCCGCCATGACCGGCCTCGGCATTCTGGCCCGGCGCATCGAAGACGAGCCCGGCAACTGGACGCGCTTTGTCATCATCGGGCCCAAGCCCGCCCGCGCCCAGCTTGGCGGCGCGGTCAACGCGCCCGTGCCCGGCCATACGGGCGCGGACAAGACAAGCCTGCTCTTCACTCTGCCCGACAAGGCCGGTTCCCTCTGCACCGTGCTCAATCTGCTGGCTTCGCATCATATTAATATGCGCAAGCTCGAATCGCGCCCGCTGCGCGGCCAGTGCTGGAAATACGCCTTCTTCGCGGACGTGGAATGCGATCTCGAAGCGCCGGAGTATGCCGACGCCCTGCAAAAGCTGGCCGAGACCTGCACCTCCTTCCGCATTCTCGGCTGCTACCCCACCGGGCCGCAGCTTGACCGCACCGACGCCGCCGAACAGCCGGAGGAGGCTCGCCATGTCTAGCCCGCGTCGCGTCACGGCGCCCGCCTCCAAGTCTCTGTCGCACCGCTACTGCATCGGCGCGGCGCTGGCGGCCGGGGAAAGCCGCCTCCGGCATGTGCTCGAAAGCCGCGACACCCAGTGCACCCGCGCCATTCTCTCCGCAGCCGGGGCCGCCTTCCACGCCGAAGGCCGGAGCGACTACGGCGACGCCGCCGACTGGCGCGTGTGCGGCATGGCCGACGGCCTGCCCCGTGGCGGCGCGTCTGACGCGCCTCTCTCCTGCGACGTGCACGAATCCGGCACCACCTGCCGCCTGCTGACGGCCGTGCTGGCCGCGGGCAAAGGCTGTTTCCGCATTCACGGCGCGCCCCGCATGCACGAGCGCCCCATTGCCGAGCTTACCGACGCCCTTGCGCCGCTGGGGCCGCGCATCAACTTTGAAGGCAAGCCCGGCTGTCCGCCGCTGCTGCTTGAAACCGAAGGTCTCGACGCCGCCGCAGTCAACGGACTTGTGCCGCTGGGCATGGATCATTCCAGTCAGTATTTTTCCGGTCTGCTGCTGGCCGCGCCTCTGGCGGGCGCGGCGCACGGCAGCCCGCTGACCGTGGCCCTCGCCGGCAGCAAGGCCGTGTCCTGGCCCTATGTCGGTCTGACTCTGCAATGTCTCCGGGACTTCGGCATCCGCTTTGTTGTGGAAGTTCTCGACGATGACGAACGCTGGCAGCCCCTGCCCGGCGACGCCTGGCGTCAGCTCGACGCCGCCGAGCCCGGCCGTCTGCGCGTCACCGTGCAGCCCGGCCGCTATCAGCCCGGCGATCACAGTGTGGAAGGTGACTGGTCGGGAGCCTCCTACCTGCTCGGCGCGGGCGCTCTGGGCGCCGCTCCCGTCCGGGTCGAGGGCCTGCGGGCCGATTCCCTCCAGGGGGACCGCGCCATGCTCGCCATCCTGCGCGACATGGGCGCGCGCCTTTCCATAGATGCCGACGCCGTGACCGTGGAGCCCTCCGCGCTGCGCGGCATCGACGTAGACATGGGAGCCTGTCCCGATCTTGTGCCTACCGTGGCCGTGCTGGCCGCCGCCGCGCACGGGACAACCCGCATCCGCAACGTGGCGCATCTCCGTATCAAGGAGTCCGACCGCATCACGGCCCCGGCGCAGGAGCTGGCCCGCGTGGGCGTGCGCGTCGATCCGCAGGATGACGGCCTTGTTGTCCACGGTCTCGGCGCGGATGTTCTCGCCGCCAATGTGCGGGCCCTGTCGCCCGACGCCCGTTTCCAGGCGCACAACGACCACCGCATCGCCATGTCGCTGGCCCTGCTGTCCCTGTTGCCGGACGTATCCCTGTCCCTTGAGGATCGCATTGACGATCCGCGCGTTGTCGCCAAGTCCTTTCCGCACTTCTGGCGTCTCTGGGAGGCACTCCGATGACTGCTTTTCGTCCCGGCCCGCAGGCTGCCGCTCCCGCTCTGACGACTCTCGACACGCCGTCCGATGTCCGCGACGACGCGCCGCGCCGCACCGTTATCGTCGGCGAGCACGGCCGCATGGGAGCTATGTTTCGCCGCCGCACGCGCTCGGTCGGCGTTCCCGTTGCGGGCATTGATATTCCCTTTGACGAGGAGGCGCTGGCCGCTGTCTGCGACGGCGCGGATCTGCTGCTGCTCTGCGTGCCCGCGGCGGTTCTGGGCGACACCCTGAAAGCCTTCGTGCCGCATCTGCCCCCCGCGGCTGTGGTAGCCGACATTACGTCCGTCAAGGAACAGCCCATGACCCTGATGCAGCGCTACTGGCAGGGGCCCGTGGTGGGAACGCATCCGCTCTTCGGCCCCGGCGCCCACAATGACGAGCCGCAGCCGGTGGCCGTCGTGCCGGGAACCTCCGCCAGCGACGCCCATGTGCGCCGCGTGGTTGCCTTTTTCGAGTCCATCGGCTGCCATCCCTTCATGACGACCGCAGCCGATCACGACAAGGCCGTGGCCCGTATCCAGAACCTCAACTTCATCACCAATCTCGTCTATTTTGCCCTGCTGGCCGACGACGAAAGCCTGTTGCCCTTCCTGACGCCGTCCTTCCGCCGCCGCCATGCCGCCGCGCAAAAAATGCTTACCGAAGACGCCCCCATGTTTGCCGGACTCTTCGACGCCAACCCCTACAGCCAGGAAGCCGTGCGCCAGTACAGCAAGCTGCTCAATATCGCCTCCGCCGGAGACATCGATCTGCTCTGTAATCGCGCCGTCCACTGGTGGCCCGACGCCTCCCTGCCGGAGCATGCCAGAGAAGAGAGGTAGATGTTTTTTTGGGGGGAAGGGAAACCCCTCTGCTGGCGCGAGAGGGGTTTCCCTTCCCCCCAAGCCCCCCTTCCCTT
>CALVHG010000136.1 GCA_944327285.1 uncultured Desulfovibrio sp. | reverse complement strand
ATGGCGCGGGCGCGAAGGCGATCCCGTGCGCCCGGAGGGCGGACGGAGCGCCGCAGCAGGCGCGGACATCGCCCGGCCGGAACGGCCGGGAAGGTTCGCGCCGACGCCCCAAGCGACACGCGGCGGGCGGGGTACAGTTCAACTAAAGAGACGCCTTCCACGCTTCCGCAGAAGGGGGAGTACGGGGGTGCAGGGGGGGAACCCCTCTCACCCCATGCCCCGCGCCGGGCAGGCGACCTGCCGTCCATGCCGGACAGCAGCCGCAAGACGCGGTAAAAAAACAGAAAAGAGACAGCTTCAAAAGACAGCTTGCCGGACGCTATCTTTTCCGCAGCCCGTCACGACCGCACCTGACAAAACACCCCACGAGCGTGGGGAAGACATGACGTGCCAGATCATGCGGTTTTACGGTATAGAAACACCCCCACGGGCGTGGGGAAGACACATCAAGCGTAGGAGGCTGCGTCCCAGGCGCAGAAACACCCCCACGGGCGTGGGGAAGACAGGAAAATAGTGTGCGTCGGACGGAACTCCGTAGAAACACCCCCACGAGCGTGGGGAAGACCGCGCGTTGCAAACCATACGGCCTGTCGTTTCGCGGAAAAACGCGGTTTTTCCGCTCGCTTCTGGCCGGGCGGCGCTGCGCCGCCTCGCGTTTAACCTTTTTCAAAGGCGAAACGCTCTGAAACGCGCGGGGGGAGGGGGTTTTTCCCCGCTCCCCCCGGCACTTCAGCAGTCGGAAACGCCTTATTCGTGCTGCTGGCGGATGTCGCGCATAGTGCGCATGAGGTCCTGCGTGGTGAGGGACTGATTAATGCGCCAGTAGAATTCTTCGTTTTCAAAGGGTTTCGTCAAAAAGTCGTTGGCCCCGTTCTTGAGGAAACGGGCGGTCAGCGGGCCGGAACCGGCCGAGGACAGACCGACGATGGACAGCTCGTCGAGACGGCGCTTGGCGCGGGCCTGCCGCACCAGCTCAAGGCCGCCCATGCCGGGCATATGGAAGTCCGTCACCACAAGGCGGATTTCGGGATGTTCCTCCAGCACGGCAAGGGCCGCTTCGCCGCTGTCGGCTTCGAGCACGTTCAGGCGCTGCACTTCAAGCAGCTTGCGCACGGCGGCGCGCTGGGTGTGGGAGTCGTCCACGACCAGCGCGGTGAGCGACTGATTCTTGTAGACGCGCTCCACGGCGGCAAGCAGGGGATCCATATCGGCGATGCTGCCCTTGATGAAGTAGTCCACCACATGCTGATGCAGACACTTTTCGCGCACTTCCTCGTCGAGGCGGGCGGTCAGCACCATGGAGGGAACCTCCCATTTCAGGCAGAGATCCAGCGCCTGCCCGTCCGGGGCGTCTTCCAGATTGAGGTCCACAAGCGCCAGAAAGATTTCGCTGCTGTATTCCCGCAGCACGGCCTCGGCTTCGGCCAGCGTATGGGCCTCCAGCACGGGCAAATCCGTCGTCAGCTGCACATGCCGACGAATCAGCTTGGACTGGAAAGCGCTGTCTTCAATAATAAGTATGGTCTTTTTTTCGGGACCCGCCGAATTCTTCTGATCATCCATAGCAACAGCTCCATAAACAGACATTCCCCGCATGCGGTCCGCCGCGCGCTTCACGTCGAAACGCGCCGCGACCCCGGCGCGCGGCACGGCGACGGACGACGCGCCGGGTGCGCCGCACGAGGCCGTTCCCCCAAGCCTAGCGCAAAAGCCGCCGATGGAAAAGAGGCGCGGCCCGCGCCCTCCTCCGCATTCCGCCCTTCCCCGGCCCCGGCGGAGCCCCGCCCCGGCACTTGAATAGCGACTCAATAATTGTTACGTTATAATTATATCTAAAAATGAATTAATTTTCCGGCAGATTCCGTCATTACGGGCATAAACGCGCGCGGCTTTTTCTCAAGACGCGACGCCGAAAAACAGAAAAACGATGACGCGCGGCCATGCCGACGCCCGCCCGGAATCCGGCACAAAGCAACCTCTCAGGGAGAAAGCCATGTACCCCCTTGGCGCCAATCAATCCTGGTTCACCTTTTCCGTTGGCCCGGCATCCTATGCGGTCTATGCGTTTACGGGGACGGAACGGGTCAACGAGCCCTACGAATTTCAAATCGAATTTGTTTTTGAAGACAGCAGCATGCCCACGGAAGGCTTTCTCGGCAGCGAGGGGCTGCTTTCCATCATGGATAAGAACGGCGTTCCCCGGCTTGTGCACGGGATAATCCGCCAGATACGCCAGCTGCACACACCGGCAACCGCTTTACGCACTATCAGTGCGTTCTTGTGCCGCGCCTGTGGTTTCTGCGCGAAACCGTCAATCACAGAATCTTTCAGAACAAGGAAGTAAAACAGATTATTGACGAAGTCCTCGCGGGGCAGCGCTTCGTCTTTGACTCCTACGAATTCCGGCTCAACAGGACGTATCCGAAACGGGAATACTGCACGCAATACGGCGAGTCCGATCTGCATTTCATAAGCAGATTATGCGAAGAGGAAGGCATCATCTTTTCCTTTACGCATACCAAAGACAAACATTGCCTTGTCTTTACCGACACGGCCGGAGGCCCGTCCATTGCGGGCGCGTCGAGCGTCCGCTTCTTTCCCGGCTCCGGCAACGTGGCGGAGGAACCCGTCATTTCGCGGATCACGCATCAGCAGCGAATCAACAGCGACGTCGCCTCCTATCGCGAATGGAACTTTCTGAAACCGGCGGACAATCTCTCCGTGCGGAAGGAGGAGGCGAACTGGCACAAGGCCCCCGCCCCCGTGGCCATGCGCATGGAGAGCTATCGCTTTCCGCATGCGGAAATTCAGCTGGCCCGGCAGCTTGTCTTTCGGGAGTGGATCGAGGGCGCAACCGACGTCAGCCGGATGACGCCGGGGCAGGTTTTCGGCATGCGCGAGCATCCGCGCAAGGCGCTTAACCAGCAGTGGTGGCTGTGCGAGGTGCGGCACAAAGGGGAGCAGCCCGGCGTGCTGGAACACGAGGCCCCCGACGACCGGGGAATGCTCTATACGGCGACCTTTGCCGCCATTCCGGAAAAAACGCGCTTCGTGCCGCCGCTCAGGCATGAAAAAAGACGGGCGGACGGCGTGCAGTCCGCGCTGGTTGTGGGCGCGAAACGAAAACGCCTCCTGCCGGATCAGAGTCGCGCAGGGCTGGAGCGGCAACGGTTACGGCACGTTCTCCGTTCCGCGCGTCGGCAGCGAAGTGCTTGTTTCCTTTCTGGAAGGCAACCCGGACAGGCCCGTCATCACCGGCCGGGTGTATCACGCCCTGATGGACCTCCCCGACGAGCTCCCCTCCAACAAGACCAGAACGATTCTGCGCAGCCGTTCGTCCCCTGGGGGCCGCGGCTACAACGAAATCTACGTGGAAGACAAAAAGAAGCAGGAAGAAATCTACGTCCGCGCCGAGAAGGACCTGAAAATCCAGGTCAAAAACGACTGGAGCGATCTGACGCAGCGCAACCGCCAGAGCCTGACGGGCAAGGATGTCTTTGTCGGCATACTGGGAGAAACCCACGTCTATCACAAGAAAATCAGAAAAACGGAGCTTGGGGCCGACGACCACCTGACGATCCATGCGAGTCGCCACGAGCAGATCGACAAAAAATGGCTGACCAATGTGGGCAAGGAAGTTCACATCAAGGCCGGAACCAAAATCGTGCTGGAAGCCGGCACGGAAATCACCATCAAGGCCGGGAACAGCTTCATCAAGCTCGATCCGGCGGGCGTGCATATCAAGGGAAAGCGGATAGACCTGAACTCCGGCGGCACGCCGGGCAAGGGCAGCGGCGCGTCGCCGCAACTGCCGACGCAGAAAACGGACAGCATGCCCGACGCTCCCGTTATCGACATATGGCGTCCCAAAAGGAAGGACCCCCCGCTCTCGCCCAAGACGAAGCCGCCCTTCTCCCCCAAGCTCAAGCCTGCCCGCTCTCAGACGCTGAGCAACGCGCAGAAGGCCGCGCAGCCTCTCGCTTCCACCTGCGCCAACTGCTCCGGAGGGAACTCATGACTCTGCCATCGCTGAATCCGCCGCAACTTCTGGCAGACTGGCATACCGACATGCGCCTCCTGATGGCGCGGCAGGAACACGAATTCTACTGGATTCTCGACGCCTGCGCCCATCCCGATCTGCCCGGCATTCTCTGGGATCTGGACGAAGACCCGCAGGCCCTGCCCCTGTACATGAACACCTGGCAGGAAGACGTCGCCGAAAGCGGCCCCTGGATACTGCCCGCCGGGGGGCATGACGCCGTCAGCGCGTGGATTTTTTCGCAGTGCGGCAAAAGGCCGCTGGGCTGCCTGGCGGAAATAGCGCCGGGCGCGTACGACGAAGTTTTCGAGCACCTGCAATGGCAGCTGGAGTGCCGCCCCGGCGACGACAACGAAACCGCCCTGTTCCGCTGGTACGACCCGCGCATCCTCTACGGCATGACCACATGGCCCGACCTGCCGGGCATTCTCCCCCGCTTCATGGGGCCGACGCTCCGCCTCCACGCCTGGGAGCCGGGGCGCTGCGTGCCCGTCGTCTGCGGCAGCGGACAGGATACGGGCTACAGGAGCGAAGATACGGAAACCTACCCGTACAGCCTCATTGAACATATCTGGAACGAGGTGATGATCCACACCATCATCGGCACGCTGGGGCTTTCGCAGGGGCAGACCCTGCGCGAGATGCCCCTGCCGGAGGCCTACGCGCTGGGGGAACGCGCCGCTCTTGCCATCTCGGCCGCGGGCTATGACGACAGGCGCTCCCTCGCCTACGCCATGAGCGTTTCCGCCCGACGCGGCCCCGGCATCTGGGATGAGCCGGAAGTGCGCGCGGCGCTTGCGGAACGGCCGGCCAACGCCTCCCTCATGGAAGTTATCGAGGAACTTGATCTGTAACGACAAGACGCGGCCCTTTTTTAACACACACTGCTCCACAGACAGGCCAAGGAGTCCTTCGTGGCAAAAAAACACATAAACTCTGACAGAACGAACCTGGATAATGCTGCGGTTTGTATGGCTGAAACGGATCCAAAATCTCAATGTGAAAAGATCGAGAGCTTTCTTTGTCGGGTTTTCTGTTGCGCCGACAAGAACCCTTTTCTTCGAAAAGACGGACTCTATAAGCAATCCTGCGCCGACAAGCTGCTGACCGCCCTTCGCACCATCAGCAATGGTGGCGATTCAAAAGAGTTCGGTAAACATGGAAAGAATGCAAATATATCATATTACAACTCATTAAGCTATACAATGACCCCATCAGAAGAAGAAAGAAGGGAACATAAAACTAAAGAATATTCTTATGCGAATATAAATGGAAGATTAAAAAAATACAAAATTAGAACTCCAGACGTATCAATATATGACGAAAACATGAATCTTATTGATATTTACGATTTCAAATTTGATGGAGATAAATGGCGTGAAGGACAAAAAGAAGACTACACAAGACTTCTCAGCAACAAAAAAGAACCAGAAACAATAGATAAAAACCGCTGCAACAACTGCGACATACTTAATAATAAAAAAATATTTCTCCAGAAGAAGAAGCAAAGATAAAAAAAGATATGCGTGACGCTCTTCCTAAATTTTATGGAAAAAAAGTAAAAAAATAAGAATTAACAATTACCAAAATGGAGCGTTTTTATGGAAAAACAAGAGCACGACAAACCTCTTGTTCTTGAGTGGGGAGGCGACGTTCTCCTCAACTTCTGTTACAATATTACACTCTATTCTCTCGACATGTCCGCGCCGCAACAGAGAGAGGCAGTCCTCGCCATCTTTGACGAGTACGCCGCACTCTACGGCCCGCGCATGAACTGGACCACCAACCCGAACACGGGCGCGTGGAAATCGCTCCGGGGCAGCGTGGACAACTACGTGACGCCACGGGGATGGCTCATGGCCGAGGACGCGAGCAGGGGCTACGCCTTTCTGTATCACGGCGGCACAAAAGAAATGGACGCGTCGGACGTGTCCTTCATGGTCATGGCCAAGGACTGGGTCGGCGTGGCCGATCGCGATCTCAGCTATATCAGCTGTCGTTTTCCCGCGGCGGACGTGCGGAACGGCACGGTGAATCTGGCCGAAATCATGCATCGCTGGTGCGCCCTGTTCAAGCCCCATCATGCGCGCGGCGGCTGCTCCGCCGGCTTGTGGTACGACAGCTTCGGCATGCGTCCGCTGATTCACGACACGCTTGCCGATCTGCTCCTGCATTACCCCGGCCTGCAATTCGACGGTAAAACGGAAGCTCTTTACGACAATACGCATCAGACCGGCCTGTACCACGGCCCGCGCTGCGCGGACTGGCTCATCGCCCTTTCCGATCCCTTTCTGAAAAAACTGGGCGGACTGAAGGCCGTCACCGGCGCCATGCGCCCCTGCCCCGTGCTGCCCTACGAGGGCGGGGCCGTGCTTCAGGCGGGCGACGCTCCCGGACTAGGCAAAGACGGGGACCCC
>CALVHG010000135.1 GCA_944327285.1 uncultured Desulfovibrio sp. | reverse complement strand
CTGGTGGAGCTGAGGAGAATTGAACTCCTGACCTCTTGAATGCCATTCAAGCGCTCTCCCAACTGAGCTACAGCCCCACGGCAAGAACGGACTTTGCCTGAACAGCGCCGTTCTGTCAACAAAAAAGTGCAAGCTTTTTCGTTTTGCTGTAAAAAGGGGCTGAACGCCTGTGCGCAAGCCCCTGTGCAGGCATGGTGGGTCGTGCGGGGATCGAACCTGCGACTCTCTGCTTAAAAGGCAGATACTCTACCTACTGAGTTAACGACCCTTTCGAGATGCTCACTCTAGGCGAAGGGCTTGGAAGTGTCAAGAAAATTTTTCAAATTTGTGTGACTTTCCCGCGCAAAGCGGCGTGAGAGGCGATTTTTCTTGACATTGGGCGAAAAAATGCTATTGCTCATCGCGTGACGCGAAGCCGGTAACGGCGCGCGACATCCTGATGACGAACATCGAGTTCACAACGGGGTGGCCTGCAAGGGCCCCCTTTTTTTATGCTTGCCCCGCATCGGGCAAGGGAGGGAGACGCATGAGTGACGCCGCCATAAAAGATGCCCTTGTTCGTATTGCCGGACCGGTGGTTCGTTCTCTTGGGCTGGAGATCTGGGGGGTGGAGATTACCCAGACCGGCCGCCCCGTGGTGCGCCTTTTCGTGGAAGCGCCGCTCGCCCCGGAACAGGCGGCCGACGGCATGCTTTCGCAGGCTGCCGAGGGTTCTCCGGAGGAAGCGCCGGATCCGTCCGCCTTTTCCGCTACTATCGCCCAGTGCGAAGAAATTTCCCGGCGCATCGGTCTTGCGCTGGATGTGGAAGACATTTTCCCTCAGGCCTATGTGCTGGAGGTTTCCACTCCCGGATTCAATCGCTTGTTCTTTTCGCCTGCCCAGATGCGTCCTTATATGGGCGACATGATCGAGGCGCGCATGCCGTCCGGCTTCACGCCGGAGGGGCTTGATGTGGCGCGCCGGGTCTGGCGCGGCCGACTGACGGCCGTGACGGAGGACGCCTTTGTGCTTGCTCCGGCCACGGTAAGCGGTTCGGGAGAAGTAACGCCCGAAAATCTGCCCGAAGTCCGCATTCCCTGGGAGGCGACGCGGCGCGTGGCGCGGCTGTATGTCTTTCAGCAGCCCGCGCGTCCCGGCAAGGGCGGGAGCGGCAGGCAGCGCAAGCGCGGAGACGAGACGCGCGGTGGACGGGAGCGCAAACGCGCGCCCATGCCCAACGAGGCGCTGGACGGGCTGGATATCTGATTTTCAGGCAACAGAGGATGCGGGGCGTCGACTGCCGGATGGCAGAAAGGACCCGTCTGTACACATTTTTTGAATTCCGGCACGCCGGAAGCAACGCCGTGTCACGCGCCGTCACGCATTGCGGCGACGAGAGCGCGCGGCCAACGTGAATCCACGCCGCGCGCGCGGCAGCGGGAGGCATCATGAACCTTGAACTCAAGAAGGCCATTGACCAGATCAGCAAGGACAAGGGTCTCGATCGCAACATGCTTATCGATACGCTGGAAGACGCCGTGCGCACCTCGGTATTGCGCCGCTTCAGCGAAGATATGGATGTGGAAGTTTCCTATAATGATGATACGGGCGACATCGACGTCTATCAGTATAAGCTGGTAGTGGAAGACGACGACGTTGCCAACGAGGATATGCAGATTGCCCTCAGCGAGGCCAGAGAGCATGATCCTTCGGTGCAGCTGGACGACGAAATGGGCTTCCGCGTCAAGGTGGAAGACCTGGGGCGCATTGCCGCCCAGTCGGCCAAGCAGGTGATCATCCAGCGCATGCGCGACGCCGAGCAGGAAATCATCTACGAGGAATATAAGGATCGCGTGGGCGAGATTGTCTCCGGCATCGTGCAGCGGCGCGACAAGGGCGGCTGGGTCGTCAACCTGGGCCGCACCGAAGCCGTTCTGCCGCGCGAAGAGCAGATTCCCCGCGAGCACTACAAGCGCAATGATCGCGTGCAGGCCCTGATTATCGAAGTCCGCAAGGAAGGCCGCGGGCCGCAGGTTGTCATTTCCCGTTCGCACCGGGATTACATGGCCGCGCTGTTCCGCCGCGAAGTGCCCGAAGTGGACGACGGCGTGGTGCAGATCATGGGCGTGGCCCGCGATCCCGGCAGCCGCGCCAAGGTGGCCGTGCTTTCGCGCGAGCGCGATGTGGATCCCGTGGGCGCCTGCGTGGGCGTGCGCGGCTCCCGCATTCAGAACATTGTGCAGGAATTGCGCGGCGAGCGCATCGACATTGTGGTCTGGAGCCCGGACATCGCCACCTATGCCCGCAATGCGCTGGCTCCGGCCACCGTTTCGCGCATTGTGGTGGATGAAGCGGAAAATCTGCTGGAAGTCATTGTTCCCGATGATCAGCTGACCAACGCCATCGGTCGCAAGGGCCAGAACGTCAAGCTGGCGGCGCGTCTGCTGGGCTGGAAGGTCGATATCTTTACCGAGACCCGCTACAACGAGGCCAATGCCATCGGGCACGGTCTGGAGCAGGTGGCCAGCGTGGCGGAAGTGTCCGTAGAGGCGCTGCTGGAAGCCGGATATTCCACGCTGGACAAGTTGCGCGACGCCTCCGATGCGGAACTGGCGGACAAGCTGGCGCTGTCGGATGCCCGCATTGCGGATCTGCGTTCGGCCATTCACTTCCTTGCGCCGGTATCGGGCGGGGAGGCTGTTGCGGCAGAGCCCCGGACGGAAGAAAACAGCGCCGCGGATGCCGACGACAGGGCAGATGCCGGACATGGCGACGCCTAAGGCAGGCTGCCCGGAAGATTACGCCGGGCCGGTGCGCATGTGCGTCATTTGTCGCGAGCGCGCGCCCAAGGCGTCCTTGACGCGCTACGTGCGGGACGCCCAAGGAAATTTACAGATAGACGAGACCCAAACACACCCGGGTAGAGGCTGGTACCTGTGTTCCAATCCTGGATGCGCGCAAAGATTCGCGAAGTACAGGCCGGGTACGCGGCGCAAGGGGGAAAGTAATGCCGGAAAGTAGAATCAAACTGAAAGAACTTGCGAGCCAGATCGGCAAGGATCCCAAGGACCTTCTGCCCGCAGCGCAGAAGCTGGGCTCCTCCATCAAGTCGGTGCAGGGCTCCGTTTCCGAAGAAGAGGCGCAGCGTTTGCGCCAGCAGTTCGCCGCGCCGCAGGAAGATGCCCGCGCACAGGGCGAAGGCGTGAAGGTGCGCCGTCGCCATGCCAGAGAAGAAGCCCCCGCCAGGGCCGCTGCCGTTGTCGCAACGTCGGAAGCTCCGGCCGCCCCGACGCCCGCGCCTGTTGCGCCTGCCGCTCCGGCTCCCGAAGCGCCCGCCGCTGTCGAGCCCGCGCCTGCGGAGGAAAAGGCCGCGCCCGCAGCGCCGGAAGAAAAGACGGCGGAAGCCCCGGCCGCTCCGGCCCCTGTTGCGGAGGCGGCTCCTGAGCAGCCTGCCGCGCCGGAAAAGAGCGCGGAAGCTCCTCGTCAGGCTGCGCGTCCCCGCGCGGTGGAGGCTCCCAAGGCCCGGATTATCCGTCGGCCCGACGAGCAGCCCGCGCCCCGGCCTGCGCCCCGTCCCGCGGTTGTGGTAACTCCTGCCCCGGCTCCGGTCGAGGAAGCTCCGAAACCTGCGCCTAAGCCGCAGCCTGTTTCCAAAAAGCCGGAGCGCCCGGCCGTGTCGCCGGTGTTTGCCGCTTTGAAGGAACGGGACGAAGCCGAGCGGGCCGAAAAGGCCGCCGAGCGAGCTGAACGCGCTGAACGCGCTTCGGCCAAGGCGCGCGTGCTGGCGCGTCCCGATGCGTCCGCCAAGCCTGAAGGCTCGTCCGCTCCGACGCTGCCCCCGCGCTCGGAAGCGTCTGCTCCCGCGGCTCCGGCCAATGCCGAGGCTGCGCCGCAGGCCGCAACGCCGCAGCGCGCCCGTGTCATTGAGCCTGCGCCCGCAACGCCGCAGGTGCGCGTCATTTCCCGTCCCGCGCCCGGCAGCGCGCAGCCGCGCCCGCAGCGCGAGGACCGCGGCGGCAACAGCCGTCCTGGCGGCAACAGCCGTCCTGGCGGCGGCAACCGTCCTGGCGGCGGCAATCGCTTTGGCGGCGGCCGTCCCGGCATGGACTTTGCCTCCGCGCCGTCCCCGGCCGATGCCGGCGAAGGCCAGAGCAAGAAGAAGCGCAACAAGGGCCGCCGTACGGTGGACTTCCAGCAGGGCGATTTTGGCCGTCATGGCAACGACGACGATGATGCGCCGCGCATGAATCGCAGCAACAAGGGCCGCCGCAAGCCCGGCAAGCCCGCGCCTGCCGCGCCTGCCACCCAGCCCCTGAAGGCTGCCAAGCGTAAGATTCGCGTGACCGAGGCCATTCGCGTGGCGGACATGGCCCATCAGATGGGCCTCAAGGCCAACGAGATCATCAAGGTGCTGTTCGGTCTGGGCGTCATGGCGACCATCAACCAGTCGCTGGACATCGATACCGCAACCCTCGTTGCCGCGGAATTTGGCTACGAAGTGGAAAAGGCGGGCTTCTCCGAAGAGGATTACCTGACCCCGCAGGAGCCGGATCGTCCTGAAGATCTGAAGCCGCGTCCGCCGGTCGTGACCATCATGGGCCACGTCGACCACGGCAAGACCTCTCTGCTGGACGCCATCCGTAAGAGTAATGTGACCAGCGGCGAAGCCGGCGGCATTACCCAGCATATCGGCGCGTACCACGTCAAAACCAAGCGCGGGGATATTGTCTTCCTCGATACGCCCGGCCATGAAGCCTTTACGGCCATGCGTGCCCGCGGCGCGCAGGTGACGGACCTTGTCATCCTGGTCGTGGCCGCCGACGACGGCGTTATGGAGCAGACCCGCGAAGCCATCAACCACAGCCGCGCTGCCGGCGTGCCGATCATCGTGGCCGTGAACAAGATGGACAAGCCTGCGGCGGACCCCGATCGCGTGCTGCGCGAGCTGTCCGAACTTGGTCTGCAGCCCGAAGACTGGGGCGGCGACACCATCGTGGCCCGCGTGTCCGCCAAGACGCGCCAGGGCCTCGACGAACTGCTGGAAATGGTGGCTCTCCAGTCCGAAATCATGGAACTGAAGGCCAACCCCAACAAGCCTGCGCGCGGCCGCATTGTGGAAGCGAAACTGGACAAGGGCCGGGGCCCCGTGGCTACGGTGCTGATTCAGGAAGGCACGCTGCGGCAGGGCGACAACTTCGTCTGCGGCCAGTTCTCCGGCCGCGCCCGCGCGCTGACCAGCGATCAGGGCAAGAAGATCAAGGAGGCCGGGCCTGCCATTCCCGTGGAAGTGCAGGGCTTTGAAGGTGTGCCGGAAGCGGGCGAAGAGTTCTTCGTCGTGGCTGATGAAAAGCTGGCTCGCCGCATTGCCGATACCCGCGCCACCAAGCAGCGCGAACGCGATCTGGCCAGCGAATCCAAGGTGACGCTGGAAACCTTCCTGTCCCGTCGCGCTGACGATCAGGAAGCCCTGACCCTGAATCTGGTGCTCAAGGCCGACGTGCAGGGCAGCCTCGAAGCTATCACCGAAGCCCTCAACAAGCAGAGCACCGATAAGGTGCGCATCAATGTGGTGCATGGCGGCACCGGCGCCATTTCCGAATCCGATATTCTGCTGGCCAGCGCCTCGCAGGCCATCATCATCGGCTTCAATGTGCGTCCCACCGCCAAGATCAAGGATGTGGCCGACCGCGAAAATGTGGATGTGCGTTTCTACGACATCATCTATAAGCTGGTTGACGACATCAAGAGCGCCATGGCCGGTCTGCTGGCGCCCGTGCAGCGCGAGGTCTACCTTGGTCAGGCCGAAGTTCGGGATCTCTTCAGCGTTCCGAAGGTGGGCACCATTGCCGGTTCCTATGTGGCCGACGGCAAGATTGCCCGCAATGCGGGCGTGCGTCTGCTGCGCGACGGCGTGGTCGTCTACACCGGCAAGATCAGTTCCCTCAAGCGCTTCAAGGACGATGCCCGCGAAGTGGTCAAGGGCAACGAGTGCGGTGTGGGCCTTGAAAACTTCAACGACATCAAGGTCGGCGACGTGATCGAAGCCTTTGAAACCGTGGAAGAAGCCGCTACCCTGTAGTCTTCTTTCCTCTCTTCCGATGAAAATGCGACGCCCCGTTCTCATGACGGGGCGTCGTTATTTTTCTAGAGCAGTTTCAGTTTGAAGAGCTTCGCATTTTAAACCATATGGCCTGTCATTTCGCGGAAAAAACGTGGTTTTTTCCGCTCACTTTGGGCCGGGCGGCGCTGTGCCGCCGCCTTCGCGTTTCACCTTTTTCAAAGTTGAAACGTTCTAAAACGCTCTATCCGGCGTCGTTGCGGATGCCGCTCCGGGCCGGAGCTTGACCTGCGGCGAACTTTTGGGAAGGGTAGGGCCATGAAACTCAGAACGTTCCGTCATTGAAGAATGGCGAAACGCTCTAGAGCATTTTCAGTTTGAAATGCTTCGCATCTCAAACCATACGGCCTGTCGTTTCGCGGAAAAAACGCGGTTTTTCCGCTCACTTTGGGCCGGGCGGCGCTGTGCCG
>CALVHG010000134.1 GCA_944327285.1 uncultured Desulfovibrio sp. | reverse complement strand
GGGGGACCCCTCTCGCGCGAGCAGAGGGGTCCCCCTCCCCCCAAATAGAGCATTTTTAGTTTGAAATGCTGTGCATTTCCAACCATACGGCCTGTCGTTTCGCGGAAAAAACGCAGTTTTTCCGCTCAATTTTGGCCGGGCGGTGCTGTGCCGCCGCCTCGCGTTTCACCTTTTTCAAAGTTGAAACGCTCTAAAAAAGCGCAACAAAAAGCGTGTGAAAACAGGACATACGTACCTGCTTCCGCACGCGGGAGACGTCAGAAGTGAGGGGAGGCCGTCAGCGGCGGAGCGCCTCGTCGTTGATGAACTCCACGATTTCGCTGCCGGGCCCGTTGAGCATAGCGTTGCGCACGGCATGAGCCTCATCGCCAAGATTGACCGTTACGGGGGCCCGGAAGGAGGTCGCGCCCCAGTTCAGGGCGGCGGCATAGGCGGCGTCCACGTCATCGACGCGGAAAGCCAGATGCAGCAGCGCCCCCTGTACGGGCTCTTCTCCGGCCGCGGCTTTGCGCCCCTGCGCGGGAACGTCGGCGGTGTTGTCAAAAATTTCCAGCATGGTTCCGCCGTCGGGCATGGCCAGCATGGCTGCCTGCGCGCCGTTGGGCATGCGCCAGCGGTGGCGGATTTCAAAGCCGCAGACCGTCACATAGAAATCAAGACTGCGCTGCCAGTCGGGAGACTTGAGGGCCACATGAGCCACTCCGTGATGATGCATGAAAAACCTCGCTAGGGCCTGTTGATGCTAAGTTTTCTATTTATTTCAAATAAATAGAAATAGGACTTGCATATAACATTTACGAGCTATCTGCCGCATGACCTGTATCCCCCTGAAAAAAGCGCGTTGGGGGAAGGATGGGGGGCCTGGGGGGAAGGAAACAGCCCTTGCGCGCTAGCCGCGACCGAATGGCGGCCGCAGGCCGTGCCCGTTAGGCGACGTAGGAGCCTTACGGGCATCGACAGCAGAGATAAGGGGGGTTCCTTCCCCCCGGAAGAACCATTTTGTGTTGCCTTAGTCCGTGCCGCAGCGGGAGATGGCGCCGTTCTCGACCGTGAAAAGGGCGCTGCCTGCCTGCGTTTCGCGCAGCATGTCCGCCACATGGGGATGGCAGGTAAAGTAGATGAGCTGATGCGCGGGGCCGTGACGACCTTCGCAGAGATCCACAAAGACGCGGGCCGTGCGCCGTGCCCGTTCGGGGTCGAAGTTGACGAGCACATCATCCATAATGATGGGCAGGGGAGCCGCCTGCGCGGCATGGTTTTGTATGTAGGCCAGCCGCAGGGCCAGATAGGCCTGCTCCTGCGCGCCGCGGCTGAGGATGTCGGGATCGACGCTTTCGCCCGAAGCGGACAGAATATGCAGCTCCCTGTTTTCCAGCGAGGTGCTGATGCCGCGCCACTGGCCGCCGGTGATGTTTTCAAACAGGGTCGAAGCCAGCCGGATAACCTGGGGCTGCCGTTCCTTTTCAAAGTTGCGCTTTGCCTGCAACAGCACGGCGCGGGCAAGGGTCGCGCGGGCCCAGAGGCGCGCCGTGCGATTCATGCTCTCCTGAAGCAGCGCCTTCTGCTGGGCCAGATCGGCGGGCTTTTCGGTATGTCCGAGGTTCTCCACTCGCGCGGCAAGGGCCGCCACTTCTTCCGCAAGGTTCTGCTCTTCGGCAACGCTGTCGGCAAGCTCGCTGCGCGCTGCGCTGCTGTCGCGCTCCTGTTCTTCCTGCGTCTGACCGTTGAAGGATTCCAGAAAAACATCCAGCGGCGTGTCGCCGGCGGCAAGGCGCAGAGTGTCTTCCAGATCCGCCTGACGGCGGCGAATATCGCGCTGTTCGGCCAGCGCGGCAGCCTTGCGGAGGAAGTCTTCGGCGTCCTGCGCTTCGGCCAGCGTAAAGAGGGCGCTTTCTCCGGCAAGAGCCTCGTCAAGCGCGGCATTGGCGGCGCGGCAGGCGTCGTTTTCCTCCGTAATGCGCAACTCCAGGCGCTCGCGTTCGCGCTGGGCCTCTTCCATGCGGGCGGCATCGTCAAGGCATGTGTCGAGCGCTTCAAGCCAGTCGCCGTCGTCGGCAACGGTTCTGTTCGTGGACTGGAGAATCTCGCGCAGCGGAGCGCGGAGCGCGTCGATTTCTTCTTTGTGCTGCGTGATTTCGGCCTGCGCGCGTTCCAGAGAGGCTTCGGCGGCAAGGCTGTTTTCCATGGAGGCAAAGGCCTCCCGAACCGTTTCGGGAGCGAGATCTTCGCCCAGACCAAGCGCGGAAAGACATTCGGCCCATTGCGACCGCGCTTCGGCAAGGCGGGCGTCGGCCTCTTGCAGGCGCTGCTCCTGCTCATCCCGCTGACGCCGCAGACGATCGCGATCGTTTTGCCGGTTTTGCAAGGCGGCTTCCGCCTTGATGCGCTGTTCCCGAACGGCGTCGGCGTCGCGGCAGTTGTCCAGCACCTGCCGTCCGGCTTCCTGAAGGGCGGCGGGGTCCTCCGGATCGGCGTCCCGCAGTCGTTCGGCCACGGGCGGCACGGCGCGGATCACTTCCTCGATGCGGCGAACATCCTCTTCCAGCGCATCCACTTCGGACTGAGCGTCGTCAACCGTATGCCAGGCGACCCTGGCCGCTTCGGCGCGGGCAAAGAAGGCTTCCGCGGCTTCCGGGGCGGGCACGCTGCCAACGCCGAACGTCTGCATGAACTCATGCCAGCGGCGGCGGAGATGCTGCACGGTTTGTTCCGCTTCGTGGGCCGCGCTCTGGAGACGGGAAAGCTCGGTGCGCGCCAGCGTCTGCTGGCGGCGGAGATCCTCGATATCCTTGCGCAGGCGTTCGCCGCTGAAGCACTGCTCGCGTTCCCGCTCAAGCGCGGCTTCGGCGGCATCCAGCGCGGTAGGCTCCATGCTTTCCGCCTGCGCCTGGCGGCAGAGATTTTCGGCCTGCGTTTCCAGCTCTGCCAGATGGGCGGCGGCGGATTCGCGGCGCGCGTGCAGCTGTTCCATAGCCTGTTTGTGGCGTTTGGCTTCCGGGCCGGAACGCGGCATACCGCCGCTCAGGGCAAAGACGCCGCAGACCAGCACCAGATACCCGGACCAGAGGCTGATGGGCACGGACAGAGTCGGCGTCAGCGGCAGGCTTTCCATGCCGAGCTGCCAGTGAGCCAGAAGAATGGCCCCGCCCGCCAGCATGAGCAGAACGCCCACTATCAGCAGCGGTATGCTCTTGATGGGCGCGGGCGGCTGTTCGGCGGCAATGCGCTGATCAAGTTCCGCAAGGCGCTCCCGTTCCGTATCGAGGGTTCCCGCAAGGGAACGCAGACGACGCACGGCGGACGCGCGGCTGTCCAGCGCGTCGCGGCTGGGGCCGTCCAGAGCGCGCTGTTCCTCCCGCAGCATGTCGATGCGCTGTTTGATGTCTTCCAGCTGGTATTCCGCCTGCTGCACGTTTTGCTGGGCTTCTTCGGCGGCATGCAGGCCCTTCTGCATTTCTCCCGCAAGGCGGATGGCGTCGTCCCGGCGGGCCAGCAGTTCGTCCAGAAGCGTTTTGGCTTCGCCACCGGCCAGACAGAGCGGATCATAGACGCGGGCAAAGGCGTTGATGGCGTTCTGGACGGCGCGTCTCCGCAAGGGGAGACGCTGGCGCGTTTCTTCCACCATGCCCAGAGCATGGCGCAGGGCGTCCCGGCCTTCGTCGGGCAGCAGGGCTTCCGGTTCGGGCAGGTTGTCCAGCGCTTCCCGCGCGGCGGTTACGTCGCGTTCGGCGTTTTCCACTTCGTTGTTGGCCTTGGAAAGCGCCAGCGCCGCCGATTGCTGCATGAGACCGGCGGCAATCATTTCTCTTGCCTGTTTTTCCATGTCTTCGCGGGCGAAGAGGGAACGATCCGTGCCGCGAATGCGTTCGCAGGTCCAGTCCGGGCCCAGGCGTTGCAGCTCTCGTTCCAGATCGGCGCGGGCGCGTTTCGCCAGCGCCTCCTGAAGCGGAATGGCCGCTTCGGCCTGCCGGTAGCTGGTCTTGCGCTCGGCAAGGCGACGCAGAGCGGGCAGGGCGGTCAGCAGCGGCTGATTGATTTCGATGGCGTCGCGGCGCTCCCGCAGGAGCAGAATTTTTTCCTGCTGCGCGGCCATAGTCCGGCGGCAGGCTTCGGCGGCTTCCTGAAGGCGGGCCAGACGCGCCGGACCGTCTTCGGGAAAGGCCGGGCAGATTTTTTCGGCGCGTTCCAGCTGCACGCAGGCCTTGCGCCATTCGTCCCATTGCCGCCAGACGCCAAGACGGCGTTCCAGATGGCGCAGATGATCTTCCAGCTCGGCGCGGCGGGCCCGCACGGCGTGCAGGCGTTCCCGCTTTTCGTGCAGCGTGCCGGCGAGCGCGTCGTACTGAGCGCTTTCCTCTTCCGCCTCCACCAGCGCCGCCCGTAGCTGTTCCCATTGCGTCAGCATCTCGTTGAGCTGCGGTTTTTTGCCGTTGACCTTGAACAACTCGTCCGCCTGCTGTTCCAGGCGGCGCAGTGCTTCGCCGGGGGAGCGCAGACCAAGGCCGAAGCTGGCGCCGTAGAGGGCGTTGCGCACGCCGTCGGCGCTCAGGCTGGCAAAGGTTTGCAGCTCCGTCAGACTGAAACCGAAAACGCTGCGGAAAACTTCGCGGCTGATGCCGCACATGAGCCGTTCCAGCACTTCCGGCTCGCGGGGGTGCCCGTCGGCGTCGGCCAGCGTCAGAATGCCGCTGCCCGCGCCGGGTCGCCGCGTAAGTCGCAGAATGCCGTCCGATTCCGTCGCAAGCTCAAGACTGCCGCCCCCCTGTCCGCTGCGCGGCAGCGACAGGCGACGGCCTTCGCGGCTGCGGGAGTCGGGGTAGCCGGTGAGCATGGCGCGCAGAAATTCCAGACAGGTGGATTTGCCCGCTTCGTTGCGCCCCAGAAAGATGGTCAGACCCGGCGACAAATCTTCCACGGCGGTGTGGGAGAAAATGCCGAATTCGTCAATAGTAAAGGAACGAATGTGCATTAACGGGCCTCCAGCAAATCGGCGCACAGGCGTTCGGCTTCGTCCAGCAGACGCCGGGTTTCTTCATCGTCCGGCGCTTCCAGCGCGCCGCGGAATCGGGGATGGCGAAAGAGCGGATCGAGCGCCGGTCCGGCAAGAGAGCGCAGCAGCGCGGGATCTGTGCGCATGGCTTCCATAAGGCGCATGGTTTCGCCGAGCAGGTCTTCCCGTTGCAGGTATTCCGCGCGTTCCGCCGGGGGGCGCGTTTCCACAACAAGGTCCTTGAGCCAGATTTTTGGAGATGCGGAACTGAGATGCAGGGTCCGCTCCGTGAGCTCGGCCTGAGTGGCAGGCTCGCGCAGCAGCATGTCCAGAGGCGTTCTCCCCGTGCAGCGCACCCGTACTATGAGCGCTTCGCATTCCGGGCCAGTTTCGCGGGAGGCGTCGTCCAGTGTGGTCAGCAGGCGCTGTTCCACCTCGTCAATATGGGTGACGTCGTTCAGCTCCAGCAGACGTTGTTGCCACTGAACGGACGAGAGCGGCACAAATTTTTCGCGGCAGATCCAGCCGCTGCCGTCGTTGGTCGCCGTGACGGAAAGGCAGCCGCGCGGGCCCTGTTCGTTGATATGCAGCCCTTGCGTATTGCCGGAGTAGGCGATGAAGGGCGTGCGCTGCAGAATGCCGCGCTCGTGAATATGACCCAGCGCCCAGGCGTCAAGGCGGGAATCCAGCAGATCGGACAGCGAGCAGGGAGCATAGCGTTCATGGCTGCGCTGTCCCTCCACCGCGCAATGCAGCACGCCGATCTGAAAGGCGTTGTCATGCTCGGCATCGCGGGAAAAGTTTTTGGCAAGGTTGCGGTTTTCCTGCTGGCGGGCATGGCTGATGCCGTGCACAAGCGCGACAACGCGCTCGTCGCGCATGACGGGGCGGCGTTCGACAGTGTCGCCGAAAATGGTCATATTGTCGGGCCACTCCACGGAGGTCAGGCGCGAAGACAGCGGATCGTGATTGCCGTGCGCGATAAAGACAGAAATGCCGAGACGCTGCAGGCGCACGCAGCCGTCCCGCAGTTGCAGCTGCGCTTTGACGCTGCGCTGCTCCTGATTGTAGATGTCGCCGGCCAGAATCAGAAAATGTGGCCGTTCCGCCTCGCACAGGCGGATCAGCCGCTCCAGTGCGGTCCCCGCCGCATTCTGCAACAGCCGCGTCAAATGTCCCTCGCGCGCGGCTTCGCGGGAAAGCCCCTGAAACGGCGTATCCAAATGCAGATCCGCTGCGTGAATATAGCGCACTGCGTCCATTGTAGCCCCGTATCTGTAGAAATGACAAAATATGTCCGAACTTTAGACTTTTTCTGGAGCATTGACAAGACGCGGCAAGGGGAATGAGGGCTGCGGCGGAGCGCCGGGCGATGGCGCGGGAGAAAAGAGAGTCTTTTATCTTTTCAAAGATAAAAGGCGATGCGGCGGACAGCGCCGCCCGGCCCGAAGCGAGCGGAAAATCCCCTTTTTTCCCGCGAAACGACAGACCGTCTGGTTTGAAAGGCAACGCGTTTCAAACTGAAAATGCTCTAGATGTAGAGTATCAACACGTTGTTCACCCTCCGCTCAGGCATGACGCTGGAGG
>CALVHG010000133.1 GCA_944327285.1 uncultured Desulfovibrio sp. | reverse complement strand
GAGGGAGGGGGTCCGGGGGAGGGAGAACCCTCTCTCGCGCCAGCAGAGGGGTTCTCCCTCCCCCGGTTCAACAACGAAGAACGAACGAAAAGACTCTGTCGAACGTCAGGAACCGGCGATTCGCCGGGGGACGGCGAGACGGGGGAAAGCGACAGCGTGTCCGTGTTGTTTGATATTTCAGAATAAAGCGCACTGGGGAGAGGGAGGGGGTCCGGGGGAGGGAGAACCCTCTCTCGCGCCAGCAGAGGGGTTCTCCCTTCCCCGGCTCAACAACGAAGAACGAACGAAAAGACTTTGTCGAACGTCAGGAACCGGCGAGCTACCGGGGGACGGCGAGACGGGGGAAAGCGACGGCGTGTCCGCGTTATTTGATATTTCAGAATAAAGCGCGTTTGGGGAAGGAGGGGGGTCTGGGGGGAGGGAACCCCTTTGTGCGCTAGCCAAAGGGGTTCCCTCCCCCCAGCTCAAAACTCGCAAAATAAACGTCAGCCAGTGGGAGGGCAGGGCGTATGAAGATTGGTTTTTGGGGTGTTGGGGCTATGGGCGGGCCGTTGGCGCGTCGTCTTGTGGCGGCGGGCTATGAGGTTGTGGCGTACAGCCGGAGTCTGGAGAAGGCGGAGGCTGTGGCGTCTGCGGGGCCGACGGGCCGGGCGACAGACAAGCGGGAGGAGCTGGCGTCGTGCGGCGTGGTGTTTACGTGCCTGGCGTTGCCGGAGCATGTGCGGGAGGCCATGTCGGGGCCTGCGGGGCTGTACGCGCGGCTTGCGCCGGGGGCGGTGCACGTGGAGTGCAGCACGATAGATCCGTTTCTGGCGTCGGTGCTGGCGGAGGAAGCGGAGAACCGGGGGATTGCCTATGTGCAGGCCACGCTGGGCAAGACGCCCGCCGTGGCGGCGGCCGGGGACGCGCCTATGTTTGTGGGCGGCGAGGAGGCCGTGAAGGAACGCCTCTGGCCCATGCTGACGGCTATGGGAAAACCGGTGGACGTGGGGAGCATCAGCGCGTCCTGCGCGGTGAAGCTGATCAGCAATCTGATGGGCATGGCGAATCTGGCGATTCTGGCGGAGGGCCTGCGCGTGGGCCAGTGCGCGGGCATAGAGCCGGAAATGCTGCTGCCGTTGCTGGCGGACACGGGCGCGCACAGCTTCCAGATGGACGTGCGCGGGCCGTGGATCGCGCGAAAGGATTTCATGCCGCGTTTTGCGCTGCGGCTGGCGCATAAGGATTTGCGGCTTGGCTGCGAGATGGCGCAGCGCTGGAAGCTGGAAACGCCGGTGCTGAACGCGGCGCGGGCGGTGTTTGCGCGCGCGGAGGCGCTGGGCCTGGGGGGACAGGACTGCGCCGCGGTGAGCTGCGTTGCGGAGCAGCAGGGGAAAGAAGGAGACTAGAGCATTTTCCGTTTGAAACGCTGCGCGTTTCAAACCATACGGCCTGTCGTTTCGCGGGAAAAACGCGGTTTTAAGGTGAAACGCTCTAGGGCCTGTTAACACAAATTTTATAAATAATTTCAATAGATAAAATAAACAGGCTGTACACAGGGCACTTGTCTTTTGTGGCGGGGTCGCCTCGTATTCCTGACTTTTCCTCGATAAAAGCGCGCTGGGGAAAGGATGGGGGGCTTGGGGGGAAGGGCCCAGCCTTTTCGCAGCGAAGCGAGAAAAGGCGTTCTCGTAGTCCTCTCGCGCTAGCAGCGACCGAATGGCGGCCGCAGGCCGTGCCCGTTGCGACGAAGGAAGCTACGGGCATCGACAGCAGAGATGAGGGGGTTCCCTTCCCCCAGACAACTTACCAATAGTGTTAACAGGCTCTAAGCCCCGGTTGCGGCGGCGCCGCCGCGAGGCGCGGGAGAGTCCGGGTGATTGCTCCTTTTATCACAAGAGATTGAAAGCGGGAAGAAATCGGGAAAAAGAGGGAAGGAAAGAAAAATTTTTTCTTTGACGCAGACGCTATACCGGAAAAGGGATGTTTGCGTGAAGAAATATTTTTCAGAAAAAGAGAACGATTTCAGAGAGAGAAAAATTTTTGAGGAACAGGAATTGCGGCGCATAGCAGAAGCTGTGCGCCGTTTTTTTCTGTCTGTATTAGGAAAAAGGGGCGGTTTACAGTTTCTTTGCGCGGAAGAAAATGCACGCTGTTGCGCGTAAAAATATATGCAAAAAAACAACAGGCTAAATGCATTTTTGCATCGCAGGCGCGCATATTTTCTTATAACATGCGGGAATAAAAAAGGTAAATTTGCAATATTGGCAGGTATGCAAAAAAACAACAGTAATTGCTATTCATTAGCATTATTTATAACAAGCGCCAGCCTATTCTTAAAAAATATTAATAATTTTACTATGTTATAAATATAGTTAAATTTCACATGATGCGGGTTTGAAAAAAAGGCGCGTTGCGGATTTTTTGTGGCGCGAAGCTGTTGCAAAAAATTTTATTTTTATTTTTATCTTTATATTTCAAATGATTATGAGATTGTTCCGCAAGGCGCAACCGGTCCTTTTTTCTGCCGGAAGCGCGTTTTGCCCACGCATGGCCCGCTCTTTGCTTTTATGATTGTGAAAAAAACATCGCCGGGCAAACAGCCTGGGCAATGAGGTGTAAAGGTATGAAAATCATTGACTTTCGTTTCCGGCCCAGCACCCCTGACGCCGTTCAGGGCATGCTGAACAACAAGGTCTTCGGCGGCATGTTTGAACTGTTCAAGTACGCCGATCGGGCTAAGCCCGAACCCATTGAAAAGATCGTCGCCGACATGGAAAAGCAGGGCGTGGTCAAGGGTGTGGTGACCGGCCGCGACGCCGAAACCACCTACGGCCTCGGCTCCGCCAACCCCGGCATCGTGGCGCTGATGAAGCAGTATCCCGACAAGTTCATCGGCTTCGCCGGGCTCGACCCCCACAAGGGCATGGCCGCCATCGACGAACTCAAGCGCATGGTCAATGATCACGGCATGCGCGGCGCGGCCATCGACCCCTATCTGGCGCGCATCCCCGCCGATCATGCCAAGTATTACCCCATCTATGCCAAGTGCTGCGAGCTGGATATTCCGATTGTCATCACCACCGGCCCCGCAACGCTGGTGCGCGACGCCGTTATGGACGACGCCCACCCCCGCCATATCGACCGCGTGGCCGCCGACTTCCCCGATCTGAAGATCGTCATCAGCCACGGCGCCTATCCTTTTGTGAACGAAGTCATCATGACGGTGCATCGTAACCGCAACGTCTATATTGACCTTGCAGAATACGAGGAACAGCCCTTCTCCGAAGGCTACTTCCAGGCTGCAAACACCCTTATCGGCGACAAGGTGCTCTTTGCCAGCGCCGCGCCCTTCATGGATTTCCAGGAGCAGATCGCCCTTTACAAGCGCCTGCCCTTCAAGCCCGAAGTGCTGGAAAACGTCATGTACAACAACGCGGCCCGTCTGCTGGGCCTGGAAGGCTAACCGCCGCCTCGTTCGTCCGCCGCGCGCCGACGGCGTTCGGCGGACGTTTTGCCGTTACGGTCAACCCTCAAGTTCTACAGGATATTTCGCATGAGCAATGAACAAACTCTCGACCAGCAGAAGAACCTGCGCCGCGTGGTCATTTCTTCCGTGCTGGGGGCCGTCATTGAATGGTACGACTTCTTCCTGTACGGCGTTGTTGCCGGTCTTTTCTTCAACAAGCTCTATTTCCCCGATTTTGACCCCCGCATCGGCACCATGCTGGCCTTCGCCACCTTTGCCGTGGGCTTTGTGGCCCGTCCGCTGGGCGGCGTTATCTTCGGCCACTTCGGCGACAAGCTGGGCCGCAAGAAGGTGCTCATTCTGACGCTGGAAATCATGGGTACGGCCACGGTCTGCATCGGCCTGATCCCCACCTACGAAACCATCGGCATCTGGGCCCCGATTCTGCTCATCATCTGCCGTCTGCTTCAGGGTATCGGCCTTGGCGGCGAGTGGGGCGGCGCGGTGCTTATGTCCTTTGAATCCGCTCCCGAATCCAAGCGCGCCTTCTACGGCAGCCTGCCCCAGATCGGCATGTCCATCGGCCTGCTGCTGGCCTCCGGCGTCATCGCCCTGCTGAGCGCTATCCTCAGCCCCGAAGCCTTCCTGAGCTGGGGCTGGCGCGTGGCCTTCATCCTGAGCGCCGTGCTGCTCATCGTCGGTTCCTACATGCGTCTGACCGTGCAGGAAACCAAGGACTTCTCCGAAGCCAAGGCCAAGGCTCCCGAAGCCAAGTTCCCCCTGCTGGAAGTCTTCAAGAAGTATCCCAAGATGGTGCTGGCCGGCATGGGCGCGCGCTTCCTCGACGGCGTTTCCTTCAACGTCTTCGGCGTGTACTCTCTGACCTACCTCACCCAGCAGCACGGCGTGCATCGCGAGGCGGCGCTGTCCTCCCTCATCGTGGCGTCGGCTGTCATGGCCGTGGCCATCCCCTTCTGGGGCCAGTTCGCCGACCGTCACGGCAAGGCCAAGATCTTCGGTATCTGCGTGCTTCTGCTCGGCATCATCAGCTTCCCCGCCTTCTGGGTGCTGCATAACTACGCCCACAACTTCGTGCTGGTGACCCTGACCCTGACCCTTGCCTTTGCCATCCTGCATGCCGGTCAGTATGCCACCATGGCGAGCCTGTTCTCCGACAGCTTTCCCGCCGAAGTGCGTTATTCCGGTATCTCCTTCGTGTACCAGTTCACGGCCATCTTTGCTTCCGGCCTGACGCCCATGATCGCCACCGCCCTCACCGGCTGGGCCGACGGGCAGCCCTGGTACCTGTGCATGTACTTCTGCTTCTGGGGCGTCGTCAGCGCCCTGTGCACCTACGCTCTGTATAAGATGAGCCCGCAGGTCAAGGCCGCCGCCGGACAGGCGTAACTCATCGTCCCTTGCCGCCCGTCCGGGTCCCCTCCCCGGACGGGCTTTTGCGGGACGGAGCCTTGCCCCCAGGGAGCCGTCCCGTCCGCTTCTTCCCAACGTCTTCTTTTCCGTGTAGCGTACCGCCATGCTGAACGATTTTATTGAGCAAATATGCGACACGTTCCGCGATGCCATTTGCGTTTCTGATCGCGAGGGCAAGGTGCTGCTGGTCAACAGGCGACATGCCGAGCTCACCGGTATCCCGCGGGAAGAAATGATGCGGAATCGCATTCGGGACCTTGTGGAAAAGGGCTACTTTGACGTTGTGCTCAATCCTAAAGTGGTGGAGACGCGCCAGAAGGTTTCCAGCGTGCAGAATGTGTTCAACGGGCGCATTCTGATGCTGGAAAGTCACCCCGTGCTGGACAGCGCGGGCGAAGTCGTTCTGGTCGTGACCATCATCCGCGACGTGACGGCCCTGACGGAACTGCGCGAGGAAGTGAGCGCCCAGAAGGAACTGCTGGAAACCTTCCAGAACCTCAGCAATCCCGAAATGCTGACCACGGGCAAATATCCGCGCATCATCCAGAGCCAGAGCATGCACCGGCTGTACGCGGAGGCCGCCGCCATTGCCGATACCGACGCCACCGTGTTGCTGCTGGGCGAAACCGGCGTGGGCAAGGACGTTGTCGCGCGGCACATTCATCACAGCGGGCGACGCGCCGACCGGCCCTTTATCAAGGTCGATTGCGGCAGCATCCCCGAAAATCTCATAGAAACGGAATTGTTCGGCTACGTGGCGGGCAGCTTTTCCGGAGCCAGCAAAAACGGCAAGGCCGGTCTTATCGAGGCCGCCAATACCGGCACGCTCTTTCTGGACGAAATAGGCGAACTGCCCATGATCATGCAGTCGCGTCTGCTGCGCGTGCTTCAGGACTGGGAAGTCATGCGCGTGGGCTCCACCATTCCCAAGCCCGTGGACGTGCGCGTTATTGCCGCCACCAACAAGGACCTCCTCAAGGAAGTCTCGCGGGGCAACTTCCGCTCCGATCTCTACTACCGTCTCAAGGTGGCGGTGCTGAATATTCCGCCCCTGCGCAAGCGGCAGGCCGACATCCTTCCCCTTGCCGCCAGCTTTCTTGCCTATTACGGCAAAAAATTTCGCAAGAACGTCCGTTTTTCCAATGAAGTCGAGCGCCTGCTTCTTGCCTACGACTGGCCCGGCAACGTGCGCGAACTCGAAAATCTCGTGCAGGGCCTTGTCGTCACCTGCAAGAAGGGCATCATCGACGCCCATGATCTGACCGGCATCCGGCCCGTGGGCCAGAGCCTGCCCGCAAGCGGCGGCCTCACCCTCCCCGGCATCGAGGGAAAGTCCTTTAAGGCCATCATGAAGGAGCTGGAGGGCGCCGTCATCGAAGCGGGCATGCAGCGTTATGGCTCTATGGCCGAGCTCGCCCGGCATTTTCAGGTTGATCGCAGCACCATCTTTCGCAAAGTCCGGGAGCTGGAACACGCCAGAAAGGAACGCGCCTGACCCGGTAACACGAAATCGTTTTTCTGGGGGGAAGGGAAACCCCTCATCTCTGCTGTCGATGCCCGTAGCTTCCTTCGTCGCAACGGGCACGGCCTGCGGCCGCCATTCGGTCGCTGCTAGCGCGAGAGGGGGTTCCCTTCCCCCCAAGCCCCCCATCCCTTCCCCAGCGCGCTTTTTCAGCGGGGACACAGGCCATGTGGCAGGTAACTTTGTAGCCTGTGTTTTCTATTTTATTGAAATAAATAGAAAAATTAGAGCGTTTTACCTTTGAGAAAGGTAAAACGCGAGGCGGCGTCACAGCGCCGTCCGGCCATACAAAAAATGCCCATCTTCACCTGTCAGACACAGCGTGCGGGTTTTGGGGAGGATGGGGGAGTTTGAGGGGGAAGGAACCACTTTTTGCCGCAAGCAGCGACCCGACGGGCGGCCGCAGGCCGTGCCCGTTGCGACGAAGGAAGCTACGGGCATCGACAGCAGAGCAAAG
>CALVHG010000132.1 GCA_944327285.1 uncultured Desulfovibrio sp. | reverse complement strand
CGGAATTTCAGCGCACGCTGAACGCGGAAGTGGATCAGGCTGCCGAAGAAGATCGCAAGAAGGCCGCTGAAACGGCCGCGCCCGCGGCTACGGCGGAGGCGGCGCAAGCTCCCCGGCAGACCGAACAGGCTGGGCCTGTCCTGGAAAAGACGCAGGCCCCGAAGACGCAGCCGGTTGCTGCCGCTCAAACGGCGCAGGCGGCTCAGCCCGCCGCGCCGCAGGCAGCGCAGCAGGAAGCGCCCGCTTCCATGCCGACCTTTGACGCCGTGCCCCAGCCGCCCGCGCCGCCCGCCGACAGCCCGCTGGCGCAGGCGCTGGCCAAGACCCGCGCCGAAGCTGAAGGCGCTCCCGCCTCCCCGACCAGCAAACCTACGGGCGGCGCGGCATGAGCGACAAGCAGACGCTGACAGCAACGGAAGAACTGCGCCCGGACGCGGAACAGACCGCAGAAAAGGACGCCGCGCAGGTCATGGCCGACGCCCCCGCACAGGGCGCGCAGGACGCGCAGCCCGCCGGGGAAACGACTGCGGAGACGGTAGCCGAAACGGAAGCCGCCCCTGCCGTCGCGGAAGAAAGCCCGGCAACCGCCGCCAATGACGAGGCCGCGCCCGCAGGCCCCGCGCCTTCCGCCGACGCCGCGACTCCCGAAACAGAGCCCCGGCTGCCCGTCTCCGGCGACGGCGGCGCGCAGCCTCCGGCTGAACCGCCCGCGGCAACCGGAGACAACGAGGAAGAAGACGGCAAGCCCATGGGGCTGCTCGATCATCTTAATGAACTGCGCTGGCGCCTGGTGCGCTGCTTCATTGCCGCGCTTGTGGGCTTCTGCCTCTGCTGGGCCGTGGTGGAACCGCTGTTCGATATTTTGACCCTGCCGCTCAACAATGCGCTTGGAGCCGTGGGCGCGCACGCCCAGTATACCAGCATGCCGGAACCCTTCTTTACCCGTATGCTGGTGGCCTTCGTGGCCGGGCTCTTTATTGCAAGCCCGTTCATCTTTTATCAGATTTGGGCCTTTATTGCGCCGGGTCTCTACGACGAGGAAAAGCGCTTCATCATTCCCGTGGCCGTCATTTCCGCTCTGTTCTTCATCGGCGGCGGCCTGTTCTGTTATTTCTTCGTCTTTCCCTACGCCTTCAACTTCTTCATCGGCTTCTCCACGCAGAGCATACAGATCACCCCGCGCATCAGCGACTATCTGGATTTTATCCTCAAGCTGCTGCTTGCGTTCGGCCTGATCTTCGAGATGCCGCTCTTTTCCTTCTTCCTCTCGCGCATGGGCGTCCTGACGGCCGGCATGATGCGGCGCGGCCGCCGCTACGCCATTGTCGGCATCTTCATTGTGGCCGCCATCCTGACGCCGCCCGACGTGGTTTCCCAGCTGCTGATGGCCTGCCCCATGCTCATTCTCTATGAATGCAGCATTCTGGTGGCGGCCCTGTGCGGCAAAAAGAAAAAGAACGCGACGGAAGAGACCGGCGACGCGCCCGCGGAATCCGGCGATGCCGACGATACCGCCAAACCCGGAGAGTAGATTATTATGACGGCACCCCTCGCGCCCCGCAGCGCCGAATACCGGCGCAGCAGCGCTGAAACGACCATTGAACTGCAACTGACTCTCGACGGCAGCGGCAAGACATCCATTGAAACCGGCTTCGGCATGCTTGATCACATGCTGACGCTCATGGCCTTCTGGGCGGACATGGATCTGCGTCTTGTCTGCAAGGGCGACTTGCATGTGGACGCCCACCACACGGCTGAAGATATCGGCCTCTGCCTCGGCGCGGCCCTGCTCGAAGCCCTCGGCGATCGCGCCGGAATCGCCCGCGTCGGCTACGGCCGCGTGCCCATGGACGAGGCGCTGTCGGATGTCACCATTGACCTTTCGGGCCGCCCCTGGCTCGAATGGCGCGGCGACGAGCTGCTGCCGCCCGTCATCGCCGGAGAGGAAAAGGACCTCTGGCGGGAATTCTATAAGGCTCTGGCCTCCGGCGCGCGCTGTAATGCCCACATCTGCTTTCATTATGGCAAGAACGGTCACCATCTGCTGGAGTCCGCGGCCAAGGGCATGGGCTTAGCTCTTGCCCAGGCTGTCTGCCGCCGCGGGTCCGCCATACGCAGTACCAAAGGAGGTTTGGACTGATGCGCCTTGCTCGTTCCTTCCGTCTTGCGATCCTGTTCTGTCTCTGTCTCGCTGTTCTTGTCGGCTGCACCCGCAAGCCCACCAGCACGGCGGATATGCCGCGTCTGCTGTCGCCCGCCTACAGCGTGAGCGTTCTGCCCTTCATTCAGCCTCGCAGCAATGCCGAACTTGTCATGGGCCAGCTGCCTGAGCCGCAGGGGCGCATAGACGGCAGCCATCTCGCAATTCTCGACAACCGTCTCCAGACGGTTCTGCGCGAACGCAAGAACAGCCGCCGCTATGAATTTGTGGCTTCCGGCGCGCTTCCCAAGATTTCCTCCGGCTACAGCGCCAACCAGCCGCAGGCGCTCCCCATTCTGGCGTCCTTTGCCGCAAAGTGCGGCACCGACTTTCTGCTTGTGCCGCAAGTCATTGACTGGCACGAGCGCGAGGGCTCCCGCTCAGGCGTGACCCGCCCGGCGCATGTGAAGGTGGAATTCTATCTTATCAGCGCAAAGCACGGCACAGTTGCCAATCGTTCCGTCTATGACGAGGAACAGACCGGCCTTGCCGACAATCTTCTCAACATGGGCGACTTCTTCCGCCGCAAGGGCGGCTGGGTCACCGCCACAGAACTGGCCGAAGAGGGCATCCGCAAGGCCATAAAGGATTTTGGGCTATGATCATCTTTCCCGCTGTAGACATCCAGAACGGCCAGGCCGTGCGCCTGCGTCAGGGCCGCGCCGACGATGCCACCGTCTTTGCCGCCGATCCCGTGGCCGCGGCCCGCGACTGGGAAGCGCAGGGGGCCCGCTGGCTGCACGTGGTCGATCTGGACGGCGCTTTTGACGGACAGCCGAAAAGCCGCGACATCGTGCGCGGCATCTGCGCCGCGCTCTCCATTCCCGTGCAGCTCGGCGGCGGCATCCGCGACGAATCCGTAGCCCGCGCCTATCTTGACGCCGGCGTGCAGCGCCTCATCATCGGCACTCTGGCGCTGGAAGCGCCCGAAGCCTTTGCCGCGCTCTGCCGGGCCTTCCCCGGCCGTATCGGCGTTTCTCTGGATGCCGAAGGCGGACGCCTCAAAACCAAGGGCTGGGTAAGCGACGCCGGACTGACCATCGACGACGTGCTGCCGCGTCTGCTCCGGGACGGGGCCGCCTTCATCATTTATACCGACATTGAACGCGACGGCATGCAGAGCGGCGTCAATGTGGAGGCGCTGCGCCGCCTTGCCACCCTCTCCACCGTGCCCGTCATTGCTGCGGGCGGCGTCGCCACTATGGACGACGTGCGCGCCCTCTACCCCCTGACAAAGACCACACGGCTGCAAGGGGCCATCAGCGGCCGCGCCCTCTACGAAGGGACGCTCTCCCTGCCCGAAGCCAACGCCTGGATCGACGCGCAGGGCTAGAGCGAGTCAGCGCTATTCGTTGATTAGAGCGTTTCAACTTTGAAAAAGGTGAAACGCGAGGCGGCGGCACAGCGCCGCCCGGCCCAAAGTGAGCGGAAAAACCGCGTTTTTTCCGCGAAACGACAGGCCGTATGGTTGGAAACGCGCAGCGTTTCAAACTGAAAATGCTCTAGTTGTTGGGGGGAAGGGAAACCCCTCTGCTAACGCGAGAGGTTTTTCCCTTCCCCCCAAGCCCCCCATCCCTTCCCCAGCGCGTTTTTTCAAGCGACGCAGAAGCCTCGCGGGCATCAATAGCAGAGATGAGGGGTTCCCCTTCCCCCCAACAGACACTATAACGAAACAATAAGCCGCCGTCTTCCCGGAGACGGCGGCTTATTCACATAAAAGAGGCAGTATGACGGCACGCATTGACGAGACGGACAGGCGTATTCTTGAATACCTGCACAAAAATTCCCGCGCCACTATGAAGGAGATAGGGGAAAAGGTGCATCTCACCGGGCAGGCCGTCAAAAACAGGCTGGAACGTCTTGAGGATCTGGGGATTCTCAAGAGCTACACCGTCAATATCGACTGCCCCGTGTTCGGCTATAAAACGCATGCGCTCCTGCGCCTGCAGTTGAAGCGGGGCACCATCGACGACGTGCGCCGCCTGTGCGCCGGGGTTGATTGCAGGATTCTGCACTGCTACCGCATCACCGGCGAACGCGCCTATGTCATTGACGCCGTCTTTGCCGATATGGAGGCCCTGCACGCCTTTTTGCCGGGGCTGGATGCGCTGGGCAGTCACGAGGTGCATATTGTCCTTGACGAACTGCCCCTCCTCGAAGCCTGACAGCCTGCGGCGAACTTAGAGCGTTTCAAACTAAAAGGCTCTATGCGGAACGCAGAGGAAAGTCGTATGTTTCCCCGTCATCAGGCATGAGAACTCTGTCCGACAGGCCGCGCCGCGCCAGACGTTCCCGCATGCTCGCGCGGGTAATGGACGCATGCGCCACCGTATCCATATGGCTGGCAATGACGCGCGCCTCCGGGCAGGCCGCGCACACCTTTTCCACGTCCGCGTCATCCATAATCAGGCGGCCATAGCCGACCAGCTCCGCGGCGCAGGCATTAAGAACAATCACATCCGGCCGGTACGCGGCCAGCGTCGCGGCAACGCCGTCAAACCAGACGGTATCTCCGGCCACATAGAGCGTCGGTTCCGCGGGATGCCGAAAGACCACGCCGCAGGAAGGACCGCAGGGCTGTTCCGTGCCGTGCAGTCCGGGGGTCTTCACAAGCCGGATATCCCCGAAAGCTGAGGTTTCTGACAAAAGTTCCACCTGGGCAAAGCCGGAACGCCGCAGCACAGCGGCATCTGCGTCGCTCTGCACAAAAACGGGCATATTTTTAGGAAGCATCGCCCCGACGGTGCCATCGGCGGCCATGTCGATATGGTCGGGATGCACATGGGTGACAATGCAGGCATCGACGCCTTCCAGAACCTTTTCCACCGGCATGGGCAAATCGCACAAGGGCATAGGCAGATGCTCCTGTTCAGGATAGCGACAGCGGAAAGGGGTTGAGGCAATGGTCCCCATTGCACCCTTTTCCGCCAGCCAGGGGTCCGTCAGAAAAGTCTTTCCGGCATAGGAAATACGCAGCGCGGCGTTGCGAATCTGTTGCAGCTTCATGGATATGCTCCTCCGAGACCGACCTTCAGGGCCTTTTCAGTTTGAGCATTTTCAGTTTGAAATGCTTTGCATTTCAAACCATACGGCTGTCGTTTCGCGGAAAAAGCGCGGTTTTTCCGCTCACTTTGGGCCGGGCGGCGCTGCGCCGCCGCCTCGCGTTTTACCTTTTTCAAAGCTAAAACGCTCTAAAAACGTTCTGAAGCCGGTCCTGTTTTTTATCAGGCGGATCTTAGCCAATGGCCGCAGACAGAAAAAGCCGCTCATCCAGAAAATGGGCGGCTTTTTCTTGAATAAATCAAGTCGGGAAGTCTTATAGTCTTTTCAGTTTGAAAGGCTGTGCGTTTCAAACAGAAACGCTCTAGGCCAGCGGATCGGGGCCGTAGGCGTTGGGGCCTTCAGTCCCCTTGAACAGGCACTGCCAGAAGGAATACAGCCCGGCGACGGAGCCCAGCAGAGACACGAACAGAAGAAAATAGGTGGTAAACGGCCCGTACAGGGAGTAACGGCTGAAAAGGCGGCTGTAGATGGCAATCTCGTTGGCATAATGCCACAGAAGGAGAATTTCCCCGCAGCCGATCGCAACGACACAGCTGACGCCGCTCTTGCCGCGATCGTGCAGCCGCCGGATCCAGACACCCACGGACGGCAGCAGCAGCGCGTAATGGATGAGAAAAAACACCCCCGTCATGGTCCAGTACATGTCGATGGTCACCACCTCACAGAACATTTCCCAGCTGCCGAGCACCAGCATGAGCAGTATTGCGAACAGCTGGAACCACCAGTATTCCGAGCGGGGTGCGCGCCCGGAAAAGCAGCAGTATTTGCGCAGAAGCACTGTCGAAATAGCCTTGCCGAAAGTCATATGTCCCTCCTTTGCGGAAAGAGTTTGCAACCGAAAAAAGCTCGTATATATCGCCAAACTTGCTAACTATCCGCAGAGCCGCTATACTAAGAAATTAGTGTCGGAACAATACGGCGCGAGCCGCTCCGGCATTCCCGTTCGGACTCCGTCGTTTTCGGAGCTGACAGATACCCCAGGAGGAGTTTATGCTCGTTATTCATGCTCGTCGCCACATCGGCGCACAGGAGGCCATGCCATCATGACCGAACCGACTCTTCGTCACTGGCTGGCCCTCGGACTGGCTATTCTGCTGGAAGTAGGCGGCACTTCCTTTCTCAAATTCTCCCAGTCGTGGACCTTCCCCTACGCGGAATTCTGCGGCCTTGCCGTCATGCTCGTGGCTATCTGCCTTTCCTATTACTGCCTTGCGCGGGCCACTACCGGACTGCCCGTCGGCGTGGCCTTTGCCTTCTGGGAAGCCTGCGGCCTGAGCCTCATCGCCCTCATGGGCTTCTGCTTTTTCCATGAAGAGCCCACGCCCCAGCGCATTCTCGGCCTTGTCTGCGTGCTGGCCGGCGCGATGCTGGTCAATCGCGGCACGGAACACGGCCCCTCAACCGCCGAACGCGACAGGGAGGCGGCGCATGACTAACTCCGCCTTCTCCCTTGCCGGACTGCTGGCCCTGCTGCTGGTGGCCTGCGCCGCGGCGCTGGACGTGCTGGCAAATCTTCTGCTGGCCCGTTCCGACGGCTTCCGCCGTCGTCTGACAGGCTGCGCGGCCCTTGTCTGCATTGGCGCGGCCTTCTACTGCCTCTCCCTTGCCCTGCACCACATGGACCTTTCC
>CALVHG010000131.1 GCA_944327285.1 uncultured Desulfovibrio sp. | reverse complement strand
ATGCTTCGCATTTCAAACCATACGGCCTGTCGTTTCGCGGAAAAAGCGCGGTTTTTCCGCTCACTTTGGGCCGGGCGACGCTGTGCCGCCGCCTCGCGTTTCCCCTTTTTCAAAGGTAAAACGCTCTATTTATGGATGGCAAGACGGCAGAGACCGCCGTCCATATCCTGCGGTTCCACGGTAAAGCCGCGGGTGCGCGCTGCCCGGCTCACATTTTCGCGGCTGGCTTCGTTGTCCACGATGACGATAAATTCGCCGTCGGGAGCGGCTTTGACGGCCTGAAGAAAGAGCAGCACGGGCTGAGGGCAGGAAAGGCCGCTGGCATCAATGGTCTGGGGAGTGGACATCAGGCACCTCGCTTGCAGTTGAAAACGCCGATAATCAGGCAGATGACCAGACCGCCGATGGCGGCGGCAGCGCCGTTGGGGCCGATACCCGCGCCGCTGGAGGCCATGCCGAAGTTGTGGGCAAAGGCCGCGCCAATCAGCAGACCGGCAACAAAGATGGCGGCGTCGTTGTCGCCTTCTCCGGCCATGAAGAGCTGACGGCCGGGGCAGCCGCCGGCGAGAGCAAAGGCCAGACCGGCCGTGACCATGCCGAGGAAGTTCCAGAGGCTTTCGGTATGGGCAATGGGCTGTCCGGTGAAGCCGGGCTTAAAGCCGCCAAAGACGGCGTTAAGGGCCAGCGCCATGCCGAGCATAGCCAGCAGACCCAGAGCCAGATGCCACTGTCGGAACAGAATCACGTCGCGGATGGCGCCCATGGTGCAGAAGCGGCTGCGCTGCGCCATGAAACCCACGGCAAGACCGGCAGCCAGCGAGATGAGCAGGGGCGCATGCGCCGCGCCGGGACCGCTGACAGAGGTAAAGACGCTGCCGTTATTGGGCTGTCCGGCGATGGGCTGATGGGTCAGGGCCAGCGCCAGCAAGCCGAGAAGCACAAGAGGCAGGGCCAGACCGACGACGGGACTCTGCTTCTGGCTGCGGCCAAGGGAGAATCCCTGACGGAAAAAGATGGCGCCGATGCCGACGCCGCAGATCAGCCCCGCAAGGCCGAAGAGGGCGTTGCCGTCGCCGCCGGCAAGACGCATGATGACGCGCCAGGGGCAGCCGAGAAAGACCAGCGCGCCAATGGCGGCGATCATGCCCAGCAGAAAGCGAACAAAGGGGGCCGAACCGCCGCGGGCGCGAAATTCGCCCGAAAGCAGGGCGGCGGCAAAAGCGCCCAGCCCCATGCCGATGATTTCCGGGCGCAGATATTGCACAATGGGCGCGCGATGCAGGCCCAGAGCCCCCGCGATGTCGCGGTTAAAGCAGGCAACACAGATACCCATGTTGCCGGGATTGCCCTGAAGTTGCAGAAAGACGGCCAGCGCGCCGAGCGCGAGGCCCACAAGGATGATGCCACCGGTTGTGGCAAAGAGGTTGGTTCCGGTTCTCATACGTCCTCCAACAGAGTGCGGCGGCAAAAATGCCGTGCTGCGCACGACGGGGGACGCGGCGGGATGGAATCAGGATCGCTGTCCGTGGGCCGGGAAGATCGGCGAGTATCGTCTTCGGAAAAGGACGGGCCGTTCCGGGAAGGGACGGGGCGTAAAGAACCATGCCGGGCGCGTCTGCCGTGCGAGCTCCATTCCATGAAGCAGAGCATGTCGTCAGGTGTGACCGAAGCGCATGGTTCTCTCCTGTACTGTGGTTGCGAATACGCGGAATCAGGGGATGAACAGACCGACGGACAATATTTGCAGCGCGCATTTCTGCGGGAAGGTTATGCGGGCGCATTTACGCCGCTGCCGCCAGGAAATGCGTTTCACGCTGCTTATGACGGGCCTGTAAGACTATTCCTGAAAATCGTTGTAGTGTATTTTGCGGGGGAAAGGAAGGGCGGGACGAGGCGTTTTCCAGAGACTTTTAGTTTGTAAGGCCTTGCTTTCCAAACCATATGCCTGTCGCTTCGCGGAAAAAAACGGTTTTTCCGCTCACTTTGGCCGGGTAGCACCGTTCTTCCGCCACCCATGTTGTCTTTTTCAAAGGAAAAACTCTGAAAACAAAAAAACCTCCGTGGAAACGGAGGTTTTTGAAAAATGGTGCGCCCGAAGAGATTCGAACTCCTGGCCTACAGGTTCGTAGCCTGTTGCTCTATCCAGCTGAGCTACGAGCGCATGAAGGTTCTTCTAGTCGAGATGCGTTCATCTGTCAAGAAGAATTTGTAAATATTTTTTCGGGAACTAGGCTTCGACGGCGTTGACGGCGCGAGCCAGACGGGACACCTTGCGGGCGGCCTTCTTCCAGTGGATGGAACCCTTGCCGGCGGCCTTGGCCAGCACGGAAGCGGCGGCGCTCAGGGCGGTGTTGGCCTGAGCCTTATCGCCGGCGGTAACGGCGGCGCGAACAGCCTTGATGGCGTTCTTGACGCGGGTACGGGCGGCGCGGTTGATGGCGGCGCGCTTCTGGCTCTGCTTGTGACGCTTGATGGCGGACTTATGGTTAGCCACGATCTTCCTCCAGAAAAAATCTTGCGGTTGAAATGCCCGGCGACGCTCGTGACCGAGGTGGTCGAGGCATCAGCTCATGCCAGAGCATTTCAATCCATTGCGAGACAAAATGCTCTATGGTGGCCCGCGCTGTGCGGGCGAAATACGCTTTTACGAACTTCGTCTCCTAGCACACGTTCCCGCTCCGGTCAAGCATTTTCTCTGTGCGGAGACGTGGGATAAAAGCGCGTTGGGGGAAGGATGGGGGGCTTGGGGGGAAGGGAACCCCCTTGCGCGCTAGCCAAGGGGGTTCCCTTCCCCCCAACTCCTAGAGCATTTTTAGTTTGAAACGCTGTGCGTTCCAAACCATACGGCCTGTCGTTTCGCGGAAAAAACGCGGTTTTTCCGCTCACTTTGGGCCGGGCGGCGCTGTGCCGCCGCCTCGCGTTTCACCTTTTTCAAAGTTGAAACGCTCTAACCCCTGTTTACATTTGCAGCGCGGCGAAGTCGGCCAGACGCGCGAAGCGGGAGCCCAGCGCGTTGAGCATGGCCAGACGATTCCGGCGCAGGGCGGCGTCGTCGCACATGACCATGACGCCGTCGAAGAAGGCGTCCACAGCGGGGCGGACTTCCAGCAGCGTTTTCAGGGCTGCGGCGTAGTCGCCCGTGCCGCGCAGGGTGTCCAGACGGGGCAGCAGATCGCGAAGGACGGCGGCAAGATTCTTTTCCGCCTCTTCCTGCAGCAGGGCGTCGTCCCACTGATCGCGCAGGTCGTCGCCGGCCTGCTTGCGCACGATATTGGCAACGCGCTTGAAGGTCTGCACGGCTTCGGCATAGCCGGCTTCCTTGCTGAACGCGGCAAGCGCCGCCAGACGCAGCCCGGCGTCGCGGATGTCTTCGGAACCGGCGCCCAGGGTCGCTTCCACGAGCAGCGTGTCTTCGCCCTGACCCTGCCAGTAGTTGCGCAGGCGTCCCGCCATGAAGTCCAGCAGCTTGTCCACGGCTTCGTTCGGGGCCAGCTTCCACGGACGGTCGCCGTAGAGCTCCAGCGCGCGGGCAAAGAGGCTGCGCAGGTCGAGAGTCAGGCCGTATTCCAGCACAATGCGGAGAATGCCGATGGCGCAGCGGCGCAGACCGTTGGGGTCTGCCGCGCCAGTGGGAATCATGCCAAGACCGAAGCAGCCCGCGAGCGTGTCGGCCTTGTCGGCCAGCGACAGCAGCGCGCCGCCGAGGCTGGCGGGCAGAGGCGTTTCCGGCCCGGCGGGCAGATACTGCTCCTTGAGGGCCTGGGCAACGACGGGGCTTTCTCCCTTGCGCTCGGCGTAGATGCCGCCCATGATGCCCTGAAGCGTGTCAAATTCTCCCACCATGCCGCTGACAAGATCGGCCTTGGAAAGACGGCCGGCGCGCGCGGCGTCATCGGGCGTTACTTTGCCGTCGGCGACGGTTTCGGCCAGATTGCGGCAGAGGCTTTCCAGACGGCGGGTCTTTTCGCCCATGCTGCCCAGTCGTCCGATAAAGATGACGTGATCCAGCTTTTCCAGCCAGCTGTCGAAGGTGGCGCGCAGGTCGGCGTGCCAGAAGAAACGCGCGTCCTCAAGACGGGCGCGCAGCACGCGTTCCCAGCCGCGTTTCACCAGCCCCATGTCTTCGGGCGTCAGATTGAGCACGGTCAGGAAGTGCGGCAGCAGCGCGCCGTCGGGACCTTCCACGCCGAAGCTCTTCTGATGGCTTTCCATGCTGGTCAGCAGCACTTCGCGGGGCACTTCGAGATAGGAGGCGTCAAAATCGCCCAGCAGCGGCACGGGATGCTCGGTCAGACCTTCCACCTCGCGCAGCAGGCTGTCCTTCCAGAGAACCTTGCCGCCGACGGCAGCGGCCTGAGCATCGCCGCCGCTGATGATGGCGGCGCGACGGTCGGCGGGCAGGGGCGTGATGCCGCCCTTGTCGGCCAGCAGGGGCAGCAGATCGGTTGCATGCGCCACGCTGAAGGGGCCGCGACCGTGAATACGGTGGCCGCAGGTTTCGCGGCCGGAAACCACCGGGCCGACTTCAAAGGGAACCACTTCGCTGTCGAGCAGGGCCACAATCCAGCGCAGGGGACGGGCATAGGCCACATGGTTGACGCCCCAGCGCATGCGCTTGGCAAAGGGCAGGGCCGTGATGATGGCGGGGCAGATGGTCGCCAGCAGATCGCCGGCAGCCGCGCCGCCGATGCGTTTGCGCACGGCGACATATTCGCCCTTGGGCGTTTCCTGACGGAAAACGTCGTCGAGAGTGCAGCCGTTGGTGCGCACGAAACCTTCCAGGGCTTTGGTCGGTTTGCCGTCGGCGTCATAGGCCACGCGGACGGGGGGGCCGGCCACGACTTCCTCCCGCTCGGTCTGCACGGGATTGAGGTCTTCCACCACGAGGATGGCGCGGCGCGGCGTGCTCAGAGCGCGGATCTGGCCGTGTTCGAGGGCGTTTTCCTCCAGCGCCGCCGTAAAGCGGGCTTCGAGTTCCTGTTCTTCCGTGGGCAGAAAGCGGGAAGGCACTTCCTCGCTGCCGATTTCAAGCACAAAGGTTGCCATGCCTTACCTCGCAGTACGGTTGAGAAGGGGGTGACCCATTTCTTCGCGCTGGGCCACATAGAGACGCGCCACACCGGAAGCCAGAGCGCGCACGCGGCCGATATAGCCGGCGCGTTCCGTAATGGAAATGGCGCCGCGCGCATCCAGCAGGTTGAAGGTATGGGAACACTTCAGGCAGTAGTCGTAGGCGGGCCAGGGCAGGTTCAGCTCCAGCATGCGCTTGCATTCGCCCTCGAAGTCGTTGAACTGGCGCAGCAGCATTTCGGCGTTGCTGACTTCAAAGTTGTGGCGCGACTGCTCGACTTCGTTCTGATGATAAATGTCGCCGTAGGTGACGTTCTTGTTCCAGCGCAGATCATAGACCGATTCCACGCCCTGAAGGTACATGGCGAGGCGTTCGAGCCCGTAGGTAAGCTCCACGCTGACGGGGAAAAGATCAATGCCGCCCACCTGCTGGAAGTAGGTAAACTGGCTGACTTCCATGCCGTTGAGCCAGACTTCCCAGCCGAGGCCCCATGCGCCGAGCGTGGGGGATTCCCAGTCGTCTTCCACAAAGCGGATGTCCTGCTGCGCGGGATTGATGCCCAGCGCGTTCAGGCTTTCCAGATAAAGATCCTGCGCGTTTTCCGGCGAGGGTTTGAGAATGACCTGGAACTGGAAATAGCGTTGCAGACGGTTGGGATTTTCGCCGTAGCGTCCATCCGTGGGACGGCGGGAAGGTTCCACATAGGCCACGGACCACGGTTCGGGGCCGAGCACGCGCAGAAAGGTATTGGGGTTGAACGTACCCGCGCCGCATTCCACGCCCGAAGGCTCCTCGATGACGCAGCCCTGCTTGGCCCAGTAGTCTTGCAGGGTAAGTATGACGTCCTGAAAATACATCGGCATTCCTTTTGGACTGTTGACTTTCACAAGTGCCGCTCAGACGCGGCGAAAATAGCCGTTTTCCCAGGCGAGGCCCAGATGGTATTGCACAAAACCGTCAATGGCCCGCCCGCAGGCCCGCCTGTCCGCAGGGAGAAGCGGCGACCTGCGCCATTCCGAAGGAAATTCTTGCTGTACGCGGCGCAAAACGTCAAGGGCTGTCGTTGTCAGTTCCACGCCGTAGCGTTCGGGGACGACGCCCGCCGCCGTGCGTTCCGCGCGGCAGGTCCGGCAGCGCAGACGGCCTTCGTCCACAACCAGAAGGCTACCCTCCCCGGCAGGGCCGCCGCAGACGCCGCAATGCTCCATGTCCGGCGCAAGCCCCAGAGAGCCCGCAAGACGCCAGCGAAAGAAGAGTGGCGACAGCGCGGGCAGTTCCGGGGCCTCGTCGGCCGTGCGGGCGAAATCCTGCAAGAGCGCGTAGGCCTCGGCCGCATTTTCTTCCGAAACGCCCAGCGCCTCCACGAAACGCAGGCAGTTAACGGCGATGCCCATGCGCTGCCAGTCCTGCCGGAGGCGCTGCGGCCCGTGGCGCAGCGTGGCTTCCTCCAGGTTGAGAAAGCGCCCGTCCCGCGAACTTTTGACGCGGCAGTCAAGTTCGTTCATCACGTCGAGACAGCCGCAGAAGCGGCGACGGCTGCGGCTGCCGCCAAAGGCGAAAACGGTCAGCAGGCCCCGGCTGCGGCACAGCAGCCGGACCCAGAGGTCCGTTTCTCTGAAGGCTCCCAGCCGGATGACCAGCGCCTGTTCCGTCCATTCCATGCGTATTCCGGTTTTGTGAAGGCAGAAGCGGCGGCCTGTTGCCGTATGTTTTGAAATGCCGACCTTTCAAACTGAAAGTGCTCCAGCGCCTGTTAGCGTTAATTTCTTATTATTTAGAGCATTTTCAGTTTGAAACGCGTTGCGTTTCAAACCATACGGCCTGTCGTTTCGCGGAAAAAACGCGGTTTTTCCGCTCACTTTGGGCCGGGCGGCGCCGTGCCGCC
>CALVHG010000130.1 GCA_944327285.1 uncultured Desulfovibrio sp. | reverse complement strand
AAAACGCAGTTTTTCCGCTCACTTTGGGCCGGGTGGCGCTGTGCCGCCGCCTCGCGTTTCACCTTTTTTAAAGTTGAAACGCTCTAATACTCCTGATGGGTTCTGAACTTAGGCGGCGCTTTGCTGCGCGGCGCGGGCCGCGCGTTCGAGTCCGTGCGCCGCAAAAGTAAAGAGAACGTCCAGAGCGTTGGCAAGGCCCTTATCAAGGGCGGCGGCATCGTCGCCGGAGGGACGGCCCAGCACCCAGTTGGTGACGTCGCCCTTGTGTTGCGGGCGGCCGATGCCGATGCGCAGACGGTAGAAATCCGGCGTGCCGAGGAGCTGGCTGATGGATTTCAGCCCATTGTGCCCGGCATTGCCGCCGCCGAATTTGAAGCGCAGATGCCCGGCGGGGATATCCAGTTCATCGTGGGCCACCACAAGCCGATTCGGCGGGATTTTGTGCCAGGCCAGCAGCGGCTGCACGCTCTGGCCGCTCAGGTTCATAAAGGTCTGGGGCTTGGCGACCAGCCACGGGCCGCGCAGCTCCGGCAGAGCCACGCGCAGCAGTTCGCAGGAGAACTTGCCGCCGTTCATGGTTTGCAGGCGCCCTTCGGCTTCAGCCTTGCGGCAGAGGGCATCGACCAGCAGAAAACCGCAGTTGTGGCGGGTTCCGTCATATTGGGAGCCGGGGTTACCGAGCCCCGCGAGCACATAGGCGTAATCCATGGAATTTCCTGTTATGGTTGGAGTGCCGGCAGACAACCTTGCCGGGGCATAAGAGCGTTTTCCCTTTGAAAAAGGTGAAACGCGAGGCGGCGGCACAGCGCCGCCCGGCCAAAAGCGAGCGGAAAAAATGTTTTTCCCGCGAAACGACAGACCGTATGGGTTGAAACGCACAACGCTTCAAACTGAAAATGCTCGGAAAGCGCTTTGGAGAAGAGAAGCGTTTCGCGCGAGCGGAGGGTTTTTCCTTTTTCCCCCCAAATTTTATTGCGCCCCCTGGACGGGGTAACACAAATTTCAAATTTATTTCAAATAAATAGAGGAGAGCGGTTATGCATATCCATTGAAAAATATGTGCCGCATGCTCTTGCACACCTCTGAAAGGGGGCCTGGGGGAAAGGCTGGGCCTCCCGCGCTAGGAGGGGTTTCCCTTCTTCAGGAAGAAAGATGTAGCGGTCCCTTAGCCGGTTGCGCGAACAGGTCCGAGGCGCAGGCTGGCCCCGGCGCAGCAGGCCGCCACATGCCGGGCAGCGATACGGGCCATGCGAGGCACAAAGACCATGAGGTGTCCGCCGCCGGGCAGCCAGAAAAGGCTCTTGTGCGGTGCCTGCAGGAGTTCATAGGCATGGCGGATGATATCCGGGGTAAAGAGAGCGTCGTTGGCGGCCGCCAGCATATGCACCGGGCAGCGGGCCTGCTCCGGCACGTGTGCCGCAAAAAGGCTGCGCAGGAAGACCAGAGGATAGCTCCAGCGCTGACGGGCCGTGCGATGCCGCAGGCCGCGACCTCCGGCCAGAATGCGCGACAGTGACAGATAGGCCCACAAGGGAACGGGCAAACGCGGCAGACGGCGGGCTGCCGCGTCGATGAAGGATTGCAGGCGCGGGCGCTGCGCCTGCCAGCGGGCAAAGCGCGTCAGCAGAATGGCGTCGCTCTGCTGGGGATAGCAGCCCGCAATGGGCAGGGCCGCGGCAAGCGTCGAACTCTGGGCCGCATGCGCGAGCGTCAGGATGGCCCCCTGACTGTGGCCGCAGACGGCCAGTCTGCGCATTCCCTGAGAACGAAGCCATGCCTCGGCATCCAGCGCATTTTGCAGGAGCGTGTCAAAGGTGAAGCTCGCGCCGTGCGGCATGACGCCGTGCCCGGTAAAGTGCAGGGCTGCGGTTCCCAGTCCCTGCCGGCGCAAGGCTTCGAGAAAGACCTCATATTGCCAGGGGCAGGCCATGGTGCCGGGATAGAAAAGCAGACAGTCCGCGCCGTCAACAGGGCGATACTCCAGCAAAGATCGGGTCGATCCGCTGCCTATGGAAATGCGCATGTGGCGGGAAGAAAAAGCCATGACGTCCCCTTGTTGCAAAAAAGGCCGGCTCCTTGGGGGAACCGGCCTGAACAGGCTGTAAAGCAGGCGCAAGCCTTATTCGGCGGCCTCTTCGCCTTCGGCGTCGTCCTTGGACTTGGAAAGGACGCTCACAATGGCGTAGTTCTGATCGTACACGGCCTTGACGTTGGCGGGCAGGGGCAGGGTGGCCACGGTCACGCTGTCGTTGATGCCCATTTCGGTCACATCGATGGTGATCTTCTTGGGCATGTCGAGCGGACGGCTGCTCAGGCGCACCACTTCGCGATAGGTTTCGAGGATACCGCCGAGCTTCACGCCCTTGGAAACGCCCACGAACTCCAGAGGCACTTCCACGGTGATTTCCTTTTCGAGATCAACGCCGTAGAAGTCGATGTGGGTGTACTGATTCTTGTAGGGGTGACGCTGCACTTCCCACACCAGGGCGGGATAGGTGGTCTTGGTGCCGTTATCGTCGATTTCGAGGTGGAACACCGTGGTGTGGCCCACTTCGGCAAACAGCTTTTCAAAGGGCAGAACAGGAGACTGCACGGAAATATTGTCGCCCTTGGCGGTGTAGAACACGCCGGGGATCATATTCTTGGCACGAACACGGCCAGCAGGGCCCTTGCCGCATTCCACACGCTTCTGAACGTTCAAGGTTTTTTCGATGCTGCTCATTAGACACAACTCCAAACGGCATCGCCTCAGGCGACGCACGGCTGTTTTTTCGCGCCAGGGAAATACCGGCACACTGACAGGCTTACCAGAAAACGCGTGACGCCGAAAAGGAGAAGAAACGACGCCACGCGAAATAATGTCTCCCTCGTTGCGAAACAGTTGCTGTTTCGACAGAGGTGCAGCAGCGGAAGACCTTTCTCTCCCGCGCGCAGACAAGAATTTAGACGAAAAGAACGCTTACCGACGAACCGGTGTGAATATTGTGGATGGTCTTGGCCATCAGTGCCGCCACGGAAACAACCTGAATCTTGGGGCAACGATCCTTCTTGTCACCCAGCGGGATGGTGTCGGTGACGATGACGCGCTTCAGGGCTTCGCTGGCGTTGATGCGGTCAATGGCCGGACCGGACATGACGGGATGCGTAGCGCAGGCGATGATTTCCGTAGCGCCGTACTTCAGCAGCACGTCCGCGCCAGCGCAGAGCGTTCCGGCGGTATCAATAATGTCGTCCACGATAATGGCGGACTTGCCTTCCACGTCGCCGATAACGTGCATGGCCTGCGCCTGATTGGGCTTGTCGCGGCGCTTGTCCACGATGGCGAGAGGTGCATTGAGACGCTTTGCATAGGAGCGGGCGCGTTCCACGCCGCCAGCGTCGGGCGATACGATGACAATATTATCGTTGGCAATCTGGCGGAGGGGCTCCAGCATAACAGGAGCGGCATAGAGATTGTCCACGGGGCAGTTGAAGAAGCCCTGAATCTGACCGGCGTGCAGGTCGATGGTCACGACGCGATCCGCGCCGGAAACGCTGATGAAGTCAGCCACGGTCTTGGCGCTGATGGGCGCGCGCGGGCTGACCTTGCGATCCTGACGGGCATAGCCGTAATAGGGAATGACGGCGGTGATGCGGCCCGCGCTGGCGCGCTTCAATGCGTCAAGCATGAGGCAGAGCTGCACCAGATTGCGGTTGACATTGGGCGAACAGGTAGGCTGAACGACAAAGACGTCGTCGCCGCGCACGTTATCGCCGATTTCAATACGGAGTTCGCCGTCGCTGAAAGTCGTGGCGAGGGTGGGCGTCAGCTGACAGCCGAGATGATCGCAAATAGCCTTGGCCAGGTCGGGATTCGCAGAACCGGTGACAATTTTGAGATCGCTGTACATGTCTCTCTCGCCTTGCGACAAAAGTTATGGCTGGGATGGAAGGGTTCGAACCTTCGTATAACGGAGCCAAAACCCGTTGCCTTACCACTTGGCGACATCCCAGCGAGAAGGAAGAGACAGCACAAAGACACACTTCCATTGACGCCGCAAATCCGCGACGCAGGCCGACAGCCGCTCTTCCGGGCAATTTTGTTCAAAAAGCCCGAAAACAGAGGAACCGCTCCCGCTCATGGCGGCATGAGCGCCCGCGGCTTCCAGTTGTCGCCTGATCATTCCCACTTGCGGATAGGCTGCGGAAACCACGTCTTCCAGACTGTTGAACAGCGAGGGGAAGGACCCGGCATGCTTGTGCTTTTTGTCTCTGTCGATGAGGTGACTTGTATAGTCTTCATCCCCCGAAGTTGTCAAGACTTTTTTCTGATTTTTTATGGCGTCCTGTAGGGCGTCATAGCGGGCATAGGCCCAGGGTGTGGAAACGGGAATATCCGGGCAGACGAGCACAAGCCGCAGATCGCCAAGATCAAGGGCGCAGGGGGTGATAATTTCGCCGATGCCCTGCACCCGGCAGGGAGTATTGTAGAGAAAGAAAGGCACATCGGCGCCGACTTTCAGAGCCGCGACCAGTAGTTCTTCCCGCGACAGGGGGACGGAGGCGTGCGTGTTGAGCCAGCGGAGCAGTTCGGCGGCATTGGCGCTGCCGCCGCCCAGTCCCGCTCCTGACGGCACGCGCTTTGTCAGCGTGATGTCCAGGCCGTGACAGGGGCGGCCGCCAAGAGCGCGGAAAGCCGCATAAGCCCGCGTGAGGGTATTGCGCTCCGGATCAATATCGCCCCGCGAGCAGCGGACACGGCAGGCGTCGTCGTTCAGCGGCGCCAGAGCAAGCGTGTCCGCTGGGAACGGCAGGGGCACAAAAAGGGAGTCCAGTTCGTGATAGCCGTCGGCGCGTCGTCCCGTGATGGTCAGGCCGAGGTTGATCTTGCAGCCGGAGCGCAGCAGCATCACAGCGTTTCCACAATAATGTTGCTGTTAGTGAAGACGCAGATTTCCGAGGCAATTTCCATGGCGGCGCGCACCGTGGCTTCCGCGTCAAGGTCCGAGTGCCGTTGCAGCGCGCGGGCAGCCGACAGGGCATAGGGGCCGCCGCTGCCGATGGCGGCGACGTTGTCGTCGGGCTCTATGACATCGCCAGTACCGGAAAGCACCAGCAGAGAGTCCTTGTCGGCCAGAAGGAGCATGGCTTCCAGGCGGCGGAGATACTTGTCCTTGCGCCAGTCCTTGGCCATTTCCACGGCGGCGCGCTGCACATTACCCCGATGTTCCTTCAGCTTAGCCTCAAAAAGCTCGAAGAGGGTGAAGGCGTCCGCCGTGGAACCGGCAAAGCCTGCCAGCACCTTTCCGTCGTGCAGACGACGCACCTTGCGCGCCGTGTGCTTCATAACCATGCTCTGACCCAGCGTAACCTGTCCGTCCCCGGCCATAGCGACCTTGCCGTCCTTCTTGACGGCAAGAATAGTAGTTGCGTGCATTTCCATCATGTTATTTATCCCAGATTTCCTTGCGTTCTTTATAAATGCTTTCAAGGCGGGCAAACGCCTTTTTTTCCGCAGGCGTGGCGGCGCGTTCCTTTGCCTGCCGGAAGTAGCGTTCCGCCTGCTTTTTCCGATGGCCGTAAATGGCGCTGTAGGTCAGATGCCTGTAGGCGTCCGCCGTGCGTCCGGCATTGCCGAGAGAGCGGGCGTAGGCTTCGTGAACTTCGGCATCCTCCGGCAGATGGCGGAGGACATCGCCGTAATAGGGCGCTGCCTGAGACGCCCGGCCAGATTCATCCAGCAGCCGGGCAAGGAAAAAGAGCGCCATATAATCGTGGGGATCCCGTCGTATGGCGTCGCGCAGCAGTTTTTCCGCCTTGACAATATCGCCCTTGCGGTAGTGAAAGGCTCCCGCTTCGCGCAGGACAAGGGCGTCTCCCGGCGCTGCCGCCACGGCGGCATCAAAGACGCGCGACGCCTCTGGCACATTGTTGCGACGAGCAAGGACAATGGCGCGTCCCATAAGCGCAAGGCCGTCCTTGCCGGAAAAACGCTGCATGGCGACCTGTTCGTCGCCGTAGCGAGCCCAGAGCAGGGTCTGCACCCGACGGAAGCGCGTGTTGTCCACCTTGCGCCCCTGCACGGAAGCGGCCATGTGGGTAATGCGGGCCTGTAGTCCGTTAATGCGGTCGCCCAGATCCGGGTGCGTCGAAAGATAGGTCGGCACATTGATGCCGCTCATCCAGCTTTTCTGCCGCAGCACCTTAAAGCCGCCAACCATGCCGGAAGGCGGATACCCCGCGGCAACAAGATATTGCAGACCGATGTGGTCCGCCTCTGTTTCGTCGGCGCGGCTGTAATTGAGCATGGTAGCCTGTCCGGCTCCCAGAGCTCCCGCCGCCGCAGCGCCGCCGCCCGGCCCGCCGATGACAATGCCCGCCACGGCCAGCAGCAGCGAGCCCACGCTCACGAACTGCGCGCGCTCCATGCGCGAGGCCACATGACGCTGGGTGACATGGGCCAGTTCGTGAGCCATGACGCCCGCCAGCTCGCTTTCGCTGTTCAAATTCATGATCAGGCCAGAAAAGACGTAGACATAGCCGCCGGGAACGGCAAAGGCATTGAGCGCGTTATAAAGAATCGTGCCCGAAGTGAAAGTGAAGGGTTGCGGCGGAATGGCCTTTACCAGACGCTTCACAATGCCGTCCACATACTGGCTGACTTCGGGGTCCTCAATGACGGGCATGTGCGAGCGCACCATCACGTCAAACTTGCGACCCATTTCCTTTTCGTCTTTCAGCGTGACGCCGCCGAAAAAGAAAGCCTGGGCAGGCAGGGGCAGCAGCGCGTTGCCGCCGAAGGTCAGCAGAGTGGTCAGCGCGATGCCGCGCAGCGCTTTTTTCCAATATGAACGGGGCATGGATGGTTTGTTCCTTGGCATACGCGATTCGGGGAAGTTGTCGCGTGCCCGGGCGGCGCGTCCCGCATCGCAGCAGAAATTTCTAGAGCAATTTCAGTTTGAAATGCTTCGCATTTCAAACCATACGGCCTGTCGTTTCGCGGAAAAAGCGCGGTTTTTCCGCTCACTTTGGGCCGGGCGGCGCTGTGCCGCCGCCTT
>CALVHG010000129.1 GCA_944327285.1 uncultured Desulfovibrio sp. | reverse complement strand
GTAGGCCGTGCCCGTTAGGCGACGCAGGAGCCTTACGGGCATCGACAGCAGAGATAAGGGGGTTTCCTTCCCCCCAGCAAAACAATTTCCTGATCCGGAGGGAGCGTTCCCTCCGTCCCCTTTGTTTCGCGTCTTTTTCGTTTTGCTGAAAGGTCCGGCTTTCCCGCGGGAAGAGGGGAGGCGTTGCCGTTTATTTTTTTGTGACGCCATGTCCCGACATCTGCCCCGCACGAGGTAGGAGCTATGGAAAACAGGAAACAGGAACGAGCCCGGCGTTTTGTAACCGCCATTCTGGAGCGCTGCCGGGAGGACAAGGGCTTTGCCGCCCGTCTGCGGCGGGCCGACAATCCCGATACGGAGCATTATGCGTATGGCGCGCTGGCAAGTTTCGGCATCGCGCTGGAGGATGACGAGGAGCGACGCCCCCATGCCGTCATCGCCGCCGGTCTGAGCCGGAGCGGGCGCGAGCAGGACGGTTCCCTCGGTCTGGGGGAAGCCCTGCGGCGCTGCGTGGAAAGCGAGGAGCAGGGCGAGGCCCGGCTGCGGCGCATGCTGGCCTGCCGGACGACGGAAGAAGTCTGCCGCATGCTGCGGCCGCTGCTGTCGTTCATTGCCGCAAGGGACGCGCCGCTGTGCCATGCCCGCCTGCTGGACGATCTGCTGTCCTTTCGCTTTGAGGACGGGCGGCGGCGCGTCTGTCTGCGCTGGGCGCAGGAATATTACGGACGTTCCGCGTCCGATGCGGACGGGCAGGCCGGGGAGGGCGACGCATGAGACATTTGAGCCGCTATCTTCTCGGCGCCGCCGACAGGAGAGCCCTGCGCTGGACGGACAGCTATTCCCTTCATCGTATCGTTTATGATCTGTTCGAGGACGTGCGCGGCGACGACAGACAGTCCGGCAGCGGCATTCTCTTTGCCGACAAGGGCGTCCGGCAGGGCGTGAGTCAGGTGCTTATTCTGTCGGATCGCCCGCCGCGTCCGCCGCGTCTGGGATCGCTGGAGACGCGCCCTCTGCCGGAGGGCTTTCTTCAGGCGTCGGCATACCGGTTCGAGGTCGTCGTCAATCCGGCCCGGCGCGATAATCGCAGCGGCAGAATAAAACCGGTGCGCGGGCGCGAAGCCATAGCGGAATGGTTCTGCGAACGCGGCCCCCGCTGGGGCTTTGACGTTCATGCTCCGTCCCTGCTGGTGACGGACGTTCGGGCGGATCGTTTCGGCAAGGGCGGCGGCGTGGCGACCATAGCGCGGGCCACGCTTGCGGGCTCTTTGCGGGTCACGGATCGCGAGGCCTTTGTCCGGGCCGTGTGTCAGGGCATAGGCCGGGCCCGCGCCTTCGGCTGCGGCCTGCTGCAGATCTGTCCCTGCCCGTAAGCCCCGCCAACCCGGCCTCCTGAGACAACTTTTCCACAACGAACAAGGATTTACGCATATGAGCGCAACCAATCTGAAGGGCGTCGGCATAGAGTTTCATATTCTGCAATCCTTTCCCGTCACCTGCCTGAACAGAGACGACGTGGGAGCGCCCAAGAGCGCCCTTGTGGGCGGCGTGCCGCGGGCGCGGGTCAGCTCTCAGTGCTGGAAGCGGCAGGTGCGCCTTGCCCTGCACGATCTCGGTCTGTCTACGGGAATCCGCACAAAGCGCGTGGCGGATATGATCGCCGACGCCTGCCGCCGTCTGGGCGCTTCCGAGGAGCAGGCCCGCGCCTGCGGCGACGCCATAGGCGCGGCGCTGACGGACGACACGCTGTTTTTCATCGCGCCGCAGGAAGTGGAGCGCCTTGCGGCCTACGCGGCGGAAACGGGCTTCGTGCTGCCGCTGGAACAGGCGGAAGGCAAAAAAGGCAAAAAGGCTGATGAAAACGCCGCGGGCAAGACCGCGCTTCCCAAAAGCGAGAAGGCGAAGATTAAAAAATGTCTGAGCTTTGCCAAAAGCGCGGCGGATGGGTTGGACATTGCCCTGTTCGGGCGCATGGTGGCGCAGGAACCGGCGCTGAACGTGCAGGCCGCGGCCGCCTTCGCGCATGCTCTGTCCACGCACAAGGTCGTCAACGAAGTGGAGTTCTTTACGGCGCTGGACGATTATGCGCGTCTGTCGGGGACTGACGAGGCCGGCGTTCCCGGTTCCAGCCATATGGGAACGCTCGAATACAATGCCGCCACCTATTACCGCTATATCTCGCTGGACCTTGGGCAGTTGTGGGAAAATCTGGGCGGCGACGACATTCCCGCCGCGGTCGACGCCTTTGTAAAGGCGCTCTATCTGGCGGTTCCCGCGGCGCGTCAGAGCACGCAGTCCGGGGCCTGTCCCTGGGATTATGCCCGCATTCTGGTCCGGCGCGGGCAGCGCATGCAGCTTTCCTTTGAAAAGCCGGTGCAAAGCAGAAACGACAGCGGCTGGCTGGCTCCCAGCGTGAAGGCTCTTGACGACGGCCTCGCGCGGCAGGAGCAGCTTGCGGGCTCCCTGTACGGCAAGATTGCCGATATTGCCTATGGCGGCGCGGAGGCCGTTTCCATCGACGCCGTGCGCGAGGCCCTGCGCGTCGCGGTGACGGAACTGGCGGAGTCCGCGCAATGAGCGCGCTGCTTCTCTGGCTGGAGGGGCCGTTGCAGTCCTGGGGGGCTGATTCCCGCTTTGGGAACCGGACGACGCTCCCCTTTCCCACTCGCTCCGGCGTGCTGGGGCTGCTGTGCTGCGCTGCCGGTCGGGGAGGGGAACAGCGGGAATGGCTGGCCCGCATGGCGCTCCATACGCAGACCGTGCGTTCCTACGTCCGCCGGAAGGCATACGGAGAAAAAAGGCCCCCCCTGCTGACGGATTTTCAGATGGTCGGCAGCGGCTATGACGAAAGCGTGCCCTGGCAGAGTCTGATGATTCCCAAAACCGCCGAAGGCAAAAAGCCCGTGGGCTCCGGCGCAAAGATGACCTATCGCCAGTATTTGCAGGATATGGCCTTTGCCTGTGCGCTGGATTTGCCGGACGACGAGGCCGCGTCTCTGGCGGAAGCGCTGAAGCGTCCCGTCTGGGAGCTGTCCCTTGGCCGCAGAAACTGCCCGCCGTCGGATATTGTGGGGCGCGGTCTCTTTCCTACGGAAGCCGACGCGCTGCATGCCGCGGACGCGCTGGCGCGGCAAAAAGACAGAGAAGCCGCGCTGACCGTGCGCGACGGCGCTCATGACGACGGCGACGAAGTCTGGACGCTGCGCGACGTGCCCCTCTGCTTCGGCATCCGAAAACGCTACGCGGAACGGCAGGTTACGTTGTATCGGTAGGGCGCTCCGGGTATGGTTTTTCTGGGGGATAGGGCCCCCTCTGCTGGCGCCTGTTAACACTATTCGTAAGTTGTTTTGGGGGGAAGGGAAACCCCTCCGCTGGCGCGGGAGGTGTTTCCCTTCCCCCCAAGCCCCCCATCCCTTCCCCAGCGCGCTTTTATCTGGAGAATGGAGCGTTGCGGTAACGCCGTCGCTTTCCTTTCGGCATCCGTCCCCCGGAGTCAGATTCCCCACGTTCGTGGGGGTGTTTCTGGGCACGGCGCAGACGTGAAGGTGCGGCGTTTGTCTTCCCCACGCCCGTGGGGGTGTTTCTTCCGGACCGGCTCTGCCGGGCCGCATGGGTGGGGCTTCCTCACGCCCGTGGGGGGGCCGCCCTGTGCGGGGGCATCGTCTGTTGGCGGCTTCCTCATGCCTGTGAGGCTCATCGTGAAAGATGCAGGGGGCAACTATGCCGGAAAAAGAAGACGTCAGAAAAGAGGTAAAGCGCCTTTTCGTCCGAATCACCCGCGATACGCTGCCGCGAGTAACGGATAAATATCCTTATCTGTATCTGGAGCGGGGGCGTCTTGAGGTGGATGACAGCAGCGTCAAATGGATTGACGCTCAGGGGGGATGCGTTCATCTGCCCGTGGCGACAATTTCAAGTCTGCTGCTCGGACCGGGCACGTCCGTCACGCATGAGGCCGTCAAGGTGGCGGCTGCCGCTAATTGCAGTCTGTGCTGGGTGGGGGAGGATTCCCTGCTTTTCTATGCGGCGGGCGTAACACCCACGTCCCATACGCGCAACATGCAGCGACAGGCCGCCCTTTCCTCGGATCCGGACACGGCGCTGGAGGTTGCCAGAGCCATGTTTTCCCGGCGTTTTCCCGGAGCGGACATCGGACAGAAAAGCCTGCCGGAACTGATGGGAATGGAAGGCTTGCGCGTTCGTGACTTCTATATTGAGACAGCAAAGAAGTACGGCGTTGGCTGGAAGGGGCGAAATTTTGTTCCCGGCAAATTTGAACTGAGCGATCTTGCCAACAAGATTCTGACAGCGACAAATGCGGCGTTATACGGCATTGTCGCCTCTGTAATTCACAGTCTTGGCTATTCGCCGCACCTTGGCTTTGTCCATTCTGGATGTCCTCTTCCTTTTGTCTATGATATTGCGGACCTGTATAAAGGCGAGCTGTGCGTTGATCTTGCGTTTTCTTTGTGCCGTGACCTTGCGGGAATGTACGACAAACACGCCGTGGCGACGGCGTTTCGAGAGCGCGTCATTAGTCTTGATATTCTGGAGCGCATTGTCAGGGACGTGGACGCGCTGATAGGAGAGAAAAGTGCTCGTCGTTATCGCAAATGATCTGCCGCCGGCTGTAAGAGGGCGCATGAAACTCTGGTTTGTGGAACCGCGAGCAAATATTTTTGTTTCCGGCATCAAGGATAACGTGGCCCAGAAGGTCGTTGATTATCTGTTGCAACATTGTCCGGCGGAAAGCGGATTGCTGATTTTCCAGCGCATTCCGCAGCCTCCCGGCTATCGGATTCATGGCAGGGGAGATCACAAGCGGGAGCTCGTACTGTTGGACGGCTTGCAACTCGTTCGAGATAAAGATAATTAATGACATGCCCGGATAAAAACGTAATAAAATCACGCTGTCTTCCCCACGCCCGTGGGGGTGTTTCTAAAAATATAAAAATAAATTTGTATAAAAATATGTCTTCCCCACGCCCGTGGGGGTGTTTCCCTGTAACGGGGCCGTCGCTAGACTCAGGATCCGTCTTCCCCACGCCCGTGGGGGTGTTTCTGGGGCGTTTTTATCGACGCCGTGATGGAGTGCGTCTTCCCCACGCCCGTGGGGGTGTTTCTGTGGCCGCCGTTATTGAGCGCGTCAAATCTGGGTCTTCCCCACGCCGGGGGGGGTGTTTCTGTCGTTGGCCGTGGGCGGCGGGGTGTTGCCGTGTCTTCCCCACGCCCGTGGGGGTGTTTCCGAGGTGCTGACCTTCGACCAGCAGAAGGTCGAGTCTTCCCCACGCCCGTGGGGGTGAAGTGGTTCGGCGTCTCAATGCGCACGAAAAAGGCCGCGCCTCGAAATTGGGGGCGGCCTTTGCGTTTTGTTGTCTTCGGGCGACGGGGTATTTCTGTTTTTTGGCGTTGTTGTCTCCGGGGGAGGGCGTCGGCGTTTCCGCGTCGCGTCATCCTCCTGAATAAAGCGCGTTTGGGGAAGGGAGGGGGTCTGGGGGAGGGGAACACCTTTGCGCGCCAGCGAAAGGGGTTCCCCTCCCCCAGTTCTCCCGCTATCGCCTCTAAGCCAGCTTTTGCAGCGCCGTCACGAGGGCGGCAGTCTTGAGGCGTTTGTGATCTCTGTCGTCCGGATCGTTTTCCAGCGTGCAGCGCAGCCAGTCCGACAGGCGTGCATCGTTGTTCAGGGCAAGGAAGCCCAGAATGGTGCGGGTGAAGTAGGCAAGGCAGTTGCGGAAGCCCTGCGAAATGACGCTTTCGGAGGCAAAGCATGTTCCCGGCCCGTAGTCCAGCATCTGCCGGAGCTGGAGCAGCGTTTCCGGGGCGGAAACAAGAAAGAGGAGCGCGTCCGCGCAGAAGGCGCAACGAAAATGGGCAAAGTCCTGAACATACCAGTCCGGCGCGGGCGTGTATTCATTATAAAGGTGATAGCCGTAGCGGTAGAGGGAGGCTCCCAGCAACTCCTGAAAGCGGGGATTATTGCGCCCGAATTCCACGAGTTTGAGCTGATCCCGGACGCCCAGACGGCGCGGGGCAAAGGCAAGATCGTACATGGCGGCAAGGCCGGGGATGCCCATGTAGTCTTCCACCCGTCGGCGGATGGCGCTGTCGGCAAAGCACATGAGCAGCAGGGGGAAGTCTTCGGGCAGTTCCGGCAGAGCGCGGAACACGGCGTCCAGATAGCCGCATTTTTTCAGAATATGGAGCAGGTAGGGGATTTCTCCGTTGGCGCAGCAGTTTACGTTGCGTTCATCCGCAAAAAGTATGCGGCTGCCAAAACCTCTGGTCGGGGCGAGCTTATAGGTGAAGTCCCCGCCCCGCACCGTGGCCGCCGTGCGCAGCAGGGCCGGAATATCAAGATTTTCCGGCGTGGCCGTGGCCAGAAAATAATTGATGAAGGGGTGATGAAAGACAGCGTGAAACGCGCGGTAGTCGCGCAGTTCATAGGCGTCCTGCTCGTATTTGCGTCTGGTTTCGACAAGTTCCGGAGTCGCGTCAAACAGCTCCGGTCTGACGGCCAGCAGATTGCGTTCTGAAAACCAGTATTGGCGGAAAAGAAAGGCGTCGTCCCCTTTGCAGAGAACGCCGGAGCCGAGGGCGTCCTTCTTGCGGCCGCGAACCGGGCCGCGCTCCAGCCAGATCAGCGGCATGTCCCAGCCCTGCGGCGCGGCCAGCCGCCGGTTATACTTCCTGTTCGCCTCCTTTATAACGGGGTCGATCTCCAGCCAGCTCAGCAAATCCCAGTCATTGCCGTTTTGGCCCGCGCCGTAGATGCGGCCCTGTATCCATGCGGCGGCCGCGTCCTCCAGGCGGTCGAGATTAAGCAGGCATTGCGTCCGCAAATGCAGGTACCTTGTGCAGTAACCAAGCTCGGCGTCCGGCTCCTGCTCCAGCCGGGTCATAAAGGCGTCGGCCTGCTCGGGCGTAAGCGCGGGGTCTTCCAGAAATTCCAGATACGCATTCCAGGTGCTTTCCAGCGCCTTGTCTCTGTGCAGCAGCTCGTCAATGGTTTCCATAGAGCATTTTTATTTTGAAACGCTTTGCATTTCAAACTGAAAATGCTCTATTTTTACGCTTCCCTGTATTGCGGCTGCTGCCCGGAGCGGGCGGCAGGTCGCCTGCCCGGCGAGGGGCATGGGGGGGGGGGGGGGGGCGCCCCCCCCCCCCCCCCCCCCCCCCCCCCCCCCCTTTGGGGGGGGGGGGGGGGGGGGGCGGGGATTGG
>CALVHG010000128.1 GCA_944327285.1 uncultured Desulfovibrio sp. | reverse complement strand
GGCGGCCGCAGGCCGTGCCCGTTGCGACGAAGGAAGCTACGGGCATCGACAGCAGAGATGAGGGGTTCCCCTTCCCCCCAACAATTCCAACTCACTTCAACTTCAAATATTACTGCATCCGGGCAGGCGCGGCGTCGAGGGGGCAGGGGGCGAGGAAGGAGCCGCGCTCGTTCTGAGATATTTCGACAGCGGTGCGGAGGTTGGAGAGGGTAGGCGTACCGTTGTTGAAGAGTTCGAGAATTTGGCGGACGACGGCGGCGCGTTCATCGGAGGTTTCCGAATCGGGGCCAAGACAGCGTGCTTTGCCCAGCGCTTTGAGGATGGCGGCCTGATTGCAGGAAAGATCGGTATGCAGACCGCGCAGGGGCGGCAGGGTTTCGCTTTCCGCGGCTGCCAGAATCATGATGGAAGAAAGATAAGTCTGTTCGAGAAACTGGCCGTAGAGATGCGCGCCGACCAGCCGCAGGTGGGCTTCGTTACGCGCGGCGATATCGAGCATGCGGCGGGATTCCTCGGCCCAGAGACGGGCGAGAATGCGCCGGGCTTCGGGGCTGGTGGGATTACGGAGCGCTTTTCTGTCTTTTTCGGGCATGAGCGGCGCTGTATTGCCGATGAGATCCACAAGAAGCCTGTTGGCTTTGGCGGCCTGCGAAGGTGTGCCGAAGAAAAAGGCGAAACTGCGATCCGCCGCGAGCATGCCGGAGAGGACGGCCCGCTGATCCGGGGCGGCATCCTGGGGGCAGCTGCTGTCGGCAACGGCAAGTTCGGGCTGGAAGATGAAGCCTGCGGCCTTGAGACGCCCCACATCGTCGAGACGCTGCGCAAAGGTGGAAGCGTCCAGCAGGGGGCGGAGCGTTGCCACGATGGCTTCGGCATTGGCGGAGGAAGCGCCAGCGGCGGGCGCGGCCTGCGGGGAGGCTGGCGTGGCTGAAGCCGGGCCGGGGGCCGTGCCCGGAAAGGACACGACCCCCAGCAGGGCCAGAGAGAGCAGAGCGGCGGACAGGCGCTTCATTTAGTCCTCGGCAAGAGCTTCGCTGAAGCGCTGGCGCAGGGCCACCAGCTTGGTTTTGTTGTCAAGCAGGGTGGCGGCGCGAGCCCGTTCGCGTTCCACGACTTCGGCGGGAGCGCGGCTCACGAAACTTTCGTTGTGCAGCTTGGTCTGCACGCCGATGAGATCCTTGTCGAGCTTGGCCAGCTCCTTGTCGAGGCGGGCCAGTTCGCCCTGAAGGTCCACGGCGCCCTTGAGGGGCACGATGACCTGACAGCCTTCGACCACGGCCGAGGCCGAAGCCTTGGGAGCGGCGAGATCGGTGCCGATTTCCAGACTTTCGAGACGGGCCAGCGTCAGCATCATGGAGCGGGCGTGATCCAGCAGGGCGGCCTGCGCGTCATCCACGGGATGCAGGAGCAGGCTCACCTTGTGGGCCGGGCTGATGTTGAGTTCGGCCTTGATGGTGCGCACGGCAACGATGATGCCCTGAATAAGCTCCATGCGGGCGGCCTCGGCGGGATGTTCGCAGCCGGGGCGCGCGGCGGGGTAGCGTTCGAGGGCAATGTCGGTGGGAGCCGCGCCCGCTTCCGTGGGCAGGGCGTTCCAGATTTCCGCCGTCACAAAGGGGATGACGGGGTGGAGGAGCAGCAGCAGCTCGCGCAGCACCACCCACAGCACGCGCTGGGCCACGGGCTTGCGGCTTTCATCCTGCATATCGGGCTTGATCAGCTCCAGATACCAGTCGCAGAATTCGTTCCAGAGGAACTTGTAGCCGAGCTGGGCGGCATCGTTGAAGCGGTATTCTTCGAGGGCGGCGTCCACGTCCTTCTTGACGGCTTCGAGGCGATGCAGAATCCACTGATGATGCAGACCCTCGACGGACTCCAGAGCCACGGGCGCGGGCGCGGTTTCCGGCAGATTCATGAGCGCGAAGCGGGCGGCGTTCCAGAGCTTGTTGACGAAGTGGCGATAGCCCTCGATGCGCTCTTCCGAAAGGCGGATGTCGCGGCCCATGGCGGCAAAGGCCGTCAGGGTGAAGCGCAGAGCGTCGCAGCCGTACTTGTCGATCATGAGCAGCGGGTCAATGACGTTGCCGGTGGACTTGGACATCTTGCGGCCCGTGGCGTCGCGCACCAGCGCATGCAGATAGACGTCGCGGAAGGGAACCTGCCCCATGAAGTGCAGGCCCATCATCATCATGCGGGCGACCCAGAAGAAAATGATGTCAAAGCCGGTGACGAGCACGGAAGTGGGGTACCAGCGTTCCAGCTCGGCGGTCTTTTCGGGCCAGCCCATGGTGGAGAAGGGCCAGAGCGCCGAGGAGAACCACGTGTCGAGCACGTCTTCTTCCTGCTTCAGATGCGCGCAGCCACACTTGGGGCAGACCGTGGGGTCCTGTTCCTCGACAATGAGTTCGCCGCACTGCTCGCAGGTCCAGGCGGGGATGCGGTGGCCCCACCAGATCTGACGGCTGATGCACCAGTCGCGGATATTGTCGAGCCAGTGATAATACGTCTTGCGCCAGCTTTCGGGCAGGATGGCCGTCTGATCGGGCACGGCGGCGCGGGCCGCGGGAGCCATCTTGGTCGTGGCGACGAACCACTGGGTGGAGACGTGCGGTTCCACCACGGTGTGGCAACGGTAGCAGTGCCCCACGGAGTTTTCGAGATCGTCCACCTTGACGAGATCGCCGGCGGCTTCGATGTCGGCCACAATGCGGGTACGGCATTCTTCCTTGCTCAGACCGGCGTAGGGGCCGGCCTCGGCCTTCATGACGCCGTTCTCGTCGATGACCTGCAAAAATTCGAGGTTGTGGGTGCGGCCCAGCGCCCAGTCGTTGTGGTCGTGGCAGGGCGTCACCTTGAGCGCGCCGGTGCCGAACTCCCGATCCACATACTTGTCGGCAATAATGGGAATTTCGCGGCCCAGAACGGGGACGACGGCCTTTTTGCCCACAAGATGAGCATAGCGTTCATCTTCGGGATGCACGCAGATGGCTGTGTCGCCGGGGATGGTTTCCGGACGGGTGGTGGCGATGGTGATGTAGCCGGAGCCGTCGGCCAGCTTGTAGCGCACGCTCCAGAGTTTGCCCTTGTGGGCCTCGTGTTCCACTTCGTCGTCGGCCAGGGCGGTATGGCAGCGCGAACACCAGTTGATGATGTAGTCGCCCTTGTAGATCAGTCCTTCCTTATACAGGCGCACAAAGACCTTGCGCACGGCGGCGGAAAGGCCCTCGTCCATGGTGAAGCGCAGGCGCGTCCAGTCCACGGAGGCGCCGAGCGCGCGGATCTGATCCAGAATGCGGTGGCCGTAGTCTTCGCGCCACTGCCAGACGCGCTCCACAAAGGCTTCGCGGCCCAGGTCCTGACGGCGCTTGCCTTCTTTGGCAAGGGCACGTTCCACGACGTTCTGAGTGGCGATGCCCGCATGGTCGGTGCCGGGAACCCAGAGAACGTTCTTGCCTTTCTGGCGGGCATGACGGCACAGCACGTCAATAAGGGTAATGTTCAGCGCATGGCCGATATGCAGCGCGCCCGTGACGTTGGGCGGAGGAATGACGATGGAAAAGGCTTCGCCGTCCGCGCCGGGATCGGGCGTGAAGGTCTTGTTGTCCTGCCAGTGGTTGCGCCACCGGGCTTCCACGTCATGGGGCTCGTAACCCTTGGGGAGTGTTTCCGCCATATCCTTGCTTTCTCCATGAAAGGCGGCAATACTGCGCGCATGCAGACCGCCCGAGATATTGCCATACTATGGGATGCGTCCCATATCTGGGGATTCATGGCCTGGCGCGCCGTGCGCGGCCTCGGCCTGTCCTGCCGTTTGCTCAAGGCCCAGAACATAGCCAAAGGCGGCCTGTTCGGCAAGCCGGGCGATGCGGGCGGGGGCGAGCGGCGTTTTTCGCTGTTGATCGTGCCCGGCGGCAATGCCCGCCTCAAGGCCGCCGGTCTGGGACGACGCGGCATGGAGGCCATTCGGCGGCATGTGGCCGAAGGCGGGGCCTATCTGGGCTTTTGCGGCGGCGCGGGGCTGGCCCTGCGTCACGGCGACGGGCTGGGACTGTGCCCGTGGGCGCGGGCCCGGTATCCCGAACGTTTGCAGCATCTCGTTTCCGGGCATCTGCGCTGTCATGTGCCTTCCCCCGGCAATGACGAAGCCGCCGCCCGTCTGATGCCGCCCTCGTGGCGCGCGGGCGATGTCCGGCCGTCGCTGCCTGTGTGGTGGCCCGGCCGTTTTGCTCCGGGCGCGGAGGATTCCGTGCGGGTTCTGGCTACCTACGGCCCGCCGGATGCCGATTTCTGGCTGGCGGATCTGCCGCTGCGGCGCGTGCCTGCCCATGTCTTCGAGGCCTGGCGGGATCTGTACGGGGTGGATTTGTCCGCGCGCTTTGTGCACGGGCAGCCCGTGGCCCTGACGGGAACCAGCGGCGCGGGACGCTATGTGCTCAGTTATTCGCATCTGGAAACCCCGCACAGCCCCGACGCGAATTTCTGGTTTGCCCATCTTCTTCACGAGCTTTCCGGTTTGCAGCCTGATTCCGTGACGGTTCCCGCCTGGGATATGGCCGGGCAGGAGCCGGATGCGGCCGCCTGGCCTGCCGATGCCCGCGAGGCGCTGTGTTCGACTCTGCGCGGATTGCGCGCTCTGTTGCAGCTGGCCGTGGAGCACAATCTGTTTTTCGAGCGCGCCCCCTGGCTCTGGGGCTGGAAGTCCGGCCTGCCCGGCGCGGCCTGCAACAATCTGCATGCGGCCCTGTACGAAACGGCCTCCAGTTGCCCCGGCCCGGATGCCCTGCGCTGCTGGCGCGACATCGGCGCGCGTTTCCGTTCGCTGGCTCCGCTGTTTCTTGAAGGCGCGGAGGGCTATCTGCTGGCCTGCCGTCTGGCGGAAACGCTGCTGCCGACCCTGCCCGATGCCGTGGACAGGCGCGGGCTTGCCAATCAGCGCGAGGCTCTGTTCGGGCATCCCATGAACGGCGGAGGACTGATGGGGCAGCTTGTGGAAATGGTCGAAGAGCTGTTCTTCCTCTGTCATGCGCCCACGGAGGCAACGTCGCTGCGGGCCTGATTCCGAGGCCGGGCGGGACTCGATTTTTCTCCCGCGTTCTGGCATGCTTGCCGGACAATCTGTTTTTCCATACCGGAGGTTACAATCATGGCCGATGCCCTGTGTCTGCATATTGATGCCAACGATCCCGCGCGTCTGCGTCTTGCGCTCAAAAATGCCAGAAATTATCTGACCGTTGTTGGCGAAGCGCCGGTGACGCTGCTGGCCAACGGGCCCTCCGTCAATCTCTTTGCCGCGCCCAATGCCGAACTGGAAGAAATGGCCGCGGCGTTGACGGACAAGGGACTGCGTATTGAGCTTTGCCAGTTCGCCCTGAACGAGAACAAGATTGCGAAGGAACAGCTCTGGAGCTGCTGCAATGTCGTGCCCGCCGGGATGGTGGCGCTTGTGGAAATGCAGCGCAAGGGCTACGCCTACGTCAAGCCGTAGGCCGCCAACTGTTTGAAAAAAGAAGGAGCCCGTTCCGCTCATGGCGGCGCGGGCTCCTTTCGTTGCGATGTTGCGTTGTGGTTGCGTTATTCCATAATGGTGGCGCGCTTGATGAAAATGGGGTCCAGAGGCACATCTTCATGATAGCCGCGGCGGCCCGTCTGCACGCCCGCAATCTTGTCCACAACGTCCTGTCCCTTGATGACCTTGCCGAACACGGCGTAACCCCAGCCCTGCGGCGTCTGGGACTTGTAGTCGAGGAAGGCGTTGTTGGCGACGTTGATGAAGAACTGCGACGTGGCCGAATGCGGCTCGGAGGTGCGGGCCATAGCGATGGTGTACTTGGAGTTCTTCAGGCCGTTTGCGGCTTCGTTCTTAATGGGAGCGCGCGCGGGCTTTTCTTTCATGTCCGGCCCCATGCCGCCGCCCTGAATCATAAAGCCCTTGATGACGCGGTGAAAGGTCGTGCCGTCATAAAAGCCGGCCTTCACGTATTCAAGGAAGTTCGTCACGGTCATGGGCGCCTTGCGGGCGTCAAGACGCACAACAATGTCCCCCATGCTGGTTTCCAGCTTGACGGTGGGATCGGCTGCCTGCGCGGGAGTGCCGCACAGCATGCCTGCCAGCAGAAACGCGGCGGCCAGCAGTCCGCGGCCCCACGCGGCGAAAGAAAAACCTTTCATTTGGTTCAGACTCCTTTGCGGATATGCGGCGGCCCTGTGCCGTCGCGGGCGCACGGTAACACGCGCGCCACGCAGGAGCAAGACTCCCTTTTGGGGGCGAAAAAAACGGCTCCTCCCGCCGCCGGGGCTGCCGCTCCCCCTTGCCAAATACGGAAAATGCCGTATCCTTAAAAGGACAAACCCGTATTCGGGGCGATACTGGCGGCGGACGCGTTATCGCCCGCGGCGGGAATGTCCGTCCTGAATCTCTCTCGTGTGTCCGCCGCAGCACTTTTTCGGAGGATTTCTCTATGGAAACGACCCGCACTCTTTCCCGGAGCGCGACCAGTGCCGTCTCTGTGTATATGCGCCAGGTCTACGGCTGGATGACGGCCGGGCTTGCTCTGACCAGCGTCGTCGCCTATGCCGTGGCTTCCAGCCCCGCTGTGCAGATTGCCATTTTCAGCAATTCGCTTATTCCCATTATCCTGATTGTGGCGCAGTTCGGTCTGGTCATCGCTCTTTCCGCGGCCATTCATAAAATGTCCGGCACGACGGCGACGGGCCTTTTCCTGCTTTATTCCGGCCTGACCGGCCTGACCCTGTCGTCCATCTTCGTGGTGTATCCCATTGGCTCCATCCTCAATGCCTTCCTCTCCACCACGGGGCTTTTCCTGGCCATGACTGTTTACGGCACGGTCACGAAGCGTGATCTGACCGGCATGGGCAACTTCCTGATGATGGGCCTGATCGGCATCATCATTGCCATGCTGGTGAACTTCTTCCTGAAGAGCTCCATGATGGACTTCGTGATCAGCTGCATCGGCGTCATCATCTTCACCGGCCTGACGGCCTATGATACCCAGAAGCTCCGCGAATTCGGTATGGCCGCTCCTCTCGGCGACAGCACCGCCGTGCGCCGCGGCGCCATCCTTGGCGCGCTGACGCTCTATCTGGACTTCATCAACCTCTTCCTGATGCTTCTGCGCCTCTTTGGCGGCAACCGCGACTAGAGCGTTTCAACTTTGAAAAAGGTGAAACGCGAGGCGGCGGCACAGCGCCGCCCGGCCCAAAGTGAGCGGAAA
>CALVHG010000127.1 GCA_944327285.1 uncultured Desulfovibrio sp. | reverse complement strand
GGGAAACCCCTCATCTCTGCTGTCGATGCCCATTCCTTCGTCGCAACGGGCACGGCCTGCGGCCGCCATCCGGTCGCAGCTCGCGCAAGAGGGGTTTCCCTTCCCCCAAGCCCCCATCCCTTCCCCAGCGCGCTTTTTCAGAGGCATGTGGATGCATCGGGCTGGCATCGTTTATGGATATGCGTAGCCGATATTCTCCAGCTTAGACCTTTTTCAGTTTGAAACGCTCTGCGCGTTTCAAACCATACGGCCTGTCGTTTCGCGGAAAAAAACGCAGTTTTTCCGCTCACTTTTGGCTGGGCGGCGCTGTGCCGCCTCGCGTTTTTCTTATTCAAAGTTGAAACGCTCTAGCGCAGCAGGTCGCTCAGGAAGGCATAGGCAAAGGCAAAGTAGATGAAGACGCCCACCAGGTCCATGATGAGGTGATCAGCGGCGAAGACAGCGTTGCCGGGTCCGTGCCGATACGGCGGGCCATGAAGGGCAGCAGCGCGCCAATAAGCCCGCCCAGGACGGTGCAGACAAGCATGCTCAGGCCCACGGTCAGCAGCACGTCGGCGCCGACGCCTTTGGAAAAGAAGGCCAGCACGCTTTCCAGCAGGGCAACGACCAGCCCCAGCGCCGCAGCCACGGGCAGTTCGCGGCGAATGACGCGCAGCACGTCGCGCCAGCGCAGGCCCACATCCCCCAGCGCCATTGCGCGAATGACGAGCGTTGCCGACTGGCTGCCCGCATTGCCGCCCATATCCACAATGGGCGCGATAAAGGCCGCCAGCACAATGACCTGCGAAAGAATTTCTTCTTGCGCGGCCACAAAGGTGCTGGTGACAATGCCGAAAAGCGTCAGCAGCACCAGCCAGAAGGCGCGCACGGTGAACATCTTGCGGAACGGCGTCGCCAGAATATCCAGATCCGTGTCGCTGCCGCCCACTGTGCCGCCAAAGCGCGCCAGCCGTCCGGCGTCTTCCTGCCGTTCAATATCCAGCGCGTCGTCCACCGTCACAATACCGATCATTCTGTCCCCGCCGTTGATGACAGGCACTGCCAGCAGGTCATAACGCGCAATGAGCTCCGCCGCCGTCTTCATCGGCCAGTGGGCGCGCGCCAGCACGGGCTTGCGGCGCATGACGGCGGCAACGGGCTGTTCGTCGTCGGCCAGCAGCAGTTCGCGAAGGGACAGCGTGCCGCAGAGGCGGTCTTCCGCATCCTTCACATAGACAATATAGATGGTTTCCTTGTCGGCGGCGGTGCGGCGCACATGGGCCAGCGCTTCCGCAACGCTCATATCAGGACGCACAGACACATAGTCGGAGGTCGTTACCGCGCCGACGCTGCCTTCAGGGTAGGCGGAGAGCCGGAGAATATCTTCCCGCTCGCTCTGATCGAGGGACGACAGCAGGCGTTCCCTGGCGGGCTTGTCCAGCGCGTTGAACAAATCCGCCCGTTCATCGGCCGCCATGACCGCAAACAGCGCGATGACGGCAGGGCGCGGCAGAGCCCGGAGCAGGGCGTTCTGCGTTTCTGTGGAAAAATAGACAAAAATGCGGGACAGGGTATCGGCGTCCAGCGCGGCCAGCAGGGGCACAACGGCCTGGATTTCCTGCGTTGCCAGCGCCTCGGCCACGTCAGAGGGATGCGTTTCGGCGGCGCGGGCGGCAAGGGCGCCGCTGTCCTGACGGCGGACGGCGTCGATAATGGCGTGCAGCAGTTCTTCGCGGTGCATCATGGCAATTTCTCCTCTTTCGATACAGGGATGACGGCTCGGTAACAGCGGATTCATGCCGCAACAGCGGCAGTGTCCGGCGTCGCTCCGGGGTCATGGGCGCGTGCGCGAAAGAGCAGAAAGCCTTTTTCTTCGTTATGGGCGGGCATGCCTCGCCGCAGGCTTGCGGCGGCAAACTCAGGCAGAAAAACCCGGCGGCGCATGAGGCGCTTTGCGTTCGTCATGATCAGCCTCCTTGCGGAAGTCGACAATTCCAGATTCGCAGGGCAAAACCTGCGCGCATACAGACGAAACAGACAAACATCCGTGGCTACTGTCCATGAAGCAACTCCTTGTGTTTTGGGTGTAAAGTTAGTTTGTTGGGGGGCTGTTTTTTGGGGGAGGGGGACCCCTCAGCTAGCGCGTGAGGGGTCCCCCTCCCCCAAACCCCCACCCCTCCCCAGCGCGCTTTATTCAGGAAGATGAGGCGCTGCGGGAACATCGACGCTTTCCGCACGGCAGCTGTCCCCGAAAGATGGGAGACGGATTTTTTGTCGCGCAACAATGCGCGGGCGCACGAGGATGCGGCCTTTCCGGGGGAAAGGCGTTCCTGTTGTGCCCTCGAATCGGGGCGGAAAGGCGAATTACGGGGGAACTGGAGCGTTTCAACTTTGAAAAAGGTGAAACGCGAGGCGGCGGCACAGCGTCGCCTGGCCAAAGTGAGCGGAAAAACCGTGTTTTTTCCGCGAAACGACAGGGCGTATGGTTTGAAACGCGCAGCGTTTCAAACTGAAAATGCTCTAGTCGTTACATGCGCGGCATGTGACGGGAATGGCGGATCGGGAAGGATGGAGGACGCGAGAGAAGACACGGACGACCGCAAACGCGACCATCCGACGGCGGGAGACTTTTACGGGAAAAGCAGAGGCGGAGAACATGGAACCTCCTCGCGGTCTGCCGACCTGCGGGAGGGCGCAGGAGGCAGTCAGCTCAGCAAAGGCAGAAGCGTGAAAGAATGACAACTGTGACTGTCGGAAGACATGACGACTCCTTGCGCTGTCGATGTGTGTATGACTGCGACAAAAGACATCTGCCGTAAAACGGCGGAGATGTCAAAGAAAAAGAAGTTGTTGCGCTTGTACGTACCGGGGGACGGCCGCAGCGGGGAAAGCGACGGAGAAACCGTGACGCCGCATCCTCCCGAAAAAAGCGCGTTGGGGGAAGGATGGGGGGCCTGGGGGGAAGGAAACACCCTTGCGCGCTAGCCGCGACCGAATGGCGGCCGCAGGCCGTGCCCGTTAGCGACGCAGGAGCCTTACGGGCATCGACAGCAGAGATAAGGGGGTTTCCTTCCCCCCAGAAACATTACAACTGTTGCCGGAACTGGAGCGACTGCCGCAGGGTTTCCCTGTCCATGTATTTGACTTCCGCGCCCAGGGGGATGCCCTGTGCCAGACGGGAAATCTTGATACGCGGAAAGCGACGGGCGAGCATTTCCCGCAGGAAGGAGGCGGTATTTTCCGCTTCGATGGTCGCGCCGAGGGCCAGAATGAGTTCTGTGATTTCCCCTTCGGCAAGGCGCTGCGTCAGGCGATCGAGTTCCAGACTATCGGCGTCCATATGTTCCAGCGGTGCCAGCAGCCCGCCGAGGATCATATACTGTCCCCGGTAGAAGCCGCCTTCATCCAGCGTCAGCATGCTGTCCCATTCTGTCACGAGACAAAGCGTATCCTGATCGCGCGTCGGATCGGCGCAGATGGGACAGGGATCGGACGAGGACAGGCCGCCGCAGCGCGAGCAGAGGCGGAGTCTGTCCCGCAGTTCGGCGATGGACTGTCCCAGCGTTCTGGTCTGAGCTTCAGGCCATTTAAGCAGGGTCATTGCCACGCGCATGGCCGATTTGGGCCCAAGGCCCGGCAGACGCGACAGCTGCGCCACAAGCGCCGACAGGGGTTCGGGTACGCGGCTGTTCATGCTGCTACAACGCCCCTCTGACGGCGGACAGAACAACAGATCATGATAATCACGCAGCGGCCTAGAAGATGCCGGGCAGTCTGATGCCGCCGGAAATGGCGCTCATTTCCCGCTCCAGCGTTTCGCGGGCGATGCGACCGGCTTCGTTGACGGCGGCCATGATCAGGTCCTGAAGCATTTCCACGTCGTTGCCTTCCAGCGCCTTGGGATCAATGGTCAGGGAGCGCAGTTCCTGCTTGCCGCTCACCACGGCCTTGACCATGCCGCCGCCGCTGGCCGCTTCGTATTCGCGTTCGTTCAGTTCCTGCTGCAGCTTGGCAAGCTTGTTCTGCATGACCTGCGCCTGCCGCAGGATGTCGTTCATATTACGCATGGGTTTATCTCCTTGACGGTTAGTTGCGGAGCGAAAGCGGGCGGCGCCGCACGTTTTCGTCCGTGAAATGTTCCGTGTCCTGTTGGCGTGTAACACAAATTCTGTATCTTTTTTCAAAGGTACGCACGCCCATTGAAGAAAACTGCCGTATGCCCCGCATCTCCCCAGAAAAAGCGCGTTGGGGGAAGGATGGGGGGTCTGGGGGGAAGGGAATCCCCCTTGCGCGCTAGCCAAGGGGGTTCCCTTCCCCCCAGAAGCTAAAGCGGGCGGCAGTGATCAACGCGCCCGTCGAAGATGGACAGGCATTCCTGTAGTTCGGGCCGCTGCGAGTATTCCGCGATCAGTTCGGCCTCCGTGCGCACGGGGCGCGGCGCGGCAACCTCGATCTGCGTATCGCCTGCGCCGTAGGCGGCAAGGGCCCTTTCCAGCAGGGAGCGCTGGCGCTCCACCTGATGCAGCAGCGTTTCGCCGTTGGGCGTCAGGAGCAGGCGCGTCCCTTCCCAATGAGCGGACAGCAGACGCAGCATGCGCGGCGACGGCGCGTCCCGGCCCTGCTCCAGCTCTGTCGCGCAGTAGGCGCAGAAGGCATTCCAGTCTCTCGGCGCTGCGGACGACGGGGCAGGCGGAGGCGCTTCGTCGCTGACGGCGTCCTCTTCTCCCGCCGGTTGCGCGGGAGCTTCGGACGGCGCGGGACGCGGATGCGGGGCTGCTGCCGGAGGCGTGTTGACCGCCGTTTGCGCTGCGGCCTGCGGCGCTGTCTGCGGTCGGGGCGCGGCGGGCGCTTCGACGGGGGCGGCATATCTGCGCGGCGTCTCCGCAGGCGGCGCTGCCGGGGGCTGTTGCTGCTGCGGCGCGGGCTGCGCGCCGGGAACAAGATTTTCCAGCGGCAGCAGTTGCGGCAGCAGGGCCATGTTCAGCAGTAGCAGTTCCAGCGCCGTAGCCGGATCGGGATTCTGCACGATGCCGCGCTGGGCTTCCAGCGTCATCTGCCATGCGGCATGGAGATGTCCGGGGCTGAAGCGCGGGGCCAGCCCCTGCCACAGGGCCGCCTCGTCCGCGGGCAGATTGAGACTGGCGGCAATGGCGGAACCGCTCTGCCGCAGCAGAAAAAGATCGCGCAGATGCTGCGAAAGTTCCCGCACAAAAAAACCGACGTCAACGCCGCGATGCAGCAGACTGCGGCACAGGCCGGTCAGGGCGGCGCAGTCGCGCGCAAGCACGGCGTCAAAAAGTTCCTGAAACAGCTCCTGCCCGGCCAGGCCCAGCACCTGCCGGGTAGTGGCTGCCGTAAGGCGATCGCCGCCCAGCGCCAGCACCTGATCCAGCAGGGACATGCTGTCGCGCACGCTGCCCGCCGCGCGGCGGGCAATGATGCGCACGGCGCTTTCCTCGAACTCCAGCCCCTCGCGTTGCAGCACGTTCGTCAGGTGCGCGGCCAGCGCGTCTTCGGACAGGTGGCGGAAGACGAAATGCTGACAGCGGCTGACAATGGTAATGGGAAATTTGTGCGCTTCCGTTGTGGCAAAGATGAAGACCACGCGCGCCGGGGGTTCTTCCAGCGTCTTGAGCAGCGCGTTAAAGGCGCTGCGGGAAAGCATGTGGGCTTCGTCGATGATGAAGACCTTGTAACGGCCTTCCATGGGCGCATAGCCGATGGTTTCGCGCAGGGCGCGGGCGTCTTCCACGCTGTTGTTGGACGCGCCGTCGATTTCCGCCACGTCAACATGGGAGCCCTGCGTGATTTTGCGGCACTGAGCGCATTCGTTGCAGGGTTCCGCCGTCGGCGCATGCTCGCAGTTGAGCGCCTTGGCAAAGATACGGGCAATGGTGGTCTTGCCCACGCCGCGCGTGCCGCTCAGCAGATATGCGGCGGCCACCTTGTCCTCCGCCGCAGCGCGGGAAAGGACAGTCTTGACCATATCCTGCCCCGCGACCTCGGAAAAGGTCTGAGGGCGGTAGCGGGCGGCGAGGGAAAGTTTTTTCATGACGGTTCGTGCGGCCGCGTGCCGTGCGCGTTCCGGCCGATAGCCGGGAAAGAAACAGGAAACGGGGGAAGACCCCGGCCGCCGCAGCGGGGGCCGGGCCCTTCCCCCGGAAACAGCCTAGATGGAGTAATGCGACAGCCAGGAGGCGTACTTGGGATTCTGCCCCTTCACGACCTCGAAGAAGGCCTGCTGCAACTGCTTGGTCACAGGGCCGGCATGGCCCGCGCCGATCTGGCGGCGGTCCACTTCGCGGATGGGCGTCAGTTCGGCCGCCGTGCCGGTGAAGAAGGCTTCGTCCGCGATATAGAGTTCGTCGCGGGTGAAGAGCTGTTCTTCCACCGTATAGCCGAGGTCGCGCGCCACCTGAATGACGGATTCGCGCGTGATGCCGCCCAGAATGGAGGTCAGCGGCGTGGTCTTGATAATGCCGTTGCGGACAATGAAGATATTTTCGCCGGAAGCCTCGGACACGAAACCGGCGGTATCCAGCATGACGGCTTCGTCATAGCCTTCTTCCTTGGCTTCGATCTTGGCGAGAATGGAGTTCACGTAGTTACCGGCGGACTTTGCCTTGCTCATGTGCGTGTTGACGTGCATACGGGCAAAGGAGCTGGTCTTGGCGCGGATGCCCTGTTCCAGAGCTTCGGGGCCGAGGTAGGCGCCCCACGACCACACGGCGATGATGGTGTTCACGGGGTTGTTGCCGGGGTAAACGCCCATTTCGCCGAGGCCCACAAAGGACAGCGGGCGGATATAGCCTTCGGCCAGTTTGTTTGCCTTGAGCGTTTCAATGATGCCGTCGGCGATCTGTTCGGCCGTGTAGGGAATTTCGAGGCGTAGAATCTTCCCGGAATTAATCAGGCGCTGTGCGTGTTCCTGCAGGCGAAACACGGCGGAGGTTCCGTCCGCGCACTTGTAGGCGCGGATACCTTCAAATACGGCGCTGCCGTAATGCAATGCGTGCGTAAGCACATGCACCTGGGCTTCGTTCCAGGGTACGAGTTTGCCGTCAAACCAGATGAATTCCGTCGTTTGCATGGTCTTCCTCTTTTCCTCTGCCCTTTGGGGCGGACTGTGTTGCGCGTCCACGCTGGGCACGCAGGAGGAAAAAATTACTGAAAAGCGCGCTTCATGGCAAGTGCCGCCGTCTTGCCGTACCGGCCGGAAAGAGGCTACTACAGGGCATCGGAGGTATATCATGGCACATGGAGCATCTTCGCCCGCGGTGACGGCCCCTGTTCTGGGCATAGACGCGGGCGGCACCCATACCGACGCGGTGCTTTGCGGC
>CALVHG010000126.1 GCA_944327285.1 uncultured Desulfovibrio sp. | reverse complement strand
TCCCCCCAAGCCCCCCATCCCTTCCCCAGCGCGCTTTTATCGGGGGAAGAGTCAGGAATACGAGGCGACCCCGCCACCAAAGACAAGTGGCGGGTGTACAGTCTGTTTGTTCTACATATTGAAATTCTTTGTAAATTTTGTGTTAGCAGGCTCTAGAGCGTTTCAACTTTGAAAAAGATGAAACGCGAGGCGGCGGCACAGCGCCGCCTGGCCCAAAGTTAGCGGAAAAACCGCGTTTTTTCCGCGAAACGACAGGCCGTATGGTTTGAAACGCACAGCGTTTCAAACTGAAAATGCTTTAAGGGCGGCGTTGTCCTGCGCCCCTGCCTCTTCTCTTGATAAAAGCGCGTTGGGGAAGACTAAGCCTTTTCATAGCGAAGCGAGAACAGGCGTTCTTGCAATTCCCTTTCGCGCGAGTCGCGACCGGATGGCGGCCGCAGGCCGTGCCCGTTGCGACGAAGGAAGCTACGGGCATCGACAGCAGAGATAGAGATGAGGGGCCTCCCCCAAAAAAACTTACGAAGATGGAGAAGTGATCTGTCGGGGCGGCGTCGCCCCGAATGTCAGGCTCTGCCGAGGGTTGTCGTCAGAATGGCGGCCACCCGTTCCAGCGTGTCCATGCCCATGTCCGGCCAGAGCGGCAGGCAGGCTATGCGCTGCACAATGTCTTCGCTGACAGGGCAGGGGACATGGCTGACATAGGGCAGGGTGTTCAGACTGGGATAGAAGTAGCGGCGGGGATGAATCTGTTCTTTGTCGAGAGCGGCAAGACAGCGCATCATCGCGTCGTGATCGGGGAAAATGACGGGATAATAGGCGTAATTCCATTCCAGACCGGCGGCCAGCGCAGGTTTGGCAAGGCCGGTGCGCGGCATGTCCAGCAGAGCGTCATAGGCGGCGCAGAGCTCGGCGCGGCGGCGGATCAGCTCCGGCAGCAGCGGCAGCATGCACAGGCCCATAGCGGCGTGGACTTCGGACATCTTGGCGTTAATGCCGAGAGAGATGAAGTCGTCGCCGATATGTCCGAAAGCCCGCAACAGAGAAAGCCGCTTTTCCGCGTCTTCCGAGTGACAGGCCACGCAGCCGCCTTCCACAGTATGGAAAAGTTTGGTGGCATGAAAACTTCCGGCCGCGGCATCTCCCCAGGAGAGCAGTCCGCGATCCTGCATGCGGCAGCCGAAGGCATGGGCCGCGTCATACAGCAGGGCGACGCCGTGACGGCGGCAGATCTCTTCCAGCGCGGTCACGTCGCAGGCATTGCCGTAGACATGCACGGGCAAAACGCCCGCGGCGTCGGGACGCTCGGCAAAGCAGGCTTCCACGGCTTCGGGAGAAATGCAGAGCGTGCGGGGATCAATATCGGCAAAAATGGGTTCGCAGCCTTCCCAGAGCAGCGCGGACACTGTGGCCACATAGGAAAAGGGCGTGGTGATGACGGGCTTGCCGTTGAGGCCCAGCAGACGCAGGGCCAGTTGCAGGGCCAGCGTCCCGTTGGTGCAGAGCGCCAGATGCGGAACCCCCAGAAATTCGGTCAGGGATTGTTCCAGTTCCCGAACATTCTTGCCGTTATTGGTCAGATAGCGGCAGGAAAAGATTTCTCTGATCCTTTCCAGATAGCTTTCCAGCGGGGGCAGCGTCGCGCGGGTAACCGGCGTTATTTCCATAAAGATTCCACAGAGGTTAAAACAACAGAGCAGACAGCGCCCGGCAGGCGGGCCCTTCCGGGAACGGAGAACGTCGCCCGACGCCTGTCGCCGTAATGAAGACCATTGTGTATAGCGCGCCAGAGAAAGGACGGCAAGTCGGGGGCCTGTTCCCCCCAAGCGAAGGGCTGCGGCAGAAAGCGCAGCCCTCAACTGTATTTTTCAGTTTGAAACTCGTTGCGTTTCAAACCATACGGCCAGTCGTTTCGCGAAAAAAGCGTGTTTTCCCGTTTAGTTTGGGCCGGGCGGCGCGTCGCCTCGCGTTTTGTCTTTTTCAAAGGCAAAACGCTCTATCGCCCATGACATGCATTCGCGGCGTATTCCAATGCCGCAGGGTAGAGTTGGAAATCGTATATGTCAAGGAGCGGCGGCGTTTTGGCTTTCTGGAACGAAAACTCGTGTCCGGGCGGGACTCGGAAACGGGACGCGCTCGCCCGGAAGACGGAGAAAAAAGTCCGGCCGGACGCGCGCGACAAAAATAAAAAGGGTTGCGGCATAAAACCACAACCCTTGTCTTGTAGAACTGGTGCCGAGGGCGGGACTCGAACCCGCACAGCTATTGCCACTACCCCCTCAAGATAGCGTGTCTACCAGTTCCACCACCTCGGCGACAAAAAGCCTTGTACGCGAAGCCGCGCCGCTTGGCAAGTCTTTTTTCAGAGCTTTTCCGTTCCGGCGCGGGCGCTGCGGGGAGCCGGACCTACGGGCGCGGTGTTTTTTTGTCTCTCAGGCTCCAGAACGGCGGGCTGATGCCCTCGCCCGTGCAGGCGAGAAATTCCTGATAGGGGAATCTCTTTTCGCCATCTTTGGCAGAGAGCGTGCCGAAAAAGCAGCGTCCGTCCGGGCTCATGATGGCGTCCTGGATTTTCCGATCTGGAGGAAGGTTCAGCCCGAACGTGGCCAGATAGTCCCGGAGCTTCCACGAACCGCTGAACGGGCGGGGAGGCTGGATGTCCTCGTTCCAGACGCGCATTTCAAGGTCTCGCCGGTAAAGCACGATCCTGCCGTTGTCGCTGATGTCCCCCAGAAACAGCGATCCGGCTTCGTCGTCGTCAATGGGGATGGCCCCGCCCTTGTCGTCCAGCCGGGCCAGCACCCTGATGGCGTACTCCGGCCCTCTTGGCCGGTACAGCTCCAGCCGGATATAGCACAGATTGTAGCGCGCGTCGAAGTTCGGCACGCATCCTGCGATTTCATTGACGTACCAGTCCAGGAGCATCGGACTTTTGGGGGACAAGTCCTTATCCTTTTGCAAAGCGGCTATTTCCGCGTCCGTATAAAGGCGGCCGTCCCGAAAAAGTCTGTGTCTTCCCCAGCGGAACAGGGGATTGTCTGGATCGCCCGCCCGGAGAATATTGCGCCCTTTCCCGGGCATGCCGCCCGCAACGACGCCGCCGAAGGTCAGCTGCCGGTCTCTGCCGGTTCTGAGATCGCGGACAATGCTGTTGGCCTCCTGGAAATATATGATTTTTTTCCCGTCGCGGCTCAGAATTCGCTGGGGAAGCGAGCGTTCGTTCATGAATCGGGGAAGTTCTCTGTAGCGTGTTCCTTCCCGGACGAACCAGAGCGGCCTGTTGTGTACATAGCCCCTTTCCATGGCTTTTTTGCCCTGCGGCGTTCTGGCGAAGCGTTCCAGCTCCTCCCCGGAAGCGTCAGGCCGGGGCGCGCCGGGGACGGGCTCCTTTCCCTCTCCGAAGGCAACGCGACCGTCGGCCGACAGGCCGCGCCAGTTCACGTCAATAAGCCCGTGCCGGGACATGAAATGTCGTTTTCCCTTGTAATACCAGATAAAGCCGGCCTGAGCCCACGTCTGGCCGTAGCCGACGGGGTGTTCTTTGTCGTCGCGGGAGAGAAAACCAGCCATGATGCGGCCGTCGTCGCTCAGAAAGACGCCCATGCCGTAGTCCGACGCCGAGACCGGAATGCGAATCATGCCGAAATCCCGGCTCCAGACAAAGGGCTGACTTTCGATGATGCCGGTAATGGCGCGACATTCCGGGGCAATGGCCCGGATGCGTCCGGTTCGTTCGTCAAAAAGCGGCGTCATGTCCATGATAAAGCCCCTTGGGGGCGACGACACAGCGGCGTCGGCGGCGGAGCTTTCTCCGGCAGGCAGAAAAAGCATCGGGAGCGCCGACAAGGCCAGACTTGCCCGCCGGAACCACCGGCTGCCGGAACGGAGGAAGTGTTTCATGCTTTTCTCCTTTGTCGGCTGTGGGGAATCCGCATGTTAGAGCGTTGTGCCACTGAAAAAGGCGGAATGCGAGGCGGCCGCGCAGCGCCCCCGGCTCGAAACGACAGGCCGTATGGTTTGAAACGTACAGCGTTTCAAACTGAAAATGCTCCAGCCTGTCTGAAAATTCTATTCCGGGTTGACGTATTCGGTCAATCCGCGCGGGCGGGAAGGTGCGCGGGGCATTATGCGCAGAATGTCAGGGAAGGGCGGGTGGTACAATACAAATAAAAAAGGCTTCAGTCTTTTGACTGAAGCCATCGTCTTTCAGAACTGGTGCCGAGGGCGGGACTCGAACCCGCACAGCTATTGCCACTACCCCCTCAAGATAGCGTGTCTACCAGTTCCACCACCTCGGCGACAAAAAGCCTTGTACGCGAAGCCGCGCCGCTTGGCAAGTCTTTTTTCAGAGCTTTTTCCGTTCCGGCGCAGGCGCTGCGAGGAGCCGCAGGCCGTGGCCGTAAGGCGACAGCCTTACGGGCATCGACAGCAGAGCAAAGGGGCTCCTTCCCCCTCAAAAAGACATAATGAGTCCTGAGCCTAGGGGCGTATGGTCTTTTCTTCTCTCAGGGTCCAGAACGGCGGCTCGATGCCCTCGCCCGTGCAGGCGAGAAATTTCTCATAAGGAAACTGCTTTTCTCCATCTTTGGCAGAGAGCATGCCGAAAAAGCAGCGTCCGTCCGGGCTCATAACAGCGTCCCAGATTCTTCGATTCGGAGGAAGTTCAAGCCCTAATGAGGCCAGATAGTCCCGGAGCGTCCACGCGTTGCGATACCTGTACTCGGCGGGAGTCGGAATGTCCTCATTCCAGACGCGCATTTCGCGCGCCTGCTTGTAAAGGGCGATCCTGCCGTTGTCGCTGATGCCCTCCACCCCGTCCAGCGGTCCAGCATACTCGTCGTCGTCAGTAATGAGGGTGACGCCGCCCTTGTCGTCCAGCCGGGCCAGCAGCCTGAAGCCGCCCGGCAGCACCGGCATGTTACGGCGTATGTCCGGCCGGTATTCCTGCAGCCGGATATGACACAGGTTGTAACGCGCGTCGAAACTCGGCGTGCAGTCGTCTATTTCCTTGACGTACCAGTCAAGGAGCATCGGGCTTTCGAGGTCCAGCTCTTTTTCCTTTTGCAAAACGAATATTTTCTCGTCCGTAAGGAGGGTGTTGCCTAACCAGAAGCGGGATCTCCCCCAGCGGAACAGGGGACTGTCCGGATCGCCCGCCCGGACGAGGTTGCGTTCTTTCCCCGGCTCGCCGCCCGCGACGGCGCCGCCGAAGGTCAGCTGCTGCTTTTTACCGGTTTTGAGATTGTAGACGAAACTGTTGCCCCACGAAAAATATATGATTTTTTCCCCGTCGCGGCTCAGAATTCGCTGGGGATGCGTGCTCTCGTTCTTGAATCGGGGAAGCTCTCTGTAGCGTGTTCCTTCCCGGACGAACCAGAGCGGCCTGTTGTGCACATAGCCCCTTTCCATGGCCTTCTTGCCCTGCGGCGTTCTGGCGAAGCGTTCCAGCTCCTCCCCGGAAGCGTCAGGCCGGGGCGCGCCGGGGACAGGTTCGCTTCCCTGACCGAAGGCAACGCGACCGTCGGCCGACAGGCCGCGCCAGTACACGTCAATAAGCCCGTGCCGGGACATGAAATGCCTTTTACCCTTGTAATACCAGATAAAACCGGTCTTGGCCCACGTCTGACCGTAGCCGGCGGGATAGTCTCTGTCGTTACGGGAGAGAAAACCTGCCATAACGCGGCCGTCGTCGCTCAGAAAGTCGCTCTGGCCGTAATCCGGCGTCGGAACCGGGATGCGAATCATGCCGAAATCCCGGCTCCAGACAAAGGCCTGATCTTCAATGATGCCGCTCACGGCGCGACATTCCGGGGCAATGGCCCGGATACGGCCGCTTCGCTCGTCAAAAAGCGGCGTCATGTCCATGATAAAGCCCCTCCGGGGCGACGGCACGGTGGCGTCGGCGGCGGGACTTTCTCCGGCGGACAGAAGAAGCATCGGGAGCGCCGACAGGGCCAGACTTACCCGTCGGAACCACCTGCTGCCGGGACGGAGGAAATTTTTCATGCTTTTCTCCTTTGTCGGTTGCGGGGAATCCGCATGTCAGAGCGCTGCAAACTGAAGCTGCTTCAGCCTGTCTGAAAACGTTATCCCGCCTTGGCGGATGCGGTCAATCCGCGCGGCCGGTACGCGGCATGCGCCATGCCGGGGAACAGGGGCTGCCGGAGATGACGCAGGGAGCGCCCTTGAAATTCGACATCGAATCATTTACGGTGCCGCAGATTTTGCAACCGCCGTTATGCCGCCGTTCTCGCAGCGTGCGCGGCGGCAGGAAAACGTTTTTTCCCGTGAGGTTTTTTCGCATGAAATATACCGGCACCACCTACAGACCGCCCTTTGAAAGCAAGTCCCTGCTGTTGCAGGTGACGGCAGGATGCAGCCACAACAAATGTCGTTTCTGCACCATGTATCGGGATATCCCCTTTGCCGTGGAGAGTCTCGAACAGATAGAGCAGGATTTGCGCGAGGCCCGGCGACTGTGTCGGCATGTGGAGCGTGTCTTTCTGGTAAACGCCGATCCCTTTGTGCTGCCGGCGGAACGGCTGAAGGAAATAGCCTTGCAAATTCGCGCCCATCTGCCGGAAGTGGCAAGCATCGGCATGTATGCGGCCATCGGCAACATCCGGCACAAGACCGACGCCGAGCTGCGGGAGCTGCGCGATCTGGGGATTACGGGGTTGAATATTGGCGTAGAGTCCGGCCTTGACGCGGTGCTTGCCGATCTGAACAAGGGCTTTACGGCCGCCGAGGCGGAACGGGAGCTGTCCCGTCTGTCCGCCGCCGGGATAGATTTCAGCCTCAATATCATTCTCGGCGCGGGAGGGCGGCGTCTGAGTCGCGAACACGCCCGCGCCAGCAGCGAGCTGGTCAACCGTACCCGGCCGGGGCTGGTCTTTGTGGCCTCCCTGCATATCGACGCCGGCTGCGAACTGGACGAAGACCTGGAACAGGGGCGCTTTGTGGAGCCTACTCTGCGAGAGCTGCTGGAAGAGGAAAGAGACTTTTTGCAGGGGCTGGATGCGGGCGATACCATTTTCTTCGGGCTGCATACCTCCAATGCCGTGCCGGTGTACGGCGTGCTGTCGGAAAGAAAGAACGCCATGCTGGCCGCGCTGGAGCGGGGCCTGCGCGAACTGCCCCCCGCCGTGCTGGATTCCTGCCCGCTGCGCGGTATGGAAGGCGCGCCGGTTATTCCCGTTATCAGTTAGGGCATTTTCAGTTTGAAATGCTGTGCATTTCAAACCATACGGCCTGTCGTTTCGCGGAAAAAACGCTGTTTTTCCGCTCACTTTGGGCCGGGCGGCGCTGTGCCGCCGCCTCGCGTTTCCCCTTTTTCAAAGTTGAAACGCTCTAGAGCATTTTCAGTTTGAAATGCTGCGCATTTCAAACCATACGGCCT
>CALVHG010000125.1 GCA_944327285.1 uncultured Desulfovibrio sp. | reverse complement strand
TCCGTCCGCCCTCCGGGCGCACGGGATCGCCTTCGCGCCCGCGCCATCGCTGCAACAGCGGCAAGAGGCGGAGGGCGGAGCCCTGCCGGAAGACAGTCACAGTGGGAAATCGGCGGAGGGAGCTGTGCCGGGCGGCGGGGAGGTATGAAGTCCGGCGGGGGAGGAATGTATCGGGTGGAGGTCTTATCGGGGAAAAACAGGGCGTGTGGCTTTGCCGGACAGTGGGAAAGCGTGAAGTCCGGCGGCAGGAGAGAGGGCCGGACGACGGGAAAAAGAAAGACCCGGCGACGGGGAAAGTGAAGAACAGGCAAACAGCGCAAGGGAAGCCGCCGGGCGGGCGTCTTCTTTTTCCTACTGATGCGGGCTTTTCGGCGTAGCCGGAAAGCCCGTTGTTTTTTGAAGGGGAGCGCGAGGCCGCTTTGCCGGGGGACGGTTGGCGGAGGAAAAGCGTCGGCGCTGTCGCGGCGTCACATCTTCCAGAAGAAAGCGCGCTGGGGAAGGGTTGGGGGGCTTGGGGGGAAGGGAAACACCTCTCGCGCCAGCAGAGGGGTTTCCCTTCCCCCCAAAAGAATACGCAGACAGCTCTAGGAGCGCGGGCGGCCTACGGATTGCGTAGCAGCGGCTTTCCAGCCTTGCGGCAGGAAGGAGAAGCGGGCGGGGTCGCGGGTCGTGGAGGCCTTGACCACGTTGCCCAGTCCGGCGGAAGCGCAGAACAGGCCGACATTTTGGTAGACCGAGCCCACATGCATGTCGCCATAGGGATCATCTTCCGGCACGGCAAAAATCAGCACCACGGGGGCGTCGTTGAGGGGGCTCCCCAGCGGCGCGGTTGCGACGCGGCTCAGGCCGTGGGCGGCGGCGTCGTAGAGCCAGAGGCCGTCTTGTTTGTTGACGTACACTTTCAGGTTCTGCTTGTTGCGGGCGCTGGGCGCGGTGCGTTTGCCGTCGGGGCGGTTCTGGCCCCACGCGGCCCAGAGCAGGTTCCCCAGCGTGGCGTCGTCAAGCGGCGTCGGGCTGAAACTGCGCGTGGTGTGGCGTTGCGCCAGCGCCTGCATGAGGGGCATGCCGCCCGCCGTATCCGGCGCGGGCAGTTTGTGGACGGCGTTCTGCGCCGACGCAGGCGCGGCAAGGCACAGGGACAAAGCAAGCAGGGAAGCGGAAAGGCAGCGCATGGGCATCTCCTTGTGGAAGAAAGCGTTTGTTTTTCTCTCGCGGGGTGCGAGTAAAACAATAAATAAAGCACGTTACAGGTTAAAAGATTTTTTGGGAAAACCGTTTGCTGGATAAAAAAATAGATAATTGTCTTTCAATTTGAACAATTCGTCGTTATTATCTCTGTATAGACGACGTAACTGTCGGAAAATACACAAAAACAGCATTTTCGGGCGCGCGCTGGCGCCAGTCCGTCAGGCAGGGGGCGGGAACCGGCCTGCCGGATTGCGGAGAGTCTTTTTGCCGCGGGGGTCGGGCCTCCGCGGCCCCGGAAGATGGCGCTGTCCGCGCGCTGTCGCGTCGCGCGGCTCTTTTTATCCTGCGCCATGTCCGTCTGTTCCCCGGAAAGAAACGCGAAAAGTCTTTGTTCCCCGGCGAGAGTTCTTTACCACGGCCCATGCCGAATGTCTTCTGCGCCGACAGCGGTTCCATTGTCCCCGTCTGAAAAAGGGGAAGGAACATTGCCCGGCGCAGCCTTACGAAAGAGGGCGATATGGATGCGTTTCTGGCGGCATGTAAAAAAGTTTTCTGCTATGCGATGCTGTTCAGCATGTGCATCAATATTTTGCAGCTCACCTTTTCCATCTACATGCTCCAGGTCTATGACAGGGTTCTGACAAGTTATAATATCTCCACGCTTGTCGTCATCACCATTGCCGCAGTCATCGCGCTGACGACGCTGGCAGTTCTGGAGTGGATACGTTCCCGCCTTCTTATTCGCGTCGGCGTCGAATTTGAAAAGACGCTGAGCTTTCCCGTTCTGGATGCCGAGCTGCGTATGGCGGCCGCGCTGCAAAAGCCGTCGGAGCAGGGAGAAATCCGCGATGTGCAGACTCTGCGGAGCTTTTTGGGCAGCAACGCGGTGTTTGCCTTTTTTGATATTCCGTGGATGCCCGTCTATTTTCTGCTGATTTTCATTCTTCATCCGGCAATGGGGGCGGTAGCCGTGGCGGGCGGTCTGATGGTGCTGCTGTTCGGCGTGCTGACGCAGAAAATCGCCGCGCCCAAATTGCAGGAAGCCGGCGACGCCAACCGCCGCGCCGCCCTGCTTTTGTCCTGCGCCGCGCGCAACGCGCCCGCCGTCCGGGCAATGGGGATGATCAATGCCGTGAGCGCGCGCTGGCACGGGCTGAATGCAAAAGTTATTCGTCTGCAAACCGGCGCCAGCAGGCGGGTGGGGTTGTTGCATTCCGTCAGCAAATCGCTGCGCATTGGCCTTCAGGTGGCCATTTACGCGCTTGGGGCGTACCTGGCCATCACGCATCAGAGTTCGGCGGGCATTATGATTGCCTCGTCGATCATCATGGGGCGCGCCCTTGCGCCCATTGATCAGGCGATGGCGTCATACAGGCAGTCGCTGGAGGCGCGGGCGTCCTACAGACGCATCAAAACGACGCTGGGGGCGCGGGAATGCGGGGAAAAGATGGCCCTGCCCGCGCCGCAAGGCGAAATCTGCGCGGAAAATATTCATTTTACGCTGGGGAATACCCCGATTCTTCAAGGCGTGTCCCTGCATCTCAGGCCGGGCGCGGCTCTGGCCGTGATCGGGCCGAGCGGATCGGGCAAATCCACGCTGTGCCGTCTGCTGCTGGGGTTATGGCCGCTTTCGGACGGCATCATTCGTCTTGACGGGGCGGACATCGCCTCGTGGGACCTGGAGCGGCTGGGGCCATTTCTCGGTTATCTGCCGCAGGATGTGGAGCTCTTCGCCGGGACGGTGGCGGAAAATATCGCCCGTCTGGGCGCGGTGGATTCGGAGCGCGTTCTCGGCGCGGCGCGTCTTGCGGGGGCGCATGACATGATTCTCAGGCTGCCCGGCGGCTATGACACGCCTGTCGGGGAGTACGGGCTGGGGCTTTCCGGCGGGCAGCGGCAGCGCATCGGCCTTGCCCGCGCCCTGTACGGCGAGCCGCGCGTCGTCGTTCTGGATGAGCCGAATTCCAATCTGGATGAGGAAGGCGAAACCCGGCTTATGCAATGCCTGCATCGTCTCCGAAAGGAGGGCAGAACCGTCATCCTTGTGGCGCATAAGCCGTCCATTCTGGCGGCGGTCGATGAGATACTGGTGTTGCGGCAGGGCGGCAGGCCGCTGCTGTACGGGCCGCGCGCCGTGGTGCTGCAAAAGCTGGAAGAACAGCGGCGCCAGGCGCGTTCCGCGGCGGCGCAAAGCGTCCGCAAGCCGATGATTTCCATCAGCATGGACAAGGGAGAAAGGCATGGAATCCCCCAGAATGGCGTTTTCCGCGGCAAAGCCTCCGGCGATGCCTGAGCCGGAGGAACCGGACGAGGGCTTCGGTCCCATTATCCGGCAGGGGCTTGTCGTTCTTTTTCTTTTTTTCGGCATCCTTGGCGGATGGGCCGTTTTTGGCAAGATCAGTGGCGCTGTCGTCGTGCCGGGGACGATCATCATCGATACCGAGCGCAAGACCGTGCAGCATCTGGAAGGCGGCATTATCGACGTCATTCATGTGCGCGAAGGCGACAGGGTGCGCGCCGGCCAGCCGCTCATCACCCTGAAAAGCGTTACGGTCAGCTCTTCGGTGGATATGGCGAACAAGAATCTGATTTTGTTTCTTGCCGCCAGAAGCCGTTATGAGGCGGAGAAAGCCCTGTTTCAGCCAATCCGCTGGGATGGCGAACTGCTTGAGCTGGCAAGGGCCTACGACAGCGGCGACGTGCTGGAAAGCGAGCGGAAGATGTTTGAGGCCAGACGCGCCTCCTACCGGAGTCAGGTAGAGCTGCTGGATTCGCAGATCGCGCAGATAAGCCAGCAGATTCTTGGTCTTCAGGAAGAAATGCGCGCGGAAAGGGCCATCATTGCCACGCTGGCGGAGGAGCTGGGGGCCAAGCGCATTCTTGTGGCAAAGAAGTATCTGGAAAAGTCGCAGGTGCTGGAGCTGGAGCGGCAGCTTGCCACACACAAGGGGAGCCGCGGCAAGCTGCGCCAGACCATAGCCGCTACAGAGCAGGAAAAAAGCGGACTTCAGCTCCAGAAAGAAGGGCTGACCATCGGGATTATCGAGCAGGCCGCAAAGGAAATAAACGAGCTGGACAGTAAGATTTTGCAAACGCGCGAACAGCTGCGGCCGCTGCGGGATACGCAGGAGCGGCTTGAAGTGGTCGCGCCTGTTTCCGGCTGTATTGTCGGGCTGGAGGTGCATTCGCCCGGCGGAGTCATCTCCCCCGGCCAAAGGCTGATGGACATCGTGCCGGAAAATTCGCCTCTGGTGGCGAAGGTGCATATCCCGGTGCATGAGATTGCGGATGTTCATGTCGGCCAGGCGGCGCAGGCGCAGCTTGACGCCTTTGATCGCAGCGCGACGCCCCTTGTTCCGGCCAGGGTTGTTTCCATCGCGGCGGACAGGCAGGAGGAACAGACCTCCGCGGGCATGGTGCCGTATTACCTCTGTTATGTGCGGCTTTTTCCCGAATCCGCAGAAACGTCGCAAAAAATTTATCTTTCGCCGGGCATGCCGGTGACCGTGTTCATCACGACCAGAAAGCAGACGGTCTTGTCCTATATTCTGGAACCTCTGCTGCGCAACTGGGACAGGGCCCTGAGGGAATAGAGCGTTTTTTGGAGAAAGGCGACGCGGAACCAGGGCGGAAAGACCGCGTTTTTCGCGAAACGACAGACCGTATGGTTGGAAACGCACGGCGTTTCAGACTGAAAAGGCTCCAGGTGAAGGCATGACGATAACAGGCAAACTTTGCGCGGGTCTTGCGCTTTGCGCGCTGTTTTTTGCGACGCAGGCCGTCGCGCGGGAATATACGCTGGAATCCGCCATAGAGCGGGCGTTGCGGGTGAATCCGTCGCTGGAGGAAAAAATCCATGCGCTGGAGAGCGCCCGCATGGAGATCGGCGTGTCGCAGAGCTATTTCTGGCCCCGGCTTTCGCTGGTGACGAGCAGAAGCCGCCTCAGGAACAGCGGAGCCTACGGCAGCGTAGACGAGCTTTCCAATACGAGCAGGGGCAAGGGGCTGCGCGCCACCTGGTCTTTGTTTGCCGGTTTTGTCCACCTGAACAATTTGCAGCGAACGCGCATAGAAAAAGACATTGCCGCCGAGGAGCTGCGCCATGCGGAGCTTGAACTGATCGCCAATATCCAGATGGAATTTTTCCAGCTTCTTCAGGCCCGGCGCGATCTGCGCTATGTGGAAGATTCCATACGGCGGATCAGGACGCAGCTTGAAGCGGCGCAGTCTTTTTCCGATGTGGGGATGGCTCCCTATGTGAACGTGCTGCAAAATAAGGTGGAGCTGTCGCAGGCGCAGGAGCAGCTTATTACCACGCGCAACGCCATCCGCGCGGCGGAAATGCGCCTTAACCGTTTTCTGGGGCATTCGCCGGAAGAAAAGATTGCCTATAAAGGCGCGCTTGAGAATTACCCGCGCAAGGACGATTACAGCGAAAAAAAAGCGCTGGAGCTGGCAGGCAGGAATCGTCCTGACATCCGCATCGCCCAAAAAAGCATCGAAGCGGCGGAAAAGACCGCGCTGGCCACGGCGGGCGAGGCCCTGCCGCAGGTCGATGTGACATCGGACTGGATGTCTTCCAGCCGGGACTACGCCGACAGACGCTATACCGACTATAATCGCGAGTACTGGTCCGTAGGCGTCAACGTCACCTGGCCGTTTTTTGAAGGCGGCCGCACAGCCTTTGGCGTTGCGCGGGACAGAGAGCGCGTGCGGGGCCTGCGGGCGGCCTACCGGGATACGCTGGCCGCCGCCAGAACGGACGTGCTGACGGCGCTGATGGACATTCGCGCCGCGCGGGAGGTGTATCAGACCGCTCAGGAGGGGCTGAAGGTCGCCGAGGAAACCTACGCCATGGCAAGCGAGCGCTACCGCAACAAGATCGGAACGGTAACGGAGCTTATCGACGCGCAGACCCGTCTGACAGAGGCCGAAACGCGGATAAGCAAAGCCCTTGCGGACTTTCAGTCGGCAAGGGCAAAGCTCTTTTTCCACATGGGGCTGAAAAATACGTCATTGCGCTGACGAGTCCGGTCTCTTATCCCCCGACCAGCTGGAGGAGCATGTGAGGGAAGGCGTTAGCCTGCGAAAGCATGGCCGTGGCCGTCTGGGTAAGAATCTGGTTGCGGACGAAGGTGGTCATTTCCGTGGCCACGTCCACGTCCGAGATGCGGGATTCGGCGTTTTGCAGGTTTTCGGCCTGAATATTGAGGTTGGTGACGGTGTTTTCCAGCCTGTTCTGCACCGCGCCGAGGTGGGCACGAATCTGATCTTTACGGACAATGGCGTCATTGAGACGCACAATGGCCTTCTGGGCCAGTTCCTGCGTTTTGATGGATATGAGCGTGCCGCCTTCCGCATTCGGCAGCGCCGGATCGACCGGCTGGGTGGGGTCGCCCCCCGGCTGCGTTCCCGGCGCGGGCATTGTTGTCCAGTTGGCGGTGACGCTTACCTCACCGCTGCCAGCGAAAATAATTATTAAATCTTCTGTAATGTTATCTATTGTTAGGTTTTCAATATGTTTGTCTATGTCTGGTGTCATCATGGGGTTTCCATTTCCAGTGTAGCCAAAATTCATTCCATTATAAGAAAAATTATGCAATGTTGAGCTATCTATAAATGGTAAGTCGTTTCCTGATCCGTTTAAGTAGGTTTTATCGTAGCTCGCACCTGTAAGGAATCCATTATTCTCATTTATAAATGCTGTTGATCCAGGTTGTTGTACATACCAACTATTAAGACTCGTCCCGGCAAGATGTCTACCATCACGGGTAAATATCTGAATATCATCATTTTGTTGTCTATCATTAATTTGTATCGACAGATTAGTAGTTCCAGCAGGTATAATTGCAAAAGAGATAATTCCAGAAGGAAAAGACTGTTGCACGTTTTGCTGTACTTTGTCGTTTAGTGCTGGCACGCCGCCATATCCCGCCCCTCCCCCGCCGCCCCCCACATTCCCCGCCCCTTGATTGTTTCCCGCATTTTCCCCGCCGTCCATCAGGCCCAGCCCCTTCAGGGTGGCGTCGCCGATCTCTATGTAATAATAGTCCTCCGCGCTGTCGTTGCTTGTGCCGAAGTGAATCTTGAGCGCGCCGGTCGCTTCCATCTGCGAGCCGTCGTGCGGGCCGGAAAGCGAACCGTCCAGCAAATGGATGCCGTTGAAATCCGTGGCGCGGGCTATGCGCTCGATTTCCGAGGCCATCTGCTGAAACTCGCTGTCAATCATCAGGCGCTGGGTGGAATCGTAGGTGCCGGTGGCCGCCTGCTCCGCAAGCTCCTTCATGCGGAT
>CALVHG010000124.1 GCA_944327285.1 uncultured Desulfovibrio sp. | reverse complement strand
TCATCTCTGCTGTCGATGCCCGTAGCTTCCTTCGTCGCAACGGGCACGGCCTGCGGCCGCCATCCGGTCGCTGCTCGCGCGAGAGGGGGTTCCCTTCCCCCCAAGCCCCCCATCCCTTCCCCAGCGCGCTTTTATCAAGGGAAGAGATAGGGGCACAGGACAACACCGCCTTTAAAGGCAAGCAGAGTATGTACTGAAAAATTATTTTATTGTTGAAATAATTTGTAAAATTAGTGTTGGCAGCCGCTGGAGCAAGTTTGGAACGTTTTGCATTTCAAACCATACGGCCCTGAGCCGCTGCCTCGTATTTTGCCTTTTTCAATGGCAAGATGCTCTAGGGGCAGGACTCATTATCAAATGTTAATTCTCCGGCGTATCTCCCATTCATGATATTAAAAAATAAAATATTATTGTATGTTACAAAAATGTTCATATTTACCCGTTAAACACAGTGCGCGGGTTTTGGGGAGGATGGGGAGTTTGAGGGGGAAGGAACCCCTTTTTGCCGCGAGCAGCGACCCGACGGGCGGCCGCAGGCCGTGCCCGTTGCGACGAAGGAAGCTACGGGCATCGACAGCAGAGCAAAGGGGGTCCTTCCCCCTCAAGACAAAACGTAATGAGTCCTGAGCCTAGAACGGCATATGCCCGGCAAAGCGGCGGCTGATTTCGGGCAGCTCTTCGTCAAAGAGCGGGCCGCCGCGCAGGAACTGATCCATGCGCTGCATGAGGGCCGCCATAGAGGGAAAGTCCTCGCCGCGCTCCTCGTTCCAGACGCGCCAGAGGCCGGGGGCCGCATGCGCGCCGCAGTGAGAGCTGCGGCTGTTCCACTGGACGGGGGGCAGGCTTTCGCGGCTGACAAAGCCGAGATGCAGCGGTCCGTCCGGCGTCTGGAACAGGATGGTTCCAGCCTGAGCGCCTTCCGGGGCGTCAAGGCTGTAGCCCGCGGGGTAGTCGGCAAGGCGCAGCAAGTCTTCCAGCCCCGCGCGGACAATATGCAGCCGCTCGCGGGAGGGCATGCGGAAGGCGGCGGCGTCCATTTCCTGTTCTTGTTTCTGAAATTCGGCATCCCGGCGGGCGCGGTAGCCGTCGAGGGAGAGGCTGCGCCGACGCGCGATGCGAAAGCTGATGACCAGCGCCGCAAGGCCGACGATGCCTATGATGGCCCACATGATCATGGGATGGTCTCCTTAGAGTCTTTTCAGGCTGAAGCGCGTTGCGTTTCAGCCATATGATGGCCTGTCGTTTCGCGGGAAAATGCAGTCTTTCCGCTTGGTTCTGGCCGGGTGGCCTGTGTCGCCGCCTCGCGTGTTGCCGTTTTCAAAGGTAAAACACTCTGACTGTACAAGAAGAGGCGGCGGGAAGCGGAATCTCCCGTCGCTTTCTCTTATGTGGGGCGTTCGGGCGCACAAGTCAAGACGCGCAGCCCCTTCCCTTTTCGTCTGCAACGCGCTATGCTTAGACTACGGTGCGAAGGAGCAGGGCTCCCGCGCCTTTCCCTTGTCGTTCACCCGGCGCGGCGCTGCCCGCCATATCGCAATAAAGGGAGTAAATCGATGTCCAACCTGGAAACCCAACGCACTTTTGCCCTTGTGGGCACCGGCGGTTGCGGCAAAACGTCGCTGGCGGAAATGCTGCTTTTTGACGCGCAGGCCATCAGCCGCATGGGCGCTATCGAGGAAGGCAGCACCAGCCTGGATTACGAGCCCGAAGAAATCCGCCGTCGCGGCTCCATTCAGCCCGCGTGCGCGACCTATTTGTGGAACAAGAATCGTCATTTCCTGCTGGACATTCCCGGCGACGGCAACTTTACCGGCGATATGGAATATCTGCTCAAGGGGGTGGACGGCGTCCTGTTCGTCATTGACGCCGTAGACGGCGTGCGCCCGCTGACCAAGAAGTTCTGGCAGGTCGTGCGCGACGACAAACTGCCCGCCATCATTGCCATCAACAAGATGGATCGCGATCGCGCCGATTTCCAGATGGCCTTCGACAGCCTGACCGCCCTTGGCATAAAACCGGTTGCTTTGCAGCTGCCCATCCGCAAGGGCGAGGATTTTGTAGGCTATGTGGACGTGCTGGCGGGCAAGGCCTGGTTCTTCGGCCCTGACGGTGGCGTTACCGAAGGTGACGTTCCCGCGGAACTGGCCGACGACGTGACCCTGCTGCACGACGTGACCGTGGAAAATATCGCGGAAAGCGATGAAACCCTCATGGAACAGTATCTGGAAGAGGGCAGCCTTGCTCCTGATTCGCTGGCCGCCGGTCTGCGCGCGGGCGTGATCAAGGGCGAGCTTTCGCCGGTGCTGGTCTGCGCGGCCCTGCAGGACAAGGGCGGTCGCGCCATTCTGGATGCCGTGCAGCAGCTCCTGCCTTCCCCGCAGGAGCGTCCGGCCTTTACGGATGCCGCGGGCGCGGAACACACGGCCGATCCCAATGCGCCGCTTTCCGCTTTTGTGTTCAAGACCTTGAGCGACCCCTTCACCGGGCAGCTTTCTCTTCTGCGCGTCCTCTCCGGCACCATCAAGGGCGACGCCACTCTGAAAAATATGCGTTCGGGCGAAAACGAACGTCTGGGCAGCATTCTCTATCTCAACGGCAAGACGCAGGCCCAGTGCAAGGACGAGGTCGGCCCCGGCGCCATCGTGGCCGTGGCCAAGCTGAAGAATACCCGCACCGGCGACACCCTGTGCGACGAAAAGGCGCCCTTTGTGCTGCCGCAGCCGACCCTGCCGCCGCAGCTCATTACCTACGCGCTGGCTCCCAAGGAAAAGGGCGACGAAGACAAGGTGTATGCCGCCATTCAGCGTCTGTTGGATGAAGACATCACCCTGCGTCTGGCCCGCGACGAAGAAAACGGCGACATCCTGCTTTCCGGCATGGGACAGCTGCACATCGAGCTGTCCGTGGAAAAGGCCAAACGCCGCTTTAAGGTCGATATCGTGCTCAAGACGCCCAAGGTTCCCTACCGTGAAACCGTGCGCGGCAAGTGCCAGGTGCAGGGCCGCCATAAGAAGCAGTCCGGCGGCCGCGGCCAGTTCGGCGACTGCTGGATCGAAATGGAAGGGCTGCCGCGCGGCGCGGGCTATGTCTTTGAAGACGCCATTGTGGGCGGCGTGATTCCCCGCCAGTATATCCCCGCCATTGACAAGGGCATCCAGGAAGCGGCCGCGCGCGGCTTCCTTGCCGGCTGCCAGGTGGTGGACTTCCGCGTCAAACTTTACGACGGCAGCTATCACACCGTGGACTCTTCTGAAATGGCCTTCAAGGTGGCCGGTTCGCTGGCCTTCAAGAAGGCTATGGAAAGCCTCAAGCCGGTGCTGCTCGAACCCATCGTGCTGCTGACCGTGTCCGTGCCCGACGAAAGCATGGGCGACGTTATCGGCGACCTGTCTTCGCGTCGCGGCAAGGTGCTCGGTTCCGACTCCGCGGGCGGCGTGACGGAAATCAAGGCCCACGTGCCCATGAGCGAAGTGCTGCGCTACGCTCCCGACCTGCGCTCCATGACTGCCGGTCAGGGCTTCTTCACCATGGAATTTGCCCACTATGAAGAAGCGCCGCAGCCCATCGTGGATAAGGTCATAGCCGAACACAAGCAGGGCGCCGAATAGGTTTCCCGCCAATCTCATATAAGCAAGCAGAAAGGCCCGCTCTTTGAGCGGGCCTTTTGCTATGGAGAAAATCTTTGCTTTCTGTTTTTGGGCTTCCGGGGGACGCGGCAGACGTGGAGAAGGCTTTTGCGTCCCCGTATTGTTTTATTCTCTCGAAAAAAAGCGCGTTGGGGGAAGGATGGGGGGCTTGGGGGGAAGGCCAAGCCTTTTCATAGCGAAGCGAGAAAAGGCGTTCTTGTAATTCCCTTGTGCGCCAGCCGCGACCGGATGGCGGCCGCAGGCCGTGCCCGTTGCGACGAAGGAAGCTACGGGCATCGACAGCAGAGATAAGGGGGTTTCCTTCCCCCCAATATCACAACCGGTTAGCGCGTGACCGGCGTGCCGTCGGCGCGAACGTCAAAGCGCTTGCGCGGGGCATGGCAGGCGCCGCGCCCTGTGCGCTCGGTAAAGCGCTGATGATAGTCCTCGGCATTATAGAAGGTTGCCGCGGGCGTCAATTCGGTAACGACGTTATAGCCCAGTTCCCGGAGACGCGCGACAAGCGCCTCGGCAACGGCCTTCTGCTTCTCGTCGGCATAGAAGACGGCGGAACGGTACTGCTCGCCGATATCCGGGCCCTGCCGCTTGTACTGGGTGGGGTCGTGCAGCTCAAAGAAGCGTTTCAGGATCTGCTCATAGCTGATGCGCGAGGGATCGAAGACAACGCGCACAGCTTCGGCATGACCAGTGGTTCCGGTGCAGACCTGTTCATAGGTGGGATTGGGCACATGTCCGCCGGTATATCCCGAAACCGCGTCAACGACGCCGGGCAGAGAGCGCAGGCCGTGCTCAATGCCCCAGAAGCAACCGCCGGCAACAATGGCGGTCTGGAGGCCGGGATCTGTTGCGGCCGTGTCCTTCAGACGCTGCCAGGCGGCCTTTTCCTTGTCGCTGCCTGCGGGAAAGAAGCGCATGGACAGCGAGTTGACGCAGTGACGGGTATTCTTGGGCGTAAAGCCTTCGCCTTCAAAAACATGGCCCAGATGCGCGCCGCAGTGGGCGCACAGGATTTCCGTGCGCTGACCGTCGGCATCGGGCAGACGCTTGACCGCGCCGGGCACGGCATCGTCAAAGGCGGGCCAGCCGCACCCGGAATCGAACTTGTCGCCGGAACGGTACAGCGGCAGACCGCAGCGGCGGCAGACATAGGTTCCGGCGGCGTAGGTGTGAACATATTCCCCGCTAAAGGGGGCTTCCGTAGCCTTGCGCTCGATCACGTCCGCTTCGCGGGCCGTGAGCGGCGGCATGGGGGAGGTCTCTTGCATGGCTCTTGCTCCTTGCGGGCAGAGAAGGGCGGCAGCCAGGACCCCGCAAAAAAGAGTCGTGTATTTCATGGCCGGTAAATAGGCATGAAAGCGGCGCTGGCAAGAGGCTGTTGCGCTGGAAATGAAAAAAGCCTCCGTGTTTCCACGGAGGCTCGTTTTCTTCTGGTGGGCCATCAGGGACTCGAACCCCGAACCAACTGATTAAGAGTCAGCTGCTCTACCAATTGAGCTAATGACCCGCAACGCATCGCGTGAAAAGACTTCTACGCAAATGCCCCTCTCTTGTCAACAGAATCCGCAAAAAATTTTTTGGAGGTATTATTTTTTTCGTTTCCATTCGCTGACCAGAACCCCGGTGACAATGCAGGCCGCGCCTATCAGGGCCGGAAGGGGCAGGCGGTCGCCCGTGAGGCGTCCGAAAAAACCGCCCCAGACAGGTTCGCTGGCGTAGATGAGGGTGGCGCGGGTAGGGGAGACGGAGCGCTGCGCCCAGTTCATGGTCAATTGTATGATGGCCGTGGCAAGACCCAGCCCGGCCGCGAGCGCCAGAGCCAGATCAAGACGAGAGGCGGGCGCGGGTTCGCCCGTCACGATCATGAGCAGCAGCGAGAGGACGCCCGCTGTCAGAAGCTGCACAAAGGTGACGCACTGCAACTGCACGCGCCCGGCAAAAAAGCCGATGGCGATGATTTCCCCGGCAAAGACGACAGCGCCGCACAGCGTCGCCGCTTCGCCCCTGCCGAAACTGCCGCCGGCGTTACCCGGCCCGGCCATGAGCAGCAGACCGGCAAAGGCGCAGAGCACCCCGATCCAGTTCATGAACGTCGGGGGGCGGCGCAGAAAAAGCCATTGCATGATCGGCACCAGCGGCACATACAGCGCCGTCAGAAAGGCCGAACGGCTGCTGCTGATGGTCTGCAGGCCGTAGGTTTGCAGAAAGTAGCCGAGAAAGGCTGCGACGCCGATGACGCATCCGGCAAAAACGTCATGCGGCGCGGCCTCCCGCAAGGCCTTGCGAAAGCAGAAACCCAGAAGCAGGGCGGCCAGAATGAAACGGCAGCCCACAAAGAAGAACGGTCCGCAGATCGTCAGCGCATAATGAATAATGGGAAATGTGCCGCCCCAGAACATGGTGATGGCGACAAGGGCCAGCTCCTGACGGCGGAACGGCAGATCGGACAAACGCGGCATATGAAGGACTCCTGTATGCAAGGGGAGTTACCATAGAAAACAAGCGTGCCGGGCGCAAGCATGCCTGCCGCGTTCCGCCTCTCGCGGCCCTCTGGCAATGTCCGGGGGTTCTGTTACACTGCGCCCATGAACAGCGTTTCCTTTTCTTCGTGTGCCGATATCCTGCGCCATCTTGACGGGCGCGGCTTCTTTCATATGGATTTGTCCCTGCATCGCATGGTTGATGCGTTGCGCGCCCTCGGCCTGTCGCGCCCGCCCTTTCTGGTGGCGCAGGTGCTGGGAACCAACGGCAAGGGGTCCACATCCACTTTTCTTGCCTCCCTTGCCCAGACGCATGGGCACAAGGTCGGCCTCTATACCTCCCCCCATTTCGTGCTGCCGGACGAGCGCATACGCATTAACGGACGTCCGCTGCCGTGCGCAACGTGGGTTGACGCCGCCAACGAGGTTGTCCGTTGCGGGCCGGAGCTGACCTATTTTGAATTTCTGACCGTGCTGGCCGTGCTGCTTTTTGCGCGGGAAGGCGTTTCTCTGGCCGTCATGGAGGCCGGTCTGGGCGGACGCTACGACGCCACGACGGCCCTTGCGGCCGACGTGCTGGCCTATGTCCCCATTGCCAAGGACCATGCGGCCATTCTGGGGCCGACGCTGCGCCATATTGCGGCGGATAAGGCCGCGGCCATCCGCTCGGCCGCGCCCGTGTTCAGCGCTCCCCAGTTCCCTGACGCCGCGGAGGAGCTCCGCGCGGCTGCCGCCCGGCAAGGCGCGTCGCTGTCCTTTGTCGCGCCGCTGGACGATGCTCTGCCGCTGGGCCTTGCGGGCGCGCATCAGCGCGGTAATGCCGGGCTGGCGCTGGCGGTCTGGAAGTTTCTGGCGTCGCGTCTCGGCTCGTCGTCTGACGATGCCGCCGCGCAGGCGCGCGGCCTTGCCTCCGCTTTCATTCCGGGACGGCTCCAGCTGGCCGAAGGCGTGTGCTTGCCCGGCCTTGCCGCGCCGTTGCCGCCGCTGCTGCTCGACGGCGCGCACAATGCCCACGGCATGCAGTCGCTGATACGGCATCTTCAGGATCGCGGCCTGACGCCCCGCGCCGTGCTGTATTCCTGTCTGGGAGATAAGGAATGGCAGCCCGCCGCGGCCCTGCTGCATCGGCAGGTTCCGGCCGCGCCCTTCTTCGTGCCGGGCTTGCATAACGAACGCGCCGCCGATGCCGGAGAAGTCGCCGCCTTCCTTAACGCGCACGCGCCCCATACGGCGCACGTCACGGACGACGTGTCCTCCGCGCTGCGACTGGCCGCCGCCGTGCCGCCTCCCCCCGGCGCAGACCCGGATCGGGCTCCAGTTCTGATTTGCGGCTCATTATATCTTTTGTCCGAGCTGTACGCCTTTTTGCCCCGTCTGCTGGAGTCGGACCAGGCGTTAGCTTAAATCGTTTTTCTGTGATCTACGGGAGCGGTCTCGAGGGTTTAGAGTATTGTTTGAGTGTCTCAAGCGTATGCTGTGCGTACAT